>CAMDKO010000088.1 GCA_945901155.1 Pedobacter schmidteae
TCGCTATACAGTAGAGCGTGACGGTTTCCTGAAAACCTTTGAAAATATGGGTGGAGTAGTTCTGGCAAATGCCTGTGGACCATGTATCGGACAATGGGCTCGTCATAGCGATGATCCTACCCGCAAAAACTCAATCATCACTTCATTCAACAGAAACTTCAAATCGCGTAACGACGGAAACCCGAATACGCATGCATTCGTAGCATCCCCAGAACTAGTTACTGCAATGACCATTGCCGGAGACTTGGCTTTTAATCCGATGACCGACACCCTGACTAACTCAGCCGGTGAGCAGGTTAAGCTTGAAGAACCACAAGGTCTTGAAATGCCTATTAAAGGTTTTGATGTTGAAGATGCTGGATATCAGGCACCTGCCCAAGATGGAAGTAAAGTAAATGTGATCGTTGATGAAAAATCTTCGCGCCTGCAATTACTTGATCCATTCAAAGCATGGGAAGGTACAGACATCAAGGGATTAAAACTTCTGATCAAAGCAAAAGGCAAATGTACTACGGATCATATTTCTATGGCTGGTCCATGGTTGAAATTCAGAGGCCACTTGGATAATATCTCTAACAATATGCTGATCGGTGCTACTAACTTCTTTAATGACAAAGCAGATACTGTTAAGAATCAGTTTACCGGAGAATATGGTCCGGTACCAGCAACAGCCCGTGCTTACAAAGCAAAAGGAATTGGAAGTATTGTTGTAGGAGATGAAAACTACGGTGAAGGATCATCACGCGAACATGCAGCAATGGAGCCAAGACACCTTGGCGTTCGTGCTATTCTAGTAAAATCATTTGCCCGCATTCACGAAACCAACTTGAAAAAACAAGGAATGCTTGCCTTAACATTTGCTGATGCAAACGATTACGACAAAATTCGTGAAGATGATTCAATAGATATTAAAGGTTTAAATGATTTCGCACCTGCAAAACCATTAAACATTGTTCTTAATCATATCGACGGAACAACTGATACATTTAATGTAAACCATACCTATAATGAACAACAAATTGAATGGTTCAAAGCTGGTGGTGCATTGAATATCATCAGAATGAATCAATAAAATATAAAACAATCATTTAAAAGCTTAAGGCCAGTAGAAATACACTAAGGCTTTAAGCTTTTTTCTGTTATATGATTACTGTAAGGATTTTTACAAAAATGAGATCTTAACTTTGGAATGAATTACTATGTAATTGATGGCACTGATTTGAATTCAAACATGATCAAGCAATCAGGTTCGGTAACCCTATTAAAATAATGAAGATCAGCCTTCTCACCATCGGTAAAACAGAAGATAACTATCTTATTGAGGGTATTGATATCTATTTAAAGCGGCTAAAACATTATATTCCGTTTCGTATACTAGAGATACCGGAATTAAAGAACACAAAAAGCCTTTCAAAAGAACAACAAAAGAGCAAAGAAGCTGAATTGATCTTTAAAAACATTCAAAGCACAGATCACGTTATTCTGCTCGACGAAAATGGAAAGCAGTTTTCATCCAAAGACTTCTCTGTATATTTAAATAAGAAAATGGTTGGCGGACAACAGCATTTGGTATTTATCATTGGGGGCCCATATGGCTTCAGTGAAGAAGTTTATACAAGAAGTAATGACAAGTTATCACTTTCGCAAATGACGTTCTCACATCAAATGATTCGATTGTTTTTTACTGAGCAATTATACCGTGCCTATACTATCTTAAAAGGAGAGCCCTATCACCACGATTAAATCAGTAAATATGGCAGATTATAAAAGAAAATACCGGTTCAAGTACGCCAATACAGGCAATGAAAAGAAGCAATTCTGGATCTTTGCTCTGATCGGATTAGCCTTAGGAGCTGCAATTCTTTACTTTTTCTGATCCAATAAAAAAGGCAAATTTTCAAAAAGTAAATAGTGCCTTTGATATTTTATGAATTTATTATTTAGATTTTTGAGAAAGCCTTGTTGTGCTTTTTCCAGGTGCCTTTGTTGCCTTTGGTTTCTCCATAGTAATTGGCTCTGGCTTTTTCACTAATGACTCTGTCGCGGCAGCTTCAGAAATAGGTTCAGGTGCTGCTTCTTCAAATAATGGAAGATCTTTAATGGTGTTAAACCAGGTAATAATCTTTTTCATGTCTGAAGCATAAACGCGTTCCTGATCATGATCTGGTGCTACTTCAATAAAAAATGAACGTAAAACCTTACCATCTGCAGTTTTAGGATCTGGGATACTCTTACTTCCCTTCATCTTAGAGAATATATCACTCAATTTCAGATCAGAATCTTCACCAAAAATAGTAATATCTTCTAAAGAGGCCATTTTTGCAGTACTAATATTCACTACAATTTTATTCTTAAGTTCATCCAGTGTTTCCAGGATAAAGCCTGATTTATTCTGGCCAATCAATTTGAATAACCCCGGTTTGCCGGAAACGGAAACTAGTCCTCTTAAATTCATATGCTTTTTTAGATTTGAGATGTGAGATATGAGATTTTTGAAAAAGTATTAGTAAATTCTCAAATCTCTTATCTTCGATCTAATGTCTACTCTTCAACAATTTCTATTCCTAGTATTTTATCTCCTTGACGGATGTCATCTACTACATCTACATTCTCTATAACCTTGCCGAAACAAGTATGATTACGATCCAGGTGAGCGGTGTTAGTGCGGCTATGGCAGACAAAGAACTGGGAACCTCCAGTATTCCTTCCGGCATGAGCCATGGAAAGAACTCCTCTATCATGAAATTGATTTTCACCATCCAGCTCACAATCAATACTATAACCCGGGCCACCGGCACCGGTTCCAGTTGGATCTCCACCTTGAATAACGAAATCATTAATTACACGATGGAAAGTTACCCCATCATAATAACCTTGATTTGCTAATTTTAGAAAATTCGCCACTGTATTAGGTGCATCTTTATCATAAAATTGCACAGTCATGTCACCTTTTTCAGTTTTTATAATTGCTTTACTCATAGTTCAATCTTTATTATTGGTTGACAAAGTTAATTATTTCAGGCAATTGGTAAAATTCTATGAATATCTTCTTCTTTTTATAACTTTAATACATCCTTAACACCAATAGAATTCATGCTAAAAGTCCGTTTAACGCTTCTAATCTTACTTTTTGTTTCAGTGTGCAGGGCTGCTTCTATTCTCATTCCTATGGATGAGGAACAGAAAAATCATCTAAAGGCTTATGGAATTACCTATTGGGCATTAAAAAATGGCCTTGAAACAGATTGGCTATTGAATTACCGCGGTGGAAGTTTCCTGATGAAATATTCACAAACCATGGAATCTGAATGTAAAATCCGCGGAGTGTCTTATGAAGTTATTGCCGATGCAAAAGTGACTGTTATTTTAAATGAAATAAACGATCCGTCCGTAAACATGGATATGGTAAAACTCGAAAAAGAACCTAAAATAGCTGTTTACTCTCCAAAAAATAAATTACCCTGGGATGATGCCGTAACTATGGTGTTAACTTATGCTGAAATTCCTTATGATATCCTATATGATAATGAGGTTTTAAAAGGTGACTTACCAAAGTATGATTGGCTTCACCTGCATCATGAAGATTTTACTGGGCAATACAACCGCTTTTGGAGTGCCTTCAGAAATGCGAGCTGGTATATTGAAGATGTAAAGCTACAGGAAGCTACGGCTAAAAGAAATGGGTTCAAAAAAGTTTCGGAAATGAAGCTGGAAGTAGCCAGAAATATTCGCAATTTTTGTACTGGAGGAGGATTTATGTTCGCCATGTGCTCTGGGCCAGAAACCATTGATATTGCCCTAGCAGCTAACGGAACTGATATTGCTGAACGCGTTTTTGACGGAGATACTGCAGACCCTAAAGCCCAGTCAAAACTCGACTTCAACCAAACATTGGCCTTTCAGAATTTTAGCCTCGACCTCAATCCTTCAAATAATGAATTTTCAAATATTGATGCAACTCCTATCAGGTCTCCATCTTTAAACCGAACGAACGACTTTTTTACACTTTTTGATTTCTCAGCAAAATGGGACATCGTACCTACCATGCTCACTCAAAACCATGATAAAGTTGTAAAAGGGTTTATGGGTCAGACAACTGCGTTTAGAAAAAACGTGATCAAGCCTAATGTACTTGTAATGGGCGAAACAAAGGCAAATGAAGAAGCCAGATACATTCATGGTGAATTTGGAAAAGGACAATGGACATTTTACGGTGGTCATGATCCTGAAGATTATCAACACATGGTAGGTGACCCTCCTACCGACCTGAATCTGCATCCCAACTCCCCGGGCTACAGACTAATCCTAAATAATGTCTTATTTCCCGCTGCAAAAAAGAAAAAACAGAAAACCTGATTTTCAGAAGAATAGAACCAAGAACCAAGAGCCAAGAACCAAGAGCAAAGAACAAAGACTGTTTGGTGCTAATTGAGATTTACTGCTTTTTCAGACCTCTGAATTCAGACTTCAGACTTCATACCTCAGACAACTGATAACTGACAACAGACAACAGAAAATAGAATCAGGAACCAAGAGCAAAGAACAAAGACTGTGTGGTGCTAATTGAAATTTTCTGCTTTTTTCAGACTTCAGATCTCCTACCTCCGACTTCAGACCTCAGTCCTCCTACTTCAGACCTCCGACTTCCAACCTCAGTTATAAAACTTCCAGCTCACCCCAAATTTCAATAATTTATCCTGCATAGGATACCCTCTTACAGTATAAAACCCATTTGAAAACATCCCCTGGTTGATGTAATCGTACTTTATAAAAAGATTGGAGCGTTTTAAAGTTGCTCTAACAAATACATCAACAACCGGATAGGTAGAATATTCCAATGATGCATTATCATTGTAAAATTGGCTTACATTGATTGCATAAGCAGGAGCTTTAAAAGGTGTATTAAATCGCACATCAAAACCTATGTTTGTTGACAACACCTTGAAAAATCTAGCAGCATAAAAAAAGCTATTGTAAGAATAAATTTCGGGAGTTCTTAAAATATCCTGAAAATCAGTTTTTTGGTAGACTATATAATTGTTGAGATTAAACCTACCCATCTTGAAATCTTTAGAAAGGGTGATCTTAATTAAGTTGATATTGGTTCCAGTCTGCTCAGGCATAATCTGCTTTGCACTTGAAGTTTCCTTGAAATACAAATAATTATTAAGCAGGAAATATTCGGCTTTTGCAGCTAGTTTATACTTTAAATTTTCGTATAAAAAGGAAAGGTTACTCACCTTTGTCCTATCAAAATTCTTATCCCAGCTATGGTATTGATAGTTTACACGTTCATACATCTGTTCAGGCGACTTATTCTGAACATAGGCGCCAAGTATTATCTTACCAACAGATTTACTCAACAAAAAAGAAGTATTAGCTTCATAAAGAAAATCTCCTGCATGCTTTCCTTGGGCAACCTGGTTCAAGTCTGCTTCGATACTTACCTTATCGCTGAACCTATATGCGAATCCTGCCTTTAAGCTGGTGTTTGAAAAATTTGATCGGTAATCAAGCTGATCGTATTGATAAATGTCATTTTGGAGTCCCAAATCTAGTTTCAACTCATTTTTTATAAAGCTTAAGGCCTTGCCTCTCAGGTAAAAACTATAATTAAATTCATTTCTGAGATTCGAAATTTTTGTAGAATCATTGGTTTCAGTAAACGATTGGGAAGGAAGGATTGGGAAAGCACCCAATTCATCTTCCTCATTACGATAAAACTTAAACCGATCTTTAGTATAGGTTAATGCATGCGAAAAACGCTGCGTAGGCAATATTTTTTGAGCAGCTTCCGTATCAGGAAGACTATCGATCCTGCCGATATAATAAAATTGTTTAAAGAAGAACTGCGTTTGACGCCAGGTCTGCATGGGTCGATCTTTACTTTTAGCCTTTAAACGAACTGGAATAGCTATTTTATCAATAGGATCACTCTTGAAAATAGTATCATTGGTTGTTGAGCCATTTTCTCCAGCCTTTATGGTATTAAAGATCACGTCTCCAACAATATTATAGCGTTTATTTGGCGATTCATACCAAGCGAACAAAGCAGCATTCAAATGATCAGCCTTTTGGTTAACATAAAATCCTTCTGCACTTAAGCGATTATACATAGCCCCCACATTCAGGTTAGGCTTAACATTTTGAGAATGAATAACTTTGAAGGTTTGCTCCTGAGTACGGCCATTAACATAATAAAGCTCTGTATAGGGTGTTCTGGCCCTGAAGAATTTCATAGAGTCTTGGGTAAGGCGATAGGCATCCAGCGAATGAAAACCGGCATCAAATCCAATGGTCTTAGTTGGATTAAAAAGCAGCTCTCTATATGCCAAACCTGCACTTCCCAATCCAATAGTTGGCTTGTCAAATCTGTAAATGGGGCTATAATTCTGAAAATTAGAAACTGTTGTATCTATAGGACGGGTTTGAGTTCCATCCTTTAATATTTTTAGATTAGTATACCGGATATATTTAGAAGTATAGATGATTGAATCTTCTTTCATCTCCTGCCCAGTACCCTGCGTATCAGTACTCGAACCTCCACGCGAACTTCTACCTGCACTACCTGGGCCGCCTCCAACACCTTCTGCCCTAATTGTTCTTTGGGCAAAGGCATCAGTGCTGAAAATAGCCAGCAATAAAATAGAACTAAATACTAATCGTTTGATCATTAATTTCCAAAATAAGATCTTTTAAAATCTTTGTCATTTTAGGTTCTGCCTCTTCAGCTGTTTTAATTATCTCTTCAAGTGACACTGCCTTAAGCGTATCCGGAAAACCTTCATCTGTTAAAACCGAAATCGCAAAAACAGGTAATGACATATGATTAGCTACAATAACCTCTGGCACCGTACTCATTCCAACAGCATCAGCACCAATATTACGTAAAAATCGGTATTCAGCTCTAGTTTCAAGATTAGGGCCATTCACAGATACATAAACTCCGGCATGGCAACTAATATTATTTTTCTTTGCTATTTCCATCCCCCTGTCAATTAATTCCCTATTATAGGGTTCACTCATATCAGGAAATCGAGGGCCAAGCTCTTCCGAATTATGTCCTCGTAAAGGATTGTCTGTTTGCATATTAATATGATCATTAATGATCATCAATTCGCCTTTTTTATACGCAGGATTTAAGGCACCGCTTGCATTGGAAACGAACAATTTCTGAATTCCGAGCATTTTCATTACTCGAACGGGGAAAGTAATCTGCTTCATGTCATATCCTTCATAATAATGCAGGCGACCTTGCATAGCAACTACTCTTTTACCGCTAAGAATTCCAAATATTAATTTTCCAGAATGAAATTCTAATGTAGATATTGGAAAATTTGGAATATTGGAATACATCAAACTATAATGCACCTCAATATCATCAACTAATTTGCCTAAGCCTGTACCCAAAATAATTCCAAATTCGGGCTCAAAGTTGCCAATCTTACCTTTGATATAGTCTTTTGCCAGGTGTAGGTTTTGATGCATATTCTATAATTAAATTATTAAAGGTTGTTTTTTCCGGTTCATTAAAATACGTTTCAATAGGAATGTAAAAAATAGGAATTCCTTTCAATTGTTTTTTAAATTCATCTTTAAGTAATCTCAAAGAGTCTTTTTCGGTGGTAATAACCACATTGTCGCCAGCTTCAAGCCTGTTAAATGCCCGTACAAGTTTAGCGATATTTTTGTCGGTAAAATTATGATGATCAGGATATTCATGATGGATCACTGCAGCATTATAACTAGACAGCTCTTTAAATAATGGAACAGGATTTCCAATTCCTGAAAGAAGGATAATATTTTTAGTGCTGCTCAAAGAAAGCATTGGTCTTGAAGGCAGGTCATCATATAGAGATTGCAAAGTTCCGTATTTCAAAAACGAAAAAAACAGATACTGGTCTGACCTCAGTTTTAACTTTTTAGCAATTGCTTGTTTTCTTAATGGGTCAATATCCAGCGGACATTTTGTTACAACAATTACAGTAGCCCTTTTCTTTGCTGACATAGGTTCCCTTAGATTACCCGCAGGCAGTAATAATTGAGTGGTCAAGAAAGATGAATATTCAAAAAGTAAAATACTTAAACTTGGTGATACCGCCCGATGCTGAAAAGCATCATCCAAAATTATCACATCATTTTCATTGGATACGCACTGAATAGCTTTAGTCCTGTCTTCACAAACTGCTACTGTTATACCTTCAAATTTTCGCTTAATCTGTAGGGGTTCATCTCCCGTATCTTCAAAAGAATTTTCCGGCTCAACAAAAAAAAGCCCTTCAGTTCTTCGACCGTATCCACGACTAATAGCTGCCAGTGTGAAATCACACTTCAATAATCGGATCAGATACTCAGTCATCGGACTTTTTCCTGATCCTCCAACCGCTAAATTCCCAACAGAGATGACCGGCAGTTTAAATTTTACAGACTTAAATAAACCATAATCATACGCCTTATTTCGAAATAAAACTCCAATTCCATAGAGGATTGAAAAGGGAAATAAGAGCAGACGAAGAAATTTCATAAATTCTGATTTCAACAAAAATACAAATTTGATTTCACGCTTATATTTATTGATGTTTGAATAATTGAATTAATCAATATGATGAGAAAATCGATTTTACTTTTTGTTACAGTTTTATTTCTAGTTAATACTGCTGGCTCTCAAACCCGAATAGACAAAAGATTGACACAAGAATTGCAAATGCTCGTGAATGATTTCAAGGGCGATGTAGGAATCTATGTTCAAAATCTGAGAACAGGCAAAGCAGCGTCCATCAACGCTGACACCATTTTTCCAACCGCAAGCATGATCAAAGTTCCCATTATGTGCGGGGTATTTGATAAGATTGAAAAGAAAGAATTGAGTTATCATCAGAACCTAACTTATCGTGATAGCTTAATTTATGCCGGTGAAGACATTCTGGGCTCATTTAAAGATGGTGAAAAGATACAGCTAAGCAAGGTTCAGATGCTCAGCATTACCACGAGTGATAATACTGCCAGTTTATGGCTTCAAAAGCTAGCTGGATCAGAAAATATCAATCAATGGCTATCAGAAAATGGTTTTGAACATACCCGTTTGAATTCGAGAACAGCTGGCCGGCAAGCATACCAGAAGCTTTATGGCTGGGGGCAAACTACCCCAAAGGAAATGGCTATGCTAGTAAAAAAAATCAGAGATGGACAGGCAGTAAGCCCAGCAGCAAGCCAGCGTATGTATCGAAATATGGTGCGAATTTATTGGGATGCTGAAGCCCTCTCAGAAATACCACCCTATATCCAAGCCGCATCAAAACAGGGAGCAGTAAACCGTTCTAGATCAGAGGTGGTACTAGTCAATGCCCCACATGGTGATTATGTATTCTGCATTGCTACCAAAAACCAGAAAGATGAAAGCTGGACCTCTGATAATGAAGGTTATCAACTCATTAGGAATCTATCAAAATTACTATGGAACTATTATGAGCCTAAATCTACCTGGAAGCCAGCAGAAGGTTTGGAAAGGTATGCAGACTGAGGGGTGGTTTAGACAAAAATCAATAAATCACTTCCTACAGATAATAAGAATAATCATGTTTCAAATTGATGATAAACAACAATATGTTTATATCAAGAGTCCCTGTTCTATACTCATTCAATAATCAAGCCTGATTATTTTTACATGGAATCGATCCGCAGATTTCAACCAAAGCCTTATCTTTGAAACAACTAACAATACCAATTATGTTAAAAGGATTTTTCAACGTACCACAACCGGTAAATGAAACGATATTAAATTATGCTCCAGGAAGTAAAGAAAGAACTTTACTAAAACAAGCACTTGCTGATGCACGTTCCAAAACGATCGATATACCGATGTACATTGATGGCAAAGAAGTAAGAACAGATAAAAAGGTAAATATCTACCCGCCTCATGATCATCAGCATTTGCTTGGAACTTACAGCCAGGGAAGTAAACAACATGTTTCTGATGCAATATCAGCAGCTTTAAAAGCTAAAGAAGCATGGGAAAATTTAGCATGGGAGCAACGTGCAGCTATTTTCTTAAAAGCTGCCGATCTGATTGCTGGGCCATACCGGTATGCACTCAATGCTGCTACGATGCTGGGGCAATCAAAAAATGCATTTCAGGCTGAGATTGACGCTGCGTGTGAGCTAATTGATTTTCTGCGGTTCAATGTAAAATACATGTGCGAAATCTACCAGCAACAGCCTCCAGTATCACC
>CAMDKO010000089.1 GCA_945901155.1 Pedobacter schmidteae
GGACCTGGCTTTATGTTATTTGATGCCATTAAATTGGCAAATTTATTGGAGCCTTACAATATTTGTTGGGCTGAAGATATGCTATCCGGTGATTATACACCTTACGTGACGGCAGACGACTACCGTCAACTTACAGAAAGCACATCACTACCAATATTTACCGGTGAACAGATTTATTTAAGACAAAATTTCAGAGAACTGATAGACAGGCATGCGATAGATATCTTGGGTCCAGACCCGGCAGATATGGGAGGTATTTCAGAGTTGAAGTGGGTCGCGCAGCATGCAGACCTTTATGGAATAAAAATAGCTCCACATGGTACCTTTAACGGCCTTCTTGGCCTCGCCGCACAAGTTCAGGTTGGCGCAACGATGCCTGAGAATTTTATTGCCTTTGAATATACCCAGGCAGCTCCATTTTGGTATGATATAGTGGAAGGCTTGCCTAAACAAATTGTAAAGGATGGACTTATTGATGTTTGGGATAGACCCGGATTGGGTGTAAATTTTATCGAAAAAGAAGCGAAGAAATATTTGAGCGAAGAGGATAAGAATTTCTTTGACTAATACCTTTTTTGAATTAATAAATAGATATTTTTAAACTCAGCTAATTATGGCAAAAGCAAAAAACAATTTTGCTACTCAACGTAGAAACGCAATTAAAATGTTGGGTTTAGGCTCGGCATCTGGGCTTCTTGGTTTATATGGCATTAAAGAAGCGCATGGAGCAACTAATGACCTTGCATTCAATATAAATGAAATGGCATCTTCAAAAGCTGCATTAAAGATTACAGACCTAAAGTGCGCTATTATTGGAGGTAGTCCTGTTGTACGTATAACAACTAATGAAGGAATAAGTGGGTATGGCCAAGCAGAAAGCAGAAAGCAGTATCTAAAGCCATTTGTTCTTTTTTATAAAGAATTTCTTATTGGCGAAGACCCAACTGATGTGGAGCGCTGTATGATGAAAATCAGACGCATGGGAAGTTTCAAGCCTTGGGGAGCTGCTGTTAGTGCCATAGAAATGGCATTATGGGACATCGCTGGAAAAGCTTCTGGATTACCTGTTTATAAACTTTTAGGGGGTAAAATACGTGATCGTGTTAGAATTTATAATGGTGGGATAGCAAGAACAAATCCTTTAAGTGCTAAAGATACCGGCATTGATGCGCAGTATTATGCGGATACGGTTTCCCGTATGAAGGATTCAAAGGAAAAGCTAACCATAATCAAAATGGCAATTGGCTTTCATAGTTCAATGGGTGCAAATGCACCGAATTTTTTCTATGGCGATCCTGTTGGTCCAAAAAATCCACCACACGCAAATCGTGGTTCACTAACGGAGCAAGGTTTAAAAAGGATTATTAACTGTGTTGAGGCAATGAAGAAAGTTTTGGGTGATGAGATTGGATTGGCCTTAGATTGTGGTCCAGGACATCTGTTGTCTGATGCAATCAGACTTTGTAAAGCATTGGAACCTTACAATCTTTTGTGGATGGAAGACCTCCTGACCGGAGACTACCGTCCTTATGTTATGGCGGATGACTACCTCGAATTAACCAGAAGTACAACGGTACCCATTCACACCGGTGAACAAATTTACCTTCGTCAAAATTTTCGTGAACTAATAGAAAAAAACGCTGTCCGGGTTGTAGGTCCTGATGTTGCCGACGTGGGCGGTATGGCAGAGATAAAGTGGATTGCAGAATATGCTGATTTACACGGAATTCAAATGGCGCCACATGGTATTTTTGATGGTCTGATTGGCAACGCTGCACAAGTGCATGTAGCTGCTACTATGCCACAGAACTTCATCGCTTTTGAATATTCAATTGGAAACCCTGAATGGTGGTATGACATTATTGATGGACTACCTGATCCAATTGTAAAAAATGGACACATAGACGTCTGGGATAGACCAGGATTAGGTGTTGACTTTATTGTGAAGGAAGCCAAAAAATATTTAGCAGAAGAAGACAAAAACTTCTTCGATTAACAAATACTTAAACCTTAAAAACAAGATAAAATATGGAAAATTTAGAAGAAAATGCGTCCTCTAGCCGGCGTGATGCTTTAAAGATGCTTGCACTTGGTTCTTCAGCAGGGCTCTTAGGTTTATTCGGAACAGCAGAGGCTCGTGCAGCAACTTACGAAACACCCAGCTATCAAAAGGGTTTGGCTCCGGTAAGGATTAAGAGTGTTAAAGCTATTGTTACAGCACCATCGGGATCTAATTTAATTGTTGTAAAGGTTGAAACCACCGAACCTGGTCTTTATGGATATGGTTGTGCAACATTTACACAACGTGCATTCGCTGTAGTATCAGCAATTAACGACTACCTTAATGATTTCTGTGCTGGTAAGGATGTTGACAATATCGAAGACATGTGGAATTCATGTTATGTTAGTTCTTACTGGCGTAACAGCGGGGTTTTAAATAATGCGTTAAGTGGACTTGATGAGGCACTTTGGGATATTAAAGGTAAACGAGCTAATATGCCTGTTTATCAGCTTTTGGGTGGTAAATCACGATTTGCTATTCCATGCTATGGTCATGCAGGAGGGAACACCCCAGAAGCTGTTGCTGAAAGTGTTCAATCATTCATGGCTCAAGGATATAAATATATCCGGATTCAACAAGGTGGTTATGGTGGTGTAGGGGCAAACTCTAAACAACCCGATTTTAAGGTGGCTGGATATGGATATGAAGGTGATCGTCACATTAATGAGTATGCCTACATAAAGGGGGTTCCTAAAATGTTTGAAACCGTCAGAAGGGTTTGTGGCGAAGAGATCGAATTATTACATGATATCCATGAGAATACTCAGCCTATGGACTCTATAAACATGATTAAACAGTTAGAGCAATATCGTCCATTCTTTCTTGAAGATCCTTTCTCTCCTGAAAATATGGAATGGTTCAAACTTCTTCGTCAAACTACTTCTGTGCCGATTGCCATGGGAGAGCTGTTTAATAATATTAATGAATTTAAAATGCCTATGGTTAATCAATGGTTTGATTATATCAGAATCCATGTTTCTCAGATAGGTGGTATTACCCCGGCTATGAAAGTTGCCAGATTAGGAGAGTGGTTTAATATTAGAACTGCTTGGCATGGCCCAGGTGATGTTTCTCCTGTTGGTCACGCGGCACATGCTCATATTGATCTTGCTGTTTGGAACTTCGGAATTCAAGAAGCAGCAAACATTTCGGATAAATCAAGGGCCATATTCCCAGGTTCTCCAACAATGAAAGATGGTTATATGTATGTAAATGAAGTACCTGGTTTAGGTGTGGAGGTGAATGAAAAAGAAGCCGCTAAATATCCTATCTCAACGAAATCAAACTGGCAGGTTAGAAAAACAGATGGAACTATTATAAGACCATAGTTTATTTTCTGAAGAATTAATCTGAAGAATAAACATCGATAGAACGATTTTTAAGTATACAAAACCGGAAAGTGTTTGCCCTCTTTCCGGTAAAGTATTTTAAAAAATTATCCAATAAAATTGAATAATCGTATTTAATCTGAATGAATCTTGTTAAGGGGATTTTGCACTCTAGTCATATACCCAGAATAGCTTTCCATATTAATGATTATGAAATTTACCCTAAATAGAGTTACTGAGTAGCTTTGATTAGTGCTGATACAATGAGAAAAAACTTAAAGTATTGAATTTCAATATGAACTGAATACGCAAAATAATGTATAATAAAAGTTTAAAATTTTTATCTGATGAAATCGAACACAAAGAAATTTGAAATATCTCGTCGTACTGCCATTCAGTCTGTTCTAGGAGTAGCAGGGATGGGTATTATGGCCTTACCTGATTCATCCTATGCAACGGGGGTGGGTCATAAATTAGCTGCATCTACAAAGGAGCAGATCAAAGGTAATGGAGAAGTAAAGATTACCAAACTCGAGACATTTCTTGTAAAACCTCGCTGGATTTTTCTAAAAATCCATACGAATGTAGGAATTTTTGGCTTGGGTGAACCTTTGCTGGAAGGACGAGCATTGACAATTCAAACTGCTATTAAAGAGATTGAACCCTATTTAATTGGTAAAGATCCTAGAAATGTAGTACATCATTGGCAAGCTATTTACAGGCATGCTTTCTATCGTGGAGGTCCTATTCTTACCAGTGCCTTAAGCGGAATTGATCAGGCTTTGTGGGATATTAAGGGGAAACTTTTAAATGTCCCGGTTTATGAATTATTGGGTGGTCCTACTCGTGATCGCGTAAGGGTTTATGGCCGTGCAAGTACTCCTGAGCAAATGAAACAGCAAAAGGCCGCTGGCTTTACTGTAATTAAAACAGGGGTTGCAAAATTAACTCATGCAAATATTGTCGAAAATCCAAGATTCATTAAATACGCCATTGATAATTTTGCTTCATTAAGAGATGCTGGCGGCGATGATATGGATATAGGAATTGATTTTCATGGGGCCATTTCTCCGCAAACGGCAAAAATTTTAATTAAAGAATTAGAAGTCTACCAGCCTATGTTTATTGAAGAGCCTTGTCAATGTCAAAATGTTGATGTTATGGTTGACATTGCCAAGGGGACTCATATCCCAATAGCAACCGGAGAACGAATTTTTACTAAATGGGGTTTCCGCGAAATACTTGAAAAAGGTGCGGCTAGTATTATTCAACCAGATCTTTGTCATGCAGGTGGTATTACTGAGGGCCGAAATATAGCAGGTATGGCTGAAGCCTATTATGTACCAATTGCACCACATAATCCAATGGGGCCTATATCTTTAGCTGTGGGCTTACAATTAGCCGCCAGCATACCTAATTTTTTAGTACAGGAACAAGTTACATTAGGCGAAGGATATTTAAAAAATCCGTTTAAATTACAGAAAGACGGGACTGTTCTTATTCCTAAAGGACCAGGTTTGGGTGTTGAACTGGATGAAGCATTGATGGCTGATAAAATAGGCCATGATTGGAAAAACCCTGAAACGTATAATTCACTTGACGGCTCGGTAGTAGACTGGTAATTAAAATCGTATTTTTTGACTAATAATTAAACATTTTTACACGTAAAGTATGCAAATGGGTTTTGCTCTTTATATCAATCAATAGAACTATTAATTTAAAAAGTATTTATAAATGAAAAGCATAATAAAACAAATCACAGAAAGCAACAGAGCGAACGAGTTAGCCGAAGCGGAGGCTATAAAGGCAGAGATTAATGATCCGAAAACCAAAGATAACCGACGCGATTTTTTAAAGAAAACCGCCATTGGGGGTATATCATTAGCTGGTATGATGGGATTATCAATTAGTGATACCTTAGCAGAGACAACATCAAATGTAAAACGATCTTCAAATCCCTCTGATCTAAAGATTACGGATATGCGTTACTGCCTTACTGATGTAATGGGAGGAACAGCCATCATCAAGATCTATACTAATCAGGGAATTCATGGTTTAGGTGAAGTAAGAGATGCTGCTGACGTTCGTTATGCGCTGATGCTAAAAAGTCGTATTCTCGGAATGAATCCCTGTAATGTGGAAATGATTTTTAAGAGTATTAAGCAATTTGGCGGGCCAGCCCGTCAGGCAGGTGGTGTTTGTGCGGTTGAAATGGCACTATGGGATCTTTGTGGAAAGGCATACGGTGTTCCTGCTTGGCAATTATTAGGTGGCAGATATCGTGATAAGATACGTTTGTATGCAGATACCCCCGAGTCTAGTTCACCTGCAGAACAAGAACGGTTGATTAAATATCGAATTAATGAGCAAGGGTATACTTGGTTAAAAATGGATGTTTCAATTAGAAAATTAAAGGGCAAACCTGGCACCCTGGTGAATTCTCAGTTTTGGGATAATTTAGGTGGTAATCAGAGTAATTACATGTCTTACAACAATACAATGCATCCGTTTACCCAAATTCAAATAACCGATAAAGGTTTAGAAGAATTAACTCAAATTGTAGAAAATATACGAAATGTAGTGGGTTATGAAATTCCTATCTCCACCGATCATTACGGCCACTTTGATTTAAATAATGGGATCCGATTGGGTAAGGCATTAGAAAAATATAGACTGGCATGGCTGGAAGATATGGTTCCATGGCAATATACTGAGCAATGGAAAACAATTTCTGCTGCTCTTGAAACTCCAACTCTTACAGGAGAAGATATTTATTTACTCGAAAACTTTAAGCCACTTATACATGAAAGAGCAGTAGATATTGTTCACCCTGATTTAGCTTCTTCTGGAGGTTTGCTTGAAACTAAGAGGATAGGTGATTATGCTGAGGAATTTGGAATCGCTATGGCGATGCACCAGGCAGGTACACCTGTTTCATTTATGGCAAATGTTCATTGTGCAGCTGCGACTCAAAATTTCCTTTCATTAGAGCATCATTCGGTAGACATTCCTTGGTGGGAAGATTTGGTGAAAACCACTGATGGTAGGAAGCTTATCGACAAAGGATATGCTCAGGTTCCTCTTACTGCTCCAGGATTGGGTATCGAGCTGAATGAAGATGTGTTAAAACAACACTTAAAACCTACTGATAAGAGCTATTTTGCCCCTACTACAGAATGGGATGATAAACGTTCACATGACAGAACATACAGTTAAGAAAAGCATAACCGAAAGTTCAATGATTCAATTTGAGCTTTCGGTTATATTTAGCATCGACAAAATCAATCAACTAAGATTTAAACATGACTGATAATCGCAGAGATTTTCTTTTAAAAAGTGCTTCAATTGCAGCTGCTCTTTCTGTAGGTGGAATAAATGCTATCTCAAAGCCTCTCAATCAAATTGCGCCGGTTAACTCAGAAATGATTTCAGTTGCAAAAGATGCTGGTATGCAAATGAGTAATGCTTATTTCTCAGGTATGGAGGCAAATAAGCAACTGATTGAACTTGCAAAACAGATGGGAGCGTTTGGTGCAATTGCAGGTATTGATATGCGATTAACAAAGTCTGCAAATGCAAATCCATGGGATTATAATGCGATCATGGAGGTAAGGGAATCCTGGAAAAAGGTCGGACTGAATTATAACACAGTAGAAGGTCCTCCTTCTCTGGGTGAAAAAACTAAACTTGGACTTGCAGGTAGAGATGAAGAAATAGCGAATTTCATAACCTTTATGAAAAATCTCAAGCGCTCAGGTGTTGATGTCATTTGTTATAATTGGATGCCAGTTATTAGCTGGGCCAGAACACAAATGGACCGCCCAAGTCGGGGTGGAGCACTAGTTACTGCTTTTGATTATGAAGAGATAAAAAACCGACCACTTACAAAATACGGGGTAGTTTCTCCAGAAAGTATGTGGAAGAACCTGGAATATTTCCTTAAGGCAGTTGTTCCGGAGGCAGAAAAAATTGAAATGAAACTGGCATTACACCCGGATGATCCTCAGGTCAATAGTATTCAGGGAATTCCCAGAATTATGAATACGGTTGAAAATTTTGACAGAATGTTAAAAATTATGCCTAGTGATTTTAACGGAGTTACGCTTTGCCAGGGAAATTTTTCCTTGATGGGTGCCGATATCCCTAAATTGGTTAGAAGATGGGGCAAAGCAGGTAAAATTCATTTTGTTCATTTCAGGAATGTTCAAGACCTCAGTGGAGTATTACCTAGCACCAAATTTACTGAAACTTTCCATGATGAAGGCCAGATTGATATGTATGCTGCTATGAAAGCTTATTATGATATTGGTTTTAAAGGTCCAATTCGTCCTGATCATGTACCTACTATGGCTGGTGAAGAGAATACCAGACCAGGATATATGACTTTGGGTAATCTTTTTGCAATTGGATATATGCGGGGGCTAGCTGAGGCAGTTGCAAAAGAAAAAAGAGTGTAATTTAACAGGAGTTTAATATAAATATCCAAAGATCAATTTTTAACCACATAGTTTTACTTACAATATGCTTTAAAAGGACACATAGATTGTTAATCACATAGGTTGAAGCGAAGCTTCAAGGCTATCTGTGTCAAAAATGAAGGTTTGTGTCTATAAAATGCTATGTTTCTATGTGGTTTTTAAATATTATGTCGATTTCACTTTAAATTATTAATCTATTCAATATCTTATTATTAAATTTTAAATAAACTAAATTCTAAATCATGAAAAAAATAACAATCCTTTCAATTCTTCTTGTTTGTAGCAGTTTTGTATCCAATGCTCAGCGAATTGGTTCAACACCTGAGTATGTGCAACAGATGACTGCACTATGGAAAGGAGAGCGTTCAGCAGATGGCCGCCCAAAGGTGTCAGAACTTTTACTAGAAAGACTTCAGTATAATACCCTCGAACAGATATGGGGGTATCTTGGTAACAAAGGCTATCGCAACCAATTAGAGAAAAATTGGGTTATCCTGAAAACAGGGAAGACTATGGTTGGTCGTGTAGTCACTGCACAATTTATGCCCTCCAGGCCAGACCTTGATACACTTATAAGAGCTCAGGGCCGGAAAGAAGGACGTTCACAACGCGGAGGATTTAATATTTGGCCGATAGATATTTTAACCAAAGGAGATGTTTACGTAGCCGATGGTTTTGGAAAAGTGAAAGATGGAACTTTGATCGGATCTAGCCTTGGAAATTCTGTTTATGCTAAAACCGGTAATGGTGTAGTGTTTAATGGTTCTATAAGAGATATGCAGGAGTTGAGAGATACGGAAGGCTTTAATGCTTGGGTGAAAGGACATGATCCTTCCTATATTAAAGATTTGACGCCAACTTCAATTAACGCACCAATCCGTATTGGCGAAGTAACAGTGCTTCCAGGTGATATTGTATTTGCGAATGATTACGGAGTTATATTTATCCCAGCTCATCTTGTTGAAGACCTAGTAAGGGCAAATGAACTGACCGGCTTAAGGGATGAGTTTGAACGTTTATTGCTAAAGCAGGGTAAATATCTTTCAGGAGAGATTCATGGAGACTGGAATGACACCATAAAAAGTGAGTTCAGGGCTTGGCTAGCTAAATATCCAAGGAAAACTATGTACACACCAGAACAACTTGATACCTATTTGGGTAAAAAACATTGATAATTTATTAATTTGAAAGATAATCGTTATGAAAAGTACTTTAAAACAAATCATTACCAAGCATAAGGAAGAAGAAAAGGTTTATGCTGCATCAAGAGAGGCTGAAATCAATAATCCAGAAACCGGCTCAAATAGGAGGGATTTTCTTAAAAAAACTGCATTAGGTGGTATTACTTTAGGAGGATTAATGAACTTGTCTATTGAAGATACAATTGCTCAAACCACTCAAAATGTAAAAAGATCCTCCAATCCTTCAGATCTGAAGATTACCGATATGCGCTATTGCCTCACAAATGTTATGGGAGGAACAGCAATCATCAAAATATATACCAATCAAGGTATTCACGGGCTAGGAGAGGTGAGAGATGCTGCAGATGTGAGATACGCGCTGATGTTAAAAAGCCGTATTCTTGGAATGAATCCCTGTAATGTGGAAATGATTTTTAAAGTTATTAAGCAATTCGGTGGACCATCTCGTCAAGCCGGAGGCGTTTGCGCAGTAGAAATGGCCTTATGGGATCTTTGTGGCAAAGCCTATGGCGTTCCAGCTTGGCAGTTATTAGGTGGAAGATATCGAGATAAAGTAAGGCTATATGCCGACACCCCAGAAGCATCTAGTCCGGCAGAACAGCAAAAATTAATCAATTACAGAATCAAAGATCAAGGTTATACTTGGTTGAAGATGGATATTTCGATCAGCGAATTAAAAGGGAAACCCAATACGGTGGTGAATTCAAAATTCTGGGAGAATAATAAAGGAGATCTGGCGCAATGGGGTGACCAAGGAAATCCGATGTCTTATGGCAATACCCAGCATCCATTTACACAAATTCAAATTACTGAGAAGGGTTTAGAGGATTTGGCTGAAAATGTAAATGCTATTCGAAATATGGTTGGTTATGAACTTCCTATTTCTACTGATCATTATGGCCATTTTGATCTGAATAATAGCATCCGTTTAGGTAAGGCGAT
>CAMDKO010000090.1 GCA_945901155.1 Pedobacter schmidteae
AGCTGGTTTATAACGCCATTGAAAACGGGTATTCAGATTGATATTCTTTTGCTGGTTATTATACTGCACAAACGTTGTAAAAAAGAGTTTATTACTAAACGTAAAATCAGTCCGGGGGCCCACAAGCCAGAAATTAGTCACTCCCCAGGGCTGAGGCAATACAATATGATTGTAGCTGGTGCTCATGGCAATATTGACATACGGCTGAAAGCGATAGCCCAGATCACCAGCCAGATTTAACCTGTTTCCATCCGCGAAATAACCGCCATATTGCCCGCTAAGGCTATAGGTATACATTTTTTGAGGTTTCGACGCATAATTGAATCCGCCTGCCTTCCAAACATACTCAGTTCCGGTAGCTAAACTTCCCTTTCCTGTATTAACTGGATCAAATGGCCTCTGCAAACGAATGTAATTGTTGGATGCCCATACCTCAAAGACGCTCTGACTACGCTGCGTGAACTTATAACCCAGCATTGATTCATTATCAGTTGTCTTAAAGGATCTGTTAAAAAAATAGGTAGAACTAAAAACAGGTCCATGATTTAATACTTTACCTGCCTTTGGAAAGAATAAATAATTCAGTTTTGGATTGATCTTGAAATAATCTGTACGCGGGACATAACCCACTTCTGCCGTATAATTCTCGCCAACAGACTCATGCTGCCAGCTCAGAAGCCATTTTTTTGTTGTGTATTGCAGGTTTGCTGCATGCACCAGATCATCACTATTTTTCTGGGGACTAAATGACTTAAGGAACATTGATTTTCCTACCCAGCGATTATTGGAGGAGGCGAGGTTATACTCAAGCCCGACATTTCGATTATACAAGTTAAAAGTTGGCTTTCCAGGATTTTCGAGTGGTGAATAATTGACCGATTGTTTATTAACAAACATAAAACGGATGTTCGATCTTGAAAAAACGCGCCTTTGTAACGCCAAAACAGCAAAATTCTGAGCTGGAAGTCCCGTTTCATCCATGCTTTTAGTTTGCATGTCCATTGCTCCTATCCGCCAGTTCTTGTCAAGGCTTCCGCTCAGCCTGGCACCAAACTCAATGGGAACTCCCAGTCCGATTCTTCTTGAAAAGAAAGGCCTAATTGTTGAATAGCCAAAATTGGCAAAGAGGTCGGCATTTTCTAGAAAGAACTGCCTGCGTTCCGGAAAAAACAATTCGAAACGATCCAGATTTGTTACCTGCCTGTCTACTTCAATTTGTGAAAAATCAGGATTTATGGTTAGATCCAGATTCAGTGAGGAGGTAATACCGATTTTGGCATCTGCACCAATCTCTTTCTTAAATATTGTACTGGTATTATTTTGATAATTTTTTGTTAATCCGCCAAGTACGTAAGGAATAACTGATACATTGGTCCCTGCATCAGGAGGAGGATTATCCCAAAGAAGATTCCCGGTATAGGCCAGCGATGCAACATTAAATTGCCGTGGTATTTTAGCCCAGGCCGATTTTTCAGGAACTTTTATATCCAGTCTACTAAAATTGATACCCCAGGTTTTAATCCCTTTTTTATAACGTATTGATTTAAAAGGGATTGATGCTTCAAATACCCAACGGTCATCATAGTGCTTAACTTCAGAATACCATTTATTATCCCAGCTCAGATCGTAACCATTACTGTTGAAAATAAGTCCGTCCCATTGTGCCCCTGCCGCATTTACGCCAAAAGTAAATCCATTGGTCTGATCATCAAAGGGGTCGAGTATCAGTATGAAATTATCGTTTTTGGTATAGGCAAAATCACGTCTAAGCGATTCAACGGCATAAGATCTAGCATTGGGCTGATAGCAAATAGCTGAGATGTAAAGGTTATCCTTGTCGTAGCTCATGCGTACCTCGGTCAAGACCTTTGCAAAACTGGTATCCATAGGACTAACCATGAAGAAATCCTTTGCAGGCTCTGCATTTTTCCAAGCATCTTCTTCTAGAAGCCCATCAACCACAACTGGAGCCCTAGTTTCAGCGATTCGAAGTTTATAGGCATTATTGATCTTCTGTGCAAAAACTGGAAAACCAAGCAGAAGGAAAACAAACAGGAATAAATATTTCAAAATAAGACCATGATCAAAGTGTGAACATACGTTCGCAACAGTCTAAATTAGAAAAAAACAATTAAAAATGGGATTTGAATTTGGATTTCAAGCCTGATCAATGTAAGATCTCCATTACATGAGTACGGATATTCTCGCCTATTTTATCGATGGGCAGGTCATCAGGATCAGTTCCGAAAGGATCCTCAATCGACTCAGCGATCAGCTCCAAAGAGGCCATCACATAAAAAATAAAGGGAACGGCGGCAATTACAAAATATCCCATAGAAAAAACAAATCCAATAGGAAGAGTAAGCACATAAATAAAAATAAACTTCTTGATAAATGAGCTATATGACAATGGAATAGGGGTATTCTTGATGCGCTCGCAGGCACCGCACACATCTGTAAATGAACTTATTTCATTATTAATCACAATTAGCTGATCTCCACTGATCAAGCCTTCCTTATACAGGCTATTGGTACGTGCAACGATCATGGAAGCCACCTGATTAGGACCATGTTTTTTTGCATCAAGCGTTTCAAATTCGGGATGCTCAATGGAATCGAGCATGAACTGTGTTTTACTTGAGCGGAGATGAGCAAATAATGTATCGGCAAAAAGAGGGATTGATTTTATATAAAAACTACGATTCACCTGATCATCGCGATTAAGAAAAGCACTCATTTTAATGGCAAAGCTGCAACTAGAATTGGTCAGTGTACCCCATTGCTTTCGGGCTTCCCACCAGCGGTCGTACGCCGTATTGGTTCGAAATACCAAAAGAATTGACATGACAAAACCCAAGAGATTGTGAACAATGGTAATATTCTTGACCCAAGCTACATCCGAAAGCTTAACATATTCAAGTTCCACATAGGCAATACCACCCGAGTACACTGACAATGCTAGCAAAAGCGGAAATAATTTGCGTGCTGTATCTGAGCGATGCAAATAAAACGTAGAATAGAACCAATCTTTAGGATTATAAACAATCATCATGCAAAATAAGGAAATGAATGGGGAATATGAAAATAGTTTAACGACTCACACCTCTTCAAGAATTTATAAAAACTAGAAAAAAATAAATTCTCTTAAAGATACTTATTGTCAATCAACCAGTATTTCAAATCATCCATCCAAGGGCTTGAAGTAGTTTTATTATACATTCCAAAGCCATGATTGCCTCCCGGATAAAGAATTAACGAGCTGTAAATTTTTAGCTTTAATAAAGATTGAAAATAAACAATGCTGTTAGCAACTGGAACCGGGCCATCATTGCTCGCGTGTACCAAGAATGCATGTGGTGTTTGAGTACTCACCTGCAATTCATTCGAGAATTTTCGCTTAGTTTCCTCTGAAGGGTCTTTACCTATCAGGTTATCTCGGCTACCTTTATTCGCAAGGCTATCTGTGAAGCTGATAACCGGATAAATTAGCAATGAAAAATCAGGCCGCAAAGAAATATTAAGTGGGTTAGCAATGAGCGATTGACTAAAATTGTTGGATAAACTAGCAGCAAGGTGTCCGCCCGCAGAAAAGCCCATAATTCCTATTTTGGCGGGGTCTATATTCCAATCACTTGTTTTTTCACGGAGCAATTGTATGGCTCTCTGAGCATCTTGTAATGGCCCTATTGATTTGTCGACCATAATCAAATCATCCGGCAAACGATACTTCAGAACAAAAGCAGAAATACCCAATTTACTAAGTGCTTCGGCAACGTCTGAACCTTCACTGCTTGAGGATAATGCTCCATATCCACCACCCGGGCAAATAATTACAGCACTATGCCTATCAGAAATTTTTACTGGCTTATACCAAATTAGGGTAGGATTTGAAACGTAACGGGTAATCATTAAACCATCCTTATTACGTGTCGAGACTTCTCTGTCTACTGACGGTTTGCTATTCGGAATAATGCCATCATATAATGAAATTATTTCCTGGGCCTTCAATGAATCAGATAAACTAATAGTTCCTAAAAAAATAATAAAATATAGAACCCTTTGCATAATTTTTTAGTGCGTGTTGAATTTGTTAAAAACTATATTTCTCATTACAAACATGATTTTTTTTGATCACTATATTGCCTTTAGAATCTCGTTTATTTTCAACTATCTGTAAACATTCTAAGTGATCATTATTTAATCGGATAAATCGAACTATTCCTATAGTTGAAATTAATAGAAAAAGAATTGAAGGGTATAGTATTATTTTTTTCATCGAATAAAATGTTTGGCTTTTTTACATAAGTCAAATTTATAGTAAATGTTTGAAATGCATTATAATTGAACATTATGTATACTTAGCGGTTAGTTATTATAATCAATACGTTCATGTTTTACAAAAATTACAAATTAAATCTTTAATAATCAGTACGTTATAAGATAAATTGTATCCAATATCCGATAAATACAATAATTAATACCCAAAAAATATTCTATGATTTAATTAACGTTCTTTTGAAAACAACACAGAGATAACTTTCATGTGCGGAGCTGTTAAAATGGCTATTGACATAAAGAAAATGGCTAATAACCTCTCTAAATTACCCTTAAAAACTACAAACAAAAGTCCAATCATTAAAAATGATAAACCATTTGTCAACCATGATTTGCGATAAATAAACCAATAGCTTTTATCTTGCCAGCCTAAGAATTTTTTTATTTCAATCATAGAAAGACCAGCATGCCAGATATTAAAATAAAAGCCAAAACCGAGTAATATGGGCAGATTAAATACAATTAGCATCAATACCACTAATTGTAAAACAGTTTCTAGTTGAACTAAACCAAGTAGTTTGCTTTGAAATAAGTAAATTGATAAAATAGGTATAAAAATGAGCAAAGAAGCGATCATCACTTCTTCCTGATATCCATAAAGCAATCTAAGCCTTTCAATCTGGCTTTGTTCAAAATCTGGAAAACCAAGAAGGATAGATTCTACATTAGGGAATTGAAAGAGCAGATAATTGACTAGAAAAAGTAAGCCATAAAATGAAAATAAAATTCTGGAGCTTAAACTTGTTTTTATTGCAAGTGCCTTTAAATCCATCTCACCAAAATGATAGGCAGAAATTACTATAAATAGTAAAATAGATAACTCAACACTAATTAACCACAATGAGGCATAAAGCACCGCAAACCCTAAGTAGAACAATAAAAACTTACTGATCGACCTCATATTCATTGCTTCGTTTCGTTCCTTATGATAGATAAAATGGTCTAAAGATCCATGTGGGATTCCAAAAAGAATTACTCCTAAACCAAAGAAAATGAGCTGTAAAGTTGAATGTAAAGGAAAAAAATAGTGTATTAAAAACAGGCCAAAGGCTAGAATCAAGAATTTAAACCGATTAGATTTATAATTGAGCTTGAACATATTTGAAAACCTGTTTAAGGAATAATCGCTTTGGCAATGTATTAAAAAGGCTTAGCTCCTGCAAAAGTGAAGTGCTCTCATCTAAAAATGATAAGATTTGCTTGAATGAGTTATTCAAAAATAATTGTTCCATGATCACAGAAACCTTTTCTGGTTGATTCTGAATGATCTGAAGAAGTAAGGTATCATAAAAATGGAATCTGCCTAAACCTGGCATCTTTTTTATATTAATATTATTTGTTAAAAAGCATTTCATCAAATATTCTGTATGACGTGAAATCCTGTTAAATGCATAGCCTGTACTTGGCTTGATTGCACCTGCTGCAGATCCGATATGAATTATCCCGTCGCTAGAACAAGCAGGGAATTCAAATTCGGTCATCGGAATTTTACCCCTTTCTTCTCTAATCAGCTCATAAGAGCAATTAAATTTTTCAGAAATATACTTTTCAAGATAGACATCATATTCCTGATCAGAATAGCAATCCAATGACGAAAAAGAGGTAAATTCAATCAATGCCTCTGTTTCAGAAAAAGGCAAAACATACATAAAATGTACTGCCTGACCCTGGGCTATATTAAAATCCATAATGGTAGCCTGATTAGACTTAAAAACTGCCTGTTCAGTTTTTATAAACCATCCCTTAAAATGCTGCCAAAGTAAAACTTTATTGTTTTCAATAGTGGAATAATCAATTATACTGCTGTAAACATGCTGAGCTTGATATATGCTATTCTGGGTGTGCACTTGTTTTGAGTTAGAATATGAAGTAAACATTTTCACTTCCTCATGAATAACCTTAACCCTTGACGAACTGGAGATCAGTTGATCATGATATTCAAAAAACAACTCGCTATTAATATAATTATACTGGTATGGTGTAATTTCACTGGATAAATCAGACTTGGAAGAGCCGAATTTTAATTCTGACCAATGTTTTGAGATTAAAAAATCATATTCTGATTGTTTATTAGTCCAGAAACACCAGGATTTATGAATGATCTGCCGATTACTTTCTATTAATAAAATATCCCCGGTCTGTTCGGCAGGTAACTTGAGCAAGGCATTTATTAATTGCATGCCTGCGCAGCCAGCACCAACTACAATTATATTGGCATCCGTCATGATGTAAATAAAAGTAAAAAGGGAATAAAAAACAAAAGGCATCCATTGAGGATACCTTTTGTTTTTAAATTAATTGAAATTCAATATATTAAGAACAGCTTATGCTTTTTTAGCTTTTGCTGTTTCAGCTATTGCTACAGAATAGATAACTAAACCGAAACCAATTTTGTTAATTGCATCAGCTATGTTGTAAAACAAATCAATTGAACTAACTGCAAACATACCTGATAATAGGTTGTTAGGTAATACCATGTATCCAATAGGATAGATAGACCAACCTAGAGTGATGAAGATTTTCAACAAGAACATAGCATTTGCTAAAGCAGGGCTATTTGATTCTTTTGTTAATTTGGCAATATCACCTGCAAATACTTCGTAAACGATATACAAATAACCAAGTGTAGAAAGAACTCCCCACATGATATTGTTGTCAATACCTGAAGTTTCACCAATAAAACCAAAAATTAGCATAGCTATTGAAGCAAGAATCAACTTGAATAAAGTTGAGCTCTTAGCACCAAATGGCTTTGTTAATAGATAAAACTCAACACACATCAATGGAACGGTAAGTGTCCAATCTACATAACGAAATGCCGTTGGACTTTGTCCTGTTGCAAGATAAAAATCTCTCATGTAGTAATAGTGTACTGCTGCAATTCCAGTAATTAATCCTGAAACTAATAATGAAATTCTCCATTTAGGATCTACTGAGCTTCTTTCTGCGAAGAAGAACACTGCAGATGCCAACATAGCCATACAACCAATAAAGAAGGTTATTGCTATTGGATCACCGTTTGTAATTCGCGATAAAGCTGTAGCATCAGCAGTCATCGCATTAAGAAATAATGTTGACATGTAAAAAGTTTAAGGTTTATCCTACTCGTAAGGCTTTTCAGATACGCCCAGTTTTTTTTTTGAGTGCGACTGACAGCACTTAACATTTAGTTAACTTAAATGTAAATATATTATTATTATAATCGTGATATATTTATTAAAATAAATTTAGATAATTAAAATTAATTCTCTAAAATAATATACAACGAATATACACTTTTATGATAATTCTATGACAATTCTATACTAATTGCGAATACTACATTCTGCACATACTCAAGGGCAAATATGTGCTCTGGATACTAAAAAAAGCCTTGTATCCGGCAAAAAAAGAAATAAAATGTCTTGAGAAATGAATTTTATATGCTCTTAGATTAACCAAAGCTTGTTTATAACCCATAACATCTGATTATTAGACATAAATCTGAAAAGTAAGTTGAATGGCTTTCATCTCTGCATTTACGAATCAGCCTTCCAGTAAATATTTGGGGACAAAAATCTTGAACGAACATGTACAAACTTGAAAAAGTCGTTAAAAATGCTGATAATTGTACCTGAACAACCAATCTTTTAGAACTCTCTAATCAAGGGGGATTAGCTCATTTGGCTAGAGCGCTTCGCTGGCAGTGAAGAGGTGATCGGTTCGAATCCGATATTCTCCACCATGCCTAAAATGGTCTTAAACAACGTTTAATCGACCATTTTAGGCATTAAAATTAGTAATTTTAAGGTATTTTAGCACTGTTTTAGCACTGTTTTTTTTATACATTATGTAGGCTACAGGCTTATTTTCCTAATTTTTTTATCATTTCTAGCTTTCGTTCCTCACTTTTTTTTAACGCAGCTTCTTTTATTTTTTGTTTATAGGTTAGCTTTCTTTCCGGTGGATTAGGCGCTAGAATATTTTTAAGCACTTTTTCGGACATATTGCTAACATCTTTTTTTTCTTCATTTACCCGTAATTCTTTCAACATATCATTTAACCTTAATCTAGATGGTACCGCATTTATTCCATGCAACTCTAAA
The DNA here is from genome assembly GCA_945901155.1 of Pedobacter schmidteae. Classification (GTDB taxonomy): domain Bacteria; phylum Bacteroidota; class Bacteroidia; order Sphingobacteriales; family Sphingobacteriaceae; genus Daejeonella; species Daejeonella schmidteae_B. The sequence goes on from CAMDKO010000090.1 coordinate 8,421, forward strand.
TATGCTTGAACTAACGAATTAAAGGAATGTTTAACATTAGTAATGTCTGACAAAGTTATTGGCAAACCTACATGTTTACCAGTATTGATCCCGTTGGTGTAGTTTTTCTCAAGTTCTATTAACTTACTATATGTTTCAGTAACATTACTTGTTTCAAAAGTTACACTATACAAGACACTTGAGGTGTGTCTGAAGGAGGTTGTAAATGTACTATCCAATAAATTAATTAAGTTGATTACAGGTGTCATGAGAAATTTCAAGTGTCATCTTACAATAAATTTCAATTTACAAATATCAGGGGAAAACCATGAATTTTGAATAAAATGTCTCTCTAATTCAATTGATTGTAATTGAATATTTATGGAAAGACTTTTGGGGTGGTCAATTTCAACCGGGGAAGGTGGTCAGTTTACTCCGCTTTTCCCATTTATTAGACTGTTTCTGTTTTATACTGTCATCATTTATATTGCCTTATTATAACCTATTTAATCATAAATACTAAGCTTAATCCAAATCCAAGTACTTTAATTTTTATCTACATGGTTTCAACCAGAACAAGAAGATGAACTCTAATAACATCTTCAATTTCCAAGGGAATGAATAATACTATTTTGAAAAGAATGGTGGGGATAAAAAAAGACGATACTTTAAATACATATGCAAACCTATCCGAACAAGTAATTGTTGAGGAAGTGAAAAATAAAAATCCAAAACCAATTAGGAATTCGAAAAAATAAATTGGTCAATTTGAGGTATTAGTACCAAAAAATAAAATTAACAACAAATCAAAAGAAACATTTATCTCTAAATTATTAACTAAACGCTCTCTTAGCAAAAGTCCACTTTAGTTTGAAGACATACAATGATGTTCTTTATTTAAAAAAAGAACTGTGATTCAAAGATAACTAATTCTTGATGCAACGCACAGAGAACCCTTGTGAATGTTCGTTGTTGTCATACACGCCAGAACCTGCACTAAAGAAAAATAATTAGGATTATATTCGGCATTTTAGAAACAGTTTTCCTAAAAAAGAGAATTTAAGTACAAGAATAGTTTGTGGTTTTATAGTTGAACAGGGCAAGCAAAGTGATAGGATCTTATCAACTATCTGGAGGAGGTATTATAGGAACTATTGCAGATGATAGGCGATAGAATGTGTATAGCCTATACCATAATCAGCTTTGGAATAAGTGAGTTTGAAATTCCCCTTTTCATCTAGACTGGCACTTGAAATAGGGTAGGTTTTTAAGCCATCAAAACCTTCTAGGGTTATTTGTTGCCGGGCCAGTAACGATAAATTACCCGAAA
>CAMDKO010000091.1 GCA_945901155.1 Pedobacter schmidteae
TGAAGAAGTTGAGGTTGAAGAAGCTCAGGTTGAAGAAGTTGAGGTTGAAGAAGTTGAAGAAGTTCAAGCTGAGGAAACTCAAACTGAGGCTCCTGCATCAGAAGATACTCAGGCTGAAGAGAAAAAAGAAGAATAGTTTTTTCTTAATCTATACAAAAGACCTGCTCAATGAGCGGGTCTTTTTTGTTTCTGGGATTTTGCAGAATTACAGTATGAAGTTGGAGGTCTGTTGTCTGTTATCAGTTGTCTGTTATCGGTTATCTGAGGTATGAGGTCTGAGGTGCTACTATGAAATGAAGCAGAATTCATCTCAATACCCAATACCCACTACTCAATACTGTAGTTATCAGTTATCTGAGGTCGGAGGTATGAAGTATGAGGTCTGAAGTCTGAAAAAAGCAGAAAATTTTAATTAGCACTTAATAGTCTTTGTTCTTTGTTCTTGGTTCCAGATTCTGATATCAGTTGGTTAGTAGTTACCCGATAGCTATCGGGTTGGTTAGATGGTTAGTTATATCAGTTTTTAGTTGTACGATTTATGAAAAAAAGCAGAAAATCTCAATTAGCACTTAACAGTCTTGGTTCTTGGTTCATGGTTCTTGATATCAGTTATCTGAGGTCTGTTGTCTGAGAAGAAGGTGCTGGAATGAAGCTAAATTATCTCAATACTCAATACCCAATACTCACTACTCAAAAACTGCCAACCTGTCATTTTAAAAAACCCTTATTTCTATTCAATAAATGGCAAAATACTGTCAATTATGGTTAAGTGTTAATTGGCACAAGCCTTGTTAATTGCTAAGAGGTAAACTAAAATTAATTTAAGAAGGATTTTAATATGGCAAAGATAATTGGTATTGACTTAGGAACTACAAATTCATGCGTATCAGTGATGGAGGGTAATGAGCCTGTAGTTATCCCAAACAGTGAAGGTAAACGTACTACCCCTTCAATTGTGGCATTTGTTGACAATGGAGAACGTAAGGTAGGAGATCCGGCAAAACGTCAGGCAATCACAAACCCTACAAAGACCATTTCTTCAATCAAGCGATTCATGGGTAATAGCTTTGGTGAGGTTACAAATGAAATGGCCCGTGTTCCATACACAGTGGTTAAAGGAGATAATAATACTCCACGTGTTAAGATAGACGATCGTTTATATACTCCTCAGGAGATCTCTGCAATGATTTTGCAGAAAATGAAAAAAACAGCTGAAGATTTCTTAGGTCATGAAGTAACAGAAGCAGTTATTACTGTTCCTGCTTATTTTAATGATGCTCAACGTCAAGCAACGAAAGAAGCTGGTGAGATTGCAGGCTTGAAAGTTTCACGTATCATCAATGAACCTACCGCTGCAGCACTTGCATACGGTTTAGATAAGGCTCATAAGGATATGAAAATTGTAGTGTTCGACTGTGGTGGTGGTACGCATGATGTTTCTGTTCTTGAATTGGGTGATGGTGTATTTGAAGTTAAATCTACTGATGGGGATACTCATCTTGGTGGAGATGACTTTGATGCAGTAATCATTGACTGGATGGCTGATGAGTTCAAAAGTGATGAGGGTATTGATCTTCGTAAAGATCCAATGGCTCTTCAACGTTTAAAGGAAGCTGCTGAAAAAGCGAAGATTGAGTTGTCAAGTACAGCACAAACAGAAATTAACCTTCCTTATATCTCAGCAGGTGACGGAATGCCTAAGCACCTTGTTAAGTCGTTGACTCGCGCTAAGTTTGAGCAGCTGGCCGACAGTTTAATCAAAAGAACTATTGAGCCTTGTAAAAAAGCATTAAAGAATGCTGGTTTAAGTACCTCTGATATTGATGAGATTATCTTAGTAGGAGGTTCAACACGTATTCCTGCAATTCAGGATGCTGTTAAAGCATTTTTTGGTAAAGAGCCATCAAAAGGCGTGAATCCTGATGAAGTGGTTGCCATTGGTGCAGCTATTCAGGGTGGTGTATTAACTGGAGAGGTTAAGGATGTGTTATTATTGGACGTTACTCCGCTTTCATTGGGAATTGAAACAATGGGTGGTGTAATGACTAAACTGATCGAGGCCAATACTACTATTCCGTCTAAAAAGTCGGAAGTGTTCTCAACAGCATCTGATAATCAGCCATCTGTAGAGATTCATATTTTGCAGGGTGAACGCCCAATGGCAAATCAGAATAGAACAATTGGTCGTTTCCACTTGGATGGTATTCCACCTTCACCTCGTGGTATTCCTCAGATTGAAGTAACTTTTGATATTGATGCAAACGGTATTTTACACGTAGCAGCAAAAGATAAAGCAACCAATAAAGAACAAAAGATCCGTATTGAAGCTTCGTCAGGTTTAACCGATGAAGAGATCAAGAAAATGAAAGATGAAGCAGAAGCAAATGCTGAATCTGATAAAATAGCACGCGAAGAAGTGGATAAACTGAATGCCGCTGATGCACTGATCTTTTCTACAGAAAAGCAATTGAAAGAATATGGTGATAAATTAGCAGACGATAAAAAAGCTCCTATCGAAGAGGGTTTAAAGAAGCTGAAAGATGCTCATTTAGCTAAAGATTTCGCTGCAATGGAGGCTTCTCAGGAAGAGCTTCAAGCTGCATGGAATGTTGCTTCAGAAGATATGTATAAAGCATCTCAGGAAGCAGGACAAGGTGGAGCGGGGGCTGATGCAGGTCAAGAAGCTGCAGCTGATGATACTGTAACCGATGTTGACTTCGAAGAAGTAAAAGAAGAAGACGATAAGAAGTAATTCTTAAATCTACTATGTAAAAACCCCATTCTTTTAGGAGAATGGGGTTTTCTGTTTAATAATCCTACGCTAGTTATCTCAAAAAAATTGGTTTTTCAAACTTTCAATACACAAGCAAATTTTTCTTCAGTAATTAACTACTTTTTATAAGCCAAATAAATGTTACCATAGTTTAGCCGGATATTCTCCTGAAGCAACTAGTTTATCAATACAATTTTGCACAATTGGTTTATCTTCAACATAAGTAACACCAAACCATTGGTTTTGAGTAGGGATAACTTTAAAGGATGCCTGCTTGTTCTTGATCAAACTTTCCCCTACAAGAGGGATGAAAAATTCAGCCTTTGGATTTTCAATATTGGCTAAAGCAAATTCTCTGAATAATTTTGAAGAAAGGTCAAATACCTTTGTGGTAAATCCCCAAAAATTCATGGATACACGGGTGTCAGATTTTAAAGGGAACTCACGTCCATTCTCTTCAAATAAAATATGTTTATTTCCGCTTTCATCAGCTTTAAAATAAACTTTTGTGCGCTCATGGATCTCGGTTAAATTGCCGTCTGCATCTACTTCACAAACTCCTCTTGACACAGAGCCATGTTCAGAAAGTGTTTTATCAATCTGAAATCCAATCATTGAAAATTCCGCATCATTTACTTCGTTATTTAGAAAGTCGGCCATTTTTTGGTAGGACTCACGACCGTAGAAATCATCTGCATTGATCACGCAAAATGGCTCTTTTACCGCGTCGCGGGCAGCAAGTACAGCATGTGCAGTTCCCCAAGGTTTTGTTCTTTCAATTTCAATATCGATACCGAAGGGCTTGAGGTCAAATGTCTGGAAAACATAGTCTGTTTTGATTTTTCCCCGTAATTTAGGTTCAAAAATACCTTTAAAGTTTTCAGCAAACTCTTCTTTGATCACAAAGATTACTTTACCGAAACCGGCTTTTATCGCATCATATATAGAATATTCTATGATTGTTTCACCGTTTGGTCCAAATCCATCTGTTTGTTTCATGCTGCCATATCGGCTTGCCATTCCTGCTGCCAGGATCACTAAAGTAGGTTTCATGCTTATCTTGAATTAATATTTTTTTCTGCTTTTATATCAGATTCTTAGTTAGAATTAAAGGTAGATTAAAACTAAAATGCAATTTTCTTTCCATACTCTTTAATAAAGGTGAAAACTTCAATTTATATATTTTTCTCCTTGCAACTTTCATTCCTTTTATGGAACAAAATCAGCAAAATAATTATTTATTTTTTACGTATTTCTCCAGCCAGTTATCCATTTCCCACATCATATGCAGAATGGATTCTTTAGCTCTATAAGAATGTGATTCGGAAGGAAGTAAAACCAGTCTGGTGATCGCTCCATGACCCTTCAGAGCCGTGTAAAGCCTTTCGCTTTGCATAGGAAATGTGCCTGTATTATTATCTGCCTGTCCGTGAATTAATAATAATGGAGTCTTGATCTTATCTGCATATGAGAATGGAGACATTTTATTATAAACTAAAGGTGCCTGCCAATAGGTTCGCTCTTCAGCCTGAAAGCCAAAAGGTGTAAGACTTCGGTTATATGCTCCGCTTCTTGCTATTCCTGCTGCAAAAAGATCGGTTTGTGCCAATAGATTTGCGGTCATGAATGCACCGTAAGAATGCCCCCCAATGGCAATACGTTTTCTGTCGGCTACTCCAAGTTTTACCAAGTAGTTAATAGCAGCTTCTGCATTGTATCTGATCTGTTCAATAAAGGTATCATTTGGTTCTTTATTGCTTTCGCCTACAACCGGCATGTCGGCATTGTCTAAAACAGCATATCCTCGGGTAACCCAGTAAACTGGCGATCCGGAACTCAACATGCTGAATGTATGAGCTGAGCCTTTTACTTGTCCGGCGGCCTCTATTGTTTTAAATTCACGTGGATATGCCCAAATCAGCACAGGAAGGGGAGTGTCCCCAATTTTAAAACCAGCGGGTAAGTAAAGAGTTCCCCCTAGGTTGATCCCGTCTAAACGAGTATAGCTCACCTGTTTTTTTTGCACTCCATTTAATTCAGGATATGGATTTGAAAAATTAGTGATCTGAGTGTAAACATGATCCGAAAGGTTGACCTTGAAGTAATTTTTGACTGTTTCTGCAGATTCTCTACTATTGATAATGAATTTACCATTATTAAAGAAAACAGGGCGCTCAAAATAGGGAGCAGCAGAGTGGAAAATGGTATCCCTGATCTTAGTTTTAATATTGAATTTTAAAATCATTGGACGATCGCCCTCTGGAGAAGAACCATCGCTGATGCTGAAAATATTCAAATTATCAGGGTCACTAATTCGTTTTAAACCATTGAATTCTGTTAACAATACATTCCTTTTATATTCATTTTTCTTGGTTATCAGTACGCCAGGATCACTGTAAGTATCTTCATAATAGCGATCAAAAAGATTTACTCTAAAATTTTCAGTTCCCGGTTTAATAAAAATGCGTCTTTCTGCTCTTGTTTTCCACCAACGCTCGGTCAGGATTGCTAGTTTATCATCGCCCCAAACAATTGAATAAAACCGGAAATAACATTCAGCTAATTTGAGTGCATTCTGGTTGAAAGGTACAGCTTGAGTATAGACAATATCACGTACTGTTGCCTGTTGTGATGGGTTTCCATTATCTAAAGCTTCAACCCAGTAGAGCGTTGCTCCTTTATCGGCACGCCATCCAAATTCTCTGGGTCCTTTTGGTACGCCATCAAATCCTGCCGGAATATTTTCAGCTAAAGGCGCATCAAATAATTTTTTAACTAATTTTCCTTTGTCATCATAAACGCTTGTAGTGAAAGGGAATAAGCTTATGGGTACCGTATAGGAATAGGGATAATTGATATTGGAAAGCAGAATATATTTTCCATCTGGAGAATATTCAAATGAACGGATGATTTGTGGCTGAAGAAAATTACTGCTTTCTCCTTCCATGCTAACCAATTTTAATTGTGAGGTTAAAAAGTGATCGAAAGCCATTTCGTCATAAGGGCTTTTCAATAAGTCCTGATAGGTTGGAGCAGGGGTAGATTTTCCTGTGTTTTCCTGAATAACCGGACCAGGAGGTATTAATTTGGGGTCTGTTAGTGCAGTTCTTTTTTGGTCAACAAATTGAGCAAGAATTGTCTTTCCATCTGGGTTCCAGACAAAAATTTTCCCGTAAGTTTTATTGATATGCTCCTTACCCAGTCGCTTTGCTGCAAGTGATTTCAAGTCGGCAACCCATAATTCGATTCCGGTTTGGCTGGTATGGGTAAATGCAATCTTAGTTTCGTCAGGTGACCACGTAATGTCTGAAAGCCTCAAATCTGTAGGTAATCCTGCAAAAACTGACTCTTGGCCAGTACTCAGGAATTTTATTTTTATTCCTTTAAAATAAGTTGATCGACTCGGGCCATTAGTTAAAGGATCAATCCGAAGTCCGGCAAGTCGATATTCAGGCTGTGATAGCTCATTGATCGATGGAAGACCTGATAACTCTAATAAAAGCATCGTCTCGCCATCAGAGCTGATTCTGACTCCCGGACTAAGTGGAGCTTCAAGCAAACTGATTAGTGATTGGGGTGGCTTTTGATAGGCTGTGTTTTGCTGAGCTGAAAGTTCTGTTGTACATACAAAACCTGCTATCAGTATTAAGACGGTGCGTTTAATCATTCAATTTTTAAATTTTCTGGCCTCTTAGCAGAGAATTAAGGCCATATTATTTTATTAATAACTAATATTCGAAATAAAGATTCATTTCCTAAAAATTCAATAAAAATAAAACCACTTGATTTATATCTGTTGCTATAATGTTTGTTAATGCTACTTTACAGATCTGAAATCCTGATCAACCTGAATACTAAGAAGAGATTCGTAAATGAGCCTAATCACATTGTCAACATCCTCTTTATGAATCATTTCAACTGTGGTGTGCATATATCTTAAAGGCAGTGAGATCAGGGCAGAAACTACCCCGTCATTTGAATAAGCAAAAGCATCGGTGTCTGTTCCGGTTGATCTGGAAGATGCCTGTCGTTGGAATGGGATGTTATTTGCTTCGGCAGCCTTGATCAATAATTTATTCAAATTGGTTTGTACAGCTGGCGCATACGAAACTACAGGCCCTTTTCCGCATGCAAGGTCGCCCTGCGTGATCTTACTGATCATCGGTGTTTGCGTATCATGTGTAACGTCAGTCACGATCGCAATGTTTGGTTTTATACGGTGTGCGATCATTTCTGCTCCACGTAGTCCAATTTCTTCCTGCACAGAGTTAACAATGTATAATCCAAAAGGTAATTTTTTCTTATTCTCTGTTAATAAACGCGCCACTTCAGCAATCATAAATCCACCTGCACGGTTATCAAGAGCACGACCAACATAATAGCGATTATTCAGGACCATAAATTCATCCTCATAGGTAATGACACAACCCACATGGATACCAAGTTTTTCAACTTCATCACTGCTAGTACAGCCACAATCAAGAAATATATTTTTTAAAGTTGGAGCTTCTTCTTTCTCACCGCTGCGAGTATGAATGGCGGGCCAGCCGAATACAGCTTTGACAATTCCTTTGTCGGTATGGATGTTCACCCGTTTGGAAGGAGCAATCTGATGGTCTGAGCCACCATTTCTGATGACATAGATCAATCCATCCTTGGTAATATAATTTACGAACCAGGATATTTCATCGGCATGAGCTTCAATCACCACCTTAAATTTAGCTTTCGGATTGATCACAGCAACTGCAGTACCATAATTATCAACCATGTGCTCATCAATATACGGTTTGATATAATCTAGCCAAAGACGTTGACCTTCCCATTCAAATCCTGTGGGAGATGGATTATTTATATATTTTTCAAAAAAAGCAAGTGATTTCTTTGTCACCACTGGGATGTGCTTATGATCTTTATTTTTTGCCATCTTCTTATTTAGTTTTTAATATTTTCTCCATGATCACAAAATCATGTCCATCCTTTTGGAAGGAGTTTTCTGTTTCTTTAAATCCAAATTTACTATAAAATCCTGAAGCATTTTTACGGGCATTGCACCAAATACGTTCATAATTCTCTGCTTCAGCTATTTCGAGTAAATAATTTAATAATTCAGTTCCATAACCTTTTCGCTGATAGGGTTCAAGAGTTGCGAATTTTCTTAAATGTATAGATTGGTCATTGTTAAAAAATGAAAGTACGCTGATCAATTTATTATGGTCAAATAATCCGAGGTGTATTCCGTTTTCATCGTTAGGTAGAACGATTTTATCAAGAGGCTGCCCTGGATATAAAACTTCTCTGCGTATACGCCAGGTTAATTCATGAGATATTTGCTCAATATGCGACATGATAAAACCAAATTACAATGGGATATTCCCATGCTTCTTTTTCGGATTATTAACCACCTTATTCTCAAGCATTTTAAAAGCTTTTATAAGTTTTTTTCTGGTTTCTGAAGGCTCGATCACCTCATCTATGAAGCCTCGTTCTGCTGCACGATAAGGATTTGCGAAAATATCTGAATATTCTTTTTCTTTCTCAATCCATCGTGCATTTGGATCATCTGCTGCTGCGATTTCCTTCTTGAAAATGATCTCAGCGGCTCCTTTAGCTCCCATAACTGCGATCTCAGCGCTTGGCCATGCGTAATTCATGTCGGCACCAATGTGCTTGGAATTCATTACATCGTAGGCGCCACCATAGGCTTTTCTGGTGATCACTGTGATTCGAGGTACCGTAGCTTCACAGAAAGCATACAATAATTTAGCCCCGTTGGTAATAATGGCATTCCATTCCTGGTCTGTACCGGGCAGGAAACCTGGAACATCTTCTAAAACAAGTAGTGGTATATTAAAGCTATCACAAAAGCGTACAAAGCGGGCGCCCTTAACCGATGAATTGATATCCAGTACACCTGCTAAAAATGCAGGTTGATTTGCTACAATACCAATGCTTCTGCCTGCCAGCCTTGCAAAGCCAACAACAATGTTCTCCGCAAAATCTTTATGCACTTCAAGGAAAGAGTCTTGGTCAGCCAGTTCTGTGATTACTTCCCGGATATCATAAGGCTGTAAATTATTTTCAGGAATGATATTATTTAACTTCAGTCTTTGTTCTTCGCCAGGTTCGTAGGCAATGGCAGGAGTATTTTCCTCACAGTTCTGAGGCATGTATCCTAGAAGTTTTTTAATATGATTGATTGCATCAAGCTCATTGCTACAGGCAAAATGTGTGACCCCTGATTTTGTAGAATGCGTTGATGCACCTCCCAAATCTTCAGAACTCACAATTTCATGGGTCACTGTTTTAACTACATTGGGTCCGGTAACAAACATGTAGGAAGTGTTTTCTACCATCAGAACAAAGTCTGTAATGGCCGGCGAATAAACTGCGCCTCCTGCACAGGGCCCCATAATGGCTGATAGTTGTGGAACTACTCCCGATGCCATGGTATTTTTATAAAATATATCGGCATATCCTCCCAAAGAAACTACACCTTCTTGAATTCGGGCACCTCCTGAATCATTCAATCCGATAACGGGTGCACCATTTTTCATGGCTAGATCCATTATCTTACAGATCTTTTCGGCATGAGTTTCAGAAAGCGACCCTCCAAAAACTGTAAAGTCTTGAGAGAAGACATAAACAAGTCGGCCATTGATTGTTCCATATCCAGTGACAACTCCATCGCCGGGATAACGTTCTTTCTCCATGCCAAAATCTGTGGAACGATGCATAACCAGCATTCCGATTTCTTCAAATGAACCCTCATCCAACAAAAAATGCAATCGCTCTCTGGCTGTAAGCTTGCCTTTTTTATGCTGGCTTTCAATTCTGGCCTTTCCTCCACCCAAAAGGGCTTCTTCTTGTTTTTTCCTTAAAACTTCTATTTTATTATTCAAAATAT
>CAMDKO010000092.1 GCA_945901155.1 Pedobacter schmidteae
CAACTCAACTATCTGGCAGAAAACTATGTTCGTCTTGGTCTGACTATCGGACAATACGATGCTGATTTTGTAGATGCCTATTATGGTCCAGATTCACTGAAAACAGCCATTTCTAAATCAAGTATCTTTCCAAAAGACAGTCTGCTGAATCTGGTTACAGAACTAAGAACTAGTTTAAAAAATAGTACCGAAAAACTAAACGATAGCAGTAAGGTCAGAGCCAGATGGATGTCACAGCAACTTTTGGCGTTTGATAGGCGTATTCGAATCTATTCAGGCGAATTCAAAACGTTTGATGAAGAATCTAAAGAACTGTTCGGCATTTCTGCCCCTGTTTATCCTGAAGAACATTATAAACTTTTGCTCGACACGCTGAATCAGCTATTGCCAGGCAAGGGGACTGTTCAGGATAGATTCCAAAATCTTGCTAACCGCTTCATCATTCCTGAAAATAAACTAGATACCATTTTTAAAACCACCATAGCCGAAGCAAGAAAAAGCACTAAAGCCTATTATAGTTTGCCTGAAACTGAAACATTCACTATAGAATATGTAAAGGATAAGCCCTGGAGTGGATACAACTGGTATAAAGGCAATTACACCAGTGTAATCCAGATCAATACCGATACCCGAATCTTTATTGAAAGAGCCATTGATGTGGGGAGCCATGAAAGTTATCCGGGGCATCATGTGTACAATATGCTATTAGAAAAAAATCTTTATCAGGATAAAGGCTGGGTTGAAATTTCGCTATATCCTTTGTTTAGTCCGCAGTCTTTTATAGCTGAAGGCAGCGCCAATTATGGTATCGACCTGGTATTCCCGGGCGATAAAAAGATCAGATTTGCAAAAGAGAAACTACTTCCTCTGGCGGGCCTTGATACCACATTTATTGGTATTTATTTTAAATCGTTAGCCATTAGGGGCAAACTTAACTATGCCAGAAATGAAGCGGCTAGAGGTATCGTCAATCAAACAATGACTGATCAACAAGCATTGGATTGGCTGATCAAATATTGTCTTTACAACAAAGAAACAGCCCTTAAATCAATCAGCTTTATTAAAAAATATAGAAGTTACGTGATCAATTATAATTACGGACAAGATCTTGTAAGGAATTATATTGAGTCAAATGGCGCAGATACTGAAAAACGCTGGGAGGTATTTGAAAAATTACTGAGTAACCCGGTTTTGCCCAAAGAACTCCTGATTAAATAATCACTAACTAATTAAAAATTTAGTCGGGAGTAATCGACGATTTTTCAATGAACCAATATTTATATATTTATAGCATAATTAAAAGTTTAATCATGAAGAAGTACATTTTGTTTTTTATTCTTTTCGGCTATGCCATCTCTCAAACAGTAGGCCAAACGATCACCAATACAGGTCCAGAAGCGGCCGGGTTCTCTGCCGAACATTTAAAGCGCCTAGATATTGCGATGAATGATTGGGTAGAGAAAGGGTATATGAACGGAGCAACAGCTTTGATTATCCGCGATGGAAAGGTTGCCTACCATAAGGCTATCGGGTTTAATGACCTCGATACAAAAGCGCCTCTTCAGAAAGAAGGCATTTTCAGAATTGCCTCACAAACCAAGGCAATCACTAGCGTTGCAATTATGATGCTTTTTGATGAAGGTAAATTATTACTTACTGATCCAGTTTCATTGTATATCCCTTCGTTCAAGAAGCAAAGTGTCATGCTAAACTTTAACTCTGCAGATACCAGCTACACTACGGTTCCTGCAAAAAGAGAAGTTACTATAAAGGATCTTTTAACTCATACCTCAGGCCTTGGTTACGCGCAAATAGGCTCACAAGAGGCCAATGCAATCTATGCAAAAAACAATATCACTGCAGGTTTAGGTGTCAAAGACAGAACGTTACTTTCGGCGATGACTAAACTTGGCGAATTACCTTTGATGCACCAACCGGGCGAAAAATTTACCTATGGATTGAATACCGACGTTTTGGGTTGTTTGGTAGAAATAATATCTGGTGTAAGTCTTGATGAATTTTTTAAAACCCGGATATTCGAGCCATTGGGCATGAAGGATACCTATTTCAATGTCCCCGCAAGCAAAGCTAATCGTTTAGTAAATCTATATACTGAAACACCTCAAGGAAAATTAGTAAAAGCAAATGCAGGAATGTTAAACGGTATAGCGACTTCAAATTACCCGCTCATTCCACATGCCTATTACTCTGGCGGTGCCGGTTTAAGTTCTACCATTTATGATTATAGCATTTTTCTTCAGATGCTACTGAATAATGGTGTTTACAATAATAAACGGTTATTAGGCCGCAATACAGTGAGAATGATGACAACTAATCAAATTGAAGGTGTACCCTATTCAGGTGGAACCTTTGGGCTAGGATTCGGAGTAGTTACTGACCAAAATAGCGGAAGTGCTCCCGCCCAGGTTGGCACATTTAATTGGGGAGGAGCATTTGCAACCTCTTACTGGGTAGATCCAAAAGAAAAAATGGTTTACCTGTTTTTTAGACAATTACAGGCAAGAACACATAATGAGGTAGTTGAAAAGTTCAGAGCCTTAACTTATCAGGCCATTAAAGATTAATTACACGAAAAATCGGAGCTGAATAGTTTGATACAAACACATTCTTTTTACTAATACCTAAAATTGTGATACAAATACTAATCCTCTGTTCTTCCATACTGCTACTATTGATTCTCATAATGGTGGTAAAATTAAATGCCTTTACGGCATTGATTCTCTCAACGCTGTTTGTAGGATTGTGCAATTCTATGGTATTATCCACTATTGTAAAATCTATCAGTAATGGTATTGGGAGTACACTTGGGTCTACCTTATTAATTTTAGGTTTTGGCGTTTTATTCGGAAGTATACTTTCTGAAACAGGGGCCGCTCAAAGAATAAGTATTGGCCTAGTAAATTTATTTGGAGTAAAACGAATCAAAATTGCAATGGCTTTAACTGGATTTGTAGTAGGCATTGCCATGTTTTATAATGCAGGTTTTATCATATTAATACCCTTGGTATTTTCTGTGGCGCTAAATACTGGACAGCCTCTGGTTTATTTAGGCATTGCATTAACCAGTGCCCTTTCAGTAACCCATGGTTTTTTACCCCCGCATCCAGGACCAAGCACTATTGCTATTATTTTTAAAGCAGATATTGGGAAAACATTATTGTATGGAACCCTGGTATCTATTCCTGCAATAATCATGGCCGGAATAATTTTTCCTGAGTTTGTTAAAAAAATCAAAGCCAACCCACCTAAAGAAATTTTTAATATAAAACATTTTGAAGACAATGAAATGCCTGGGTTCAGTACCAGTGTTATCGTAGCACTAATGCCGGTTATTTTGATGGGTTTTGCCACGGCAAGTATTTTATTATTGCCTGCAACATCCTCCATTACAAAAATTCTTCTATTTATTGGTGATCCCGGCATTGCCATGTTACTTGCCTTGTTGATAGCCATCTTTGTTTTGGGTATTGCTAGAGGAATAAAAATGAAAACGTTAATGGATAAATCAGCTTTATCCTTAAATGCCGTAACAACAATACTCATGCTAATTGCAGCTGGTGGTGCATTTAAACAGATATTACTGGATAGTGGAACAGCTGATGCCATAGTTGGCTTTTTTAAAGACTCCACCTTATCGCCACTTTTACTGGGCTGGCTAATTGCAACGATGCTAAGAATAGCAGTGGGCTCTGCAACAGTTGCAGGATTAACGGCAGCAGGAATTGTACAACCATTGATTGGCCCTATGCAAGTTAATCCTGAACTAATGGTACTCTCTATTGGTGCCGGTAGCTTAATGTGTTCTCATGTAAATGATACCGGGTTCTGGATTTTTAAAGAATATTTTGGATTAAGCATAAAAGATACTTTTAAAACATGGAGCATTATGGAAACTATTGTAGGCATTATGGGATTATTTGGAGTATTAGCCTTAAATACATTTTTATAAACCGCAGTAAATAATCTGAACAAACCGTGCATTTTTTGCTTGATTTTTAACACTAAGAACATGAAAACAATATTTCTATTGGGTTCTATATTTTTTTGCTCATTTGTGGTAAATGGACAAACAATAGCAGACCTGCTTATTCGAAATGGAAAAATTTATGACGGTACAGGAAATTCCTGGTATTATGGTGATTTGGCAGTAAAAAATGGTAAAATCATCAAAATTGGAAATATAACTGATATTCAGGCCAAAAAGACTATTGATGCCAAAGGGTTAATTGTAGCACCCGGTTTTATTGATGTTCATGGGCATATTGAAGGGGGTATTACTGAAACTCCCACAGCTAATAACTATATTTTTGATGGCGTAACAACAGTTATTACTGGCAATTGCGGAGGTTCGGCTGAAAATATTGGCTCTTTTTTTCAAGAAATCAATACCATCAGGCCTTCTATTAATGTTGCGACTCTATTCGGGCATAATACCGTCCGAGCACAAGTCATGAACAGAGATAACAGAACACCCACTAATCTGGAACAGAAAAAGATGGAAAGTCTGGTAGAACAAGCAATGAAACAAGGTGCTGTTGGTTTGTCTACAGGACTAATCTATATCCCAGGTACATTCGCCAAAACGGAAGAGGTTAGCGGACTGGCTAGGGCAGCAGGAAAGTATAAGGGTGTTTACGCATCTCATATACGAAACGAGGAAAATAGTGCAGTTGATGCCGTTAATGAGGCAATAAATATTGGTAAAGAAGCAAATATTCCTGTACAGATCTCTCACTTTAAGATAGGTGGTAAATCAAATTGGGGTAAATCAAACATTACCCTTGGCTTAGTAAAACAAGCCCGCCTTGACGGTTGGGATGTTACGATCGATCAATATCCATACACCGCAAGCAGCACAAATCTGGGAATACGATTACCAGACTGGGCATTTGCAGGCGGAAACGATAGCATGAAGGTACGTTTGAACAACCCGCTTGTACGGGCTCAGATCAAAAAAGAAATGTTACAGCAGTTAGCAGGCTATAAATTTCCTAATTACAGCTATGCAGTTGTTGCCAACTATCCTTCTGACACCACTTACAATGGAAAGAATATCTCTGAAATAAATAAGCTGTTGGGCAGAAAGGCAAAAGTTAAATTTGAAGCCGAAACCATTATGGATATGGTTGAAAAAGGTGGTGCCCAAATGGTATATAACAGCATGAATGAAGCTGATGTGAAAAACATCATGCAATATCCATTCAGTATGTTTGGTGCTGATGCTGGCGTTCCTGTACCTGGGCGCGGAATGCCTCATCCCCGTGGATATGGTAGTAATGCAAGGGTTTTAGGCAAATATGTCAGAGATGAAAACGTACTTTCAATGGAGGATGCAATTCGCAGGATGACCTCATTAGCTGCACAAAAATTCGGGTTAAATGATAGAGGCCTGTTACTCTCAAATTATGCTGCTGATATCGTGATATTCAGCGAAGCAGAAGTAAACGATATGGCTACCTTTCAAAAACCACATGCTTACTCTAAAGGGTTTAAATATGTAGTTGTGAATGGTGACTTAGTGGTTGAAAACGAAAAACACTTAGGTACTAGAAGCGGGAAAGCGTTGTATGGGTTGGGGTATGGGGAGTGAGGTAGGAGGCAGGAAGGGGAGTTGTCTGTTGTCTGTTGTCTGTTGTCTGGCTACCGTACCCATCCTGATAACTGATAACTGATGTCTATTGTCTGAGGTAGGAAGTAGGAAAGAAGTATCATCCCTAAAAGTCTTTGTTCTTGGTTCTTGGCTCTTTATTCCTTGTTCTGTTATCTGTTGTCTGACTACCTTACCCATCCTGATAACTGATGTCTGTTATCTGTTGTCTGTTGTCTGTTGTCTGAGGTAGGAAGTCTGAGGTAGGATTAGGAAAGAAGTATCATCCCTAAAAGTCTTTGTTCTTTACTTCTTGTTCTTTCGTCTTGATTCTTGGTTCTTGGTTCTTGGCTCTTTATTCCTTGTTCCGTTGTCTGTTGTCTGACTACCGTACCCCATCCTGGTAACTGATAACTGTCAACTGACAACTGACAACTGATAGCTAGTATTAACATGAATTTATCTAAACAAGATATTATTAAACAAACAAACCCCCGACCATGGAAAATTACCTTTAGGGCCATCAGGTTCGGGCATATTAGCATACTGCAAAAGTGAGTCGGGCAAACGATTAAGTAAAGCAGCTGTTTTAAACTTGGAGTGCGAGGCAACTGGATTCCACCCAAATAGCCTGAAAAAATCCTCTCCTTCTTCGGGAGCAAAAACAAGAGAAGAGTTGGCATCAATTAGCAGCAATCCCATCTCTGCATTTATTAATGGCAAAATGCCCGGAGACATTAAATCCAATAAAAAAAAATCGAAAGACAAGGTATGAGAAAGATCATAGGAAAGTGTACTGGCATCTTTTTCAGAAAGATACCCGATCAAACCTTCTGCGACAACCAGGGTTTTTAGCTTTCTAGCTGCTAAACTTTCAAAAAGTTTGCGCCTCTCTGTACGCAAAGAAAGATCCAATGCTATCCGCTCAACTTCACATACAGGAACAATCCCCGCCATCTCAGCATCCATGTAATTGATAATTTCTGTAAGATCAACATCAATCCATTTTAATTGAGAGGGAAGCTCTAAACGATAAGGGCGAGTATCAAGACCTGATGCAAGATTGATTACTTGCTGCACACCATTCTTAAGCGTTTCCTGAATTATTTTATCAAACAAATAAGTACGTGCAACAAATGACCAACTATTTTTTCTTCCATTTTGCATTGCCTGCACAATGGATTCTCCTCTGTTCCCTGCTAAACTACGGGCATATTTATCAATGAAAATAGCATCAGCCCTTTCCGTTTCATCTGCCCGGTAAACGGCTACCCAAAGGGCAGTATCTGATATATTTCTAAGAGGCAATTGTAAATTATTTACACTTTGTTAATCCATCTTTTGCAGAAGCATCATCCGGTCTATTTAAAAGTGCCTTCTGGAATAAAATTTTTGCTTGATCTATTTTTCCAAGATATAAATATGACCAGGCCAGCATATGATTTGCATCGTAATCAAAGGGATACATATTGACTACTAACTCAAAATATTTCGCTGCAGTATCATATTTCTTAACATAATAATAATGCACGCCCACCAAATAGTTAGCAATGGAGTTGTAAGGATCAATTTTCAAGATCTCCTCGTACTTGATATAGGCCTTATCATATTGCTTGGCAGCTGTTGCTGCAGTAGCAAAACCAGAGCGAGCTTCAACACTGTATTTTTTCTGATTGGCTGCTTTTTGATAATACTCCATAGCCTGATCATACTTACGCTGACTATACGTAAGCCATCCTAAACGGAGATTAAGTTCATAGTTATCTTCCTTATAAATTTTGCGGATAGGGGCTATTGCTTTATCCCAATCGCCTTTAAATTCTGCTTGATAACTTTCGCGAAAAGCCCCCTGCAACTGTTCTTGATTTTGAGCATTAGCCCCCAAAGCCATAACGATGACCGAAAAAAATAGACCGATTGTTTTAGTTAAAAATTGCATTGTAAACCTCCTGTGATTGATTGTTGATTAAATAAACTAGTGGGACTTCCGTATCGAATCTTCACATCATGTGTGTAATTCATACGCAGCATTACTTTTGTACCCATTGAAAGATAGACACTCGCTCCATACCTGGATTTTTTCAGATCAATATCATCATAAAGATACATTGCATCATTATTTAACATTGTACGGTAGGAACCAATCGTGGTATTTGCTTCAAGCCATACTCTTTTAACTGGCGAATAACCCAGCACTTGAGTTAGCGCTAAATCATTAGCAAAAGCTGCTCTAGAAATAGTATAAAATTTAGTGTTCCCTAGCGGATAAGTAGTAAGTACCGCATCAAATTGTTTAATAGATGCAGACCTAATTGTTCCTACTTGAAGCAAACCCTTTAACTGAATTAGCTTGCTTGCATAATTAAGACCTCCAAAACCTACTAAATTATGATATAGAAGGTTATTGAAAGGGGTATTAAAATAGTGAAAGCCCCCAAGAAAAGTAAGATTTCCAGAAAACGCTAGATCTGCTTTGGCATAGTAATCTTTTTGATTATTATTAATGGCATTATTATTAATAACGCTGGTTAATGCGGGTTCGTTAATCATCTGATTAAAAAATGCCACCGATTGATGCAGTGTAATCTTATACCCAAGCAATGTTGTTAACCCAAAACGAGTATAACTTGCATCGCCCCGATAAGTAGCATCTGGCTTCTTCTGGCTAAACTCTGCGTCTAATTGAGAAATCTTAAAAGGAATGATGCCATTTTCTTTTCGAACAGATTCACCAAGTTGTGAAGCATAATAACGTGCCCCTTGCAAATTATTGAGTAAAAGATTATTTAAATAGAGGTAGTAAATTGATATTTCATTTTCATTATCAGCAAGATAAACACTTTCGTATTGGCGCATACTTTCACTGTAATTACCCAGCATAAATGCAGCATACCCAGTTCGCATACGTAACAATGGAAAATCTATACCCGAATCAATACTATTTTTTCCAAATTTCAACAAGTCGGTCCATTGATACTGGTTATATAGTTGAAGTGAAGTTGCATTAGCGGCCTGCAAACTTGAAATTTCCTGCGTAAATGCAGAAGTATAAATAATCATCGCTAACAGCGTATAGATCAGTCTTTTTATTTGCATAATACATTTATTTTTTTGCCTTTCTGCAAAAAGCTGAAAGCGCAAATTAGTTTATCACTGATTATAATAGTGCAATCAATGCTATTGATTTCATGCTTGAATGAAGAAAGATACTGTCTAGAATTAACTTCTATAGCTTGATTAAAAGCGGCACCATCAATCAAGGTATTAGTAGACTCATACTCCAAATGGCGATAAATACCAAAAGGCGCAATCAAGTCCTGCATCCACTTGCCAAAACCTGATCGAGATAATTGAAGAGGAAACTCGTCTTTAACCAAATGACTAGGCTCAACAAAGAGCGCAATTTTATATGCACTCACATAGAATTTATAAAGCAAACTGGAATGATCGCCATAAAATGAATTGAAATAGAAAAAATGGAGGGCGCGAGTAAAATAGGCAAGCGATTTGGTTAAATGGCAATAGAAATACGTTTTATTGTAGGCATCGGTATACACTTCCCAGTTGGCATCAATAGCCGTTCCTTCTTGATGCACATTCATTCTAAATCCAGGCTGAAAATTAAAAGCAGCATCTAAATCTGAATGAATAGTAAGATTACTTAGTCTATTGGTTTCAGTTGGTACTGCATACTCCATTACTTGTGCTTTACCGTTTGATTTGATAGCATAAGCACTCATGGGATAAGCCATAGTTTTACTCCCAATGTATGGAGTAGTCTGGACTTGAAAATGCAAATGCGGCTCTGGAGAGCGACCAGAGTTACCACAGGCAGCAATTATATCACCCTGTTTAACATATTCGCCTACTTTGACCTTTATTGAATGCTTACGCAAATGTGACAGTTTAGTATATAGCCCCTCAAAATGTTTAATCACTATAGAATTGCCCCAGTTTTCCTTTCTATTTATTGTGCCAACCTCATTGTCTTCTACATTTTCAACTACCTCCTG
>CAMDKO010000093.1 GCA_945901155.1 Pedobacter schmidteae
ACAAAGATAGGAGGCATTACTAACCATTTTAACATTATGGGAGAGATTGACATGGCCTTCTCTTTTACCCCCATCAAAATCTAATATTGACCAAGAGAGCCCGATTACTTTATTTTCCTTTAGTTCAGATTCTATGGCCCTTTGCGGCCCTTCGTACGGAGCATAGTCATAGGGAGTAATCCATCCTTCCAAAATCAAACTGCCGCTTTCGCCATGTTTAAAATTGTAAGAATAGGCCTGGTTTGCATGCGGAAACTCAGAAATCCAAGATTGGTTACCCCATACCAATACCCATGCATTGTTTACAGGGGGTGTAAAAATATGGTAATTCTGTGCATGTACGCCACTAAAGTTAAAATGATTTTCGATATACGAAGGGCTTTGAGGTTGCCATTTTAGCTTGGCAGGATTTAATGAGGGATTTTGAATAAAAGGACCACCAGATAAATCACCGTCCACAACCAATTCAAAAATATCATTCAAATAACCTTCGGGATTGAAACGTTCAAAATCCCAAAAATCATCATAAGCCTCGTATAGAAAATAGATACGGTTTAATCCCTTTACCCAGCCGATTTTCACTTTTACGTCGAGATCTTTTGGGTCGATATTGGTGCCTTTACCATCTTCTGTATCATTTAAAAGATCTGTTCCGTATGTATAGTTTTTAGGCACCATGTCCCAATCACTTTTATCACCGTCGATTCGGGGCATTTGATTTCTGGGAAATTGAAAGATTTGGAACATTTTACCGTTTCTTGCCGTGCTGTAGGTTGGGGTAGGCTGGCCATTCGTATCCAATATATTTGCTGTTAAAAGTAAAAGGATAATTAACCAAGCTTTTTTACTTATCTGGAAGTTCAAGTCGATTTTATTTTTCATATGCTACAGATTTAATCTTCGTTTTGATGGTATTTGCTTTTCAGGTCTTGTTCGGAAAATTACACTTTGTTTTTTAAAAAGCTCTAAATCAATTTATGTATAAATCCGCCCGTAAAACCGCTGACCAATCTTCGCAGAAGACCAAAAGGCACATCTGAATATTTTGATAAAATTAGGATTGATTTTGGACGCATTATTTGACCAAAAAAGCATGAATTTTTCAAATCAAACAAATGTAAATGTGTATTAGTTATAGGTATTTTATCTACTTGACATTCCATGTTTTCCGAAATGCCATTTTACGTTAGGAATTTATAGTACTCCTATTGCAACACTCCTAAGATTGAAATTAGTAATAATAATTTTTTTATTACCTTCACTAAAAGCTACAATCAAATTTCTGATGTAGAATATGGCATTTTATTCATGGTATGAATAAGGCCTTAATTGATCGGATAGTTTCTTGTAGTGTAGTTAATATTTTAATTCATTCATATCATTCAAATTTTAAACAAATTATACGCTGATGAAAAGTAAATTGATTCTCTTTTTGGTGCTTAATATATGCCTTTTTGGTGTAGTAAATAATTTATTGGCACAAAATACGGAAGCTAAATTAGGCTGGAAACTAGGTGCACAAGCCTATACCTTTAATCGCTTTACATTTTTTGAGGCCATTGATAAAATCGATAGTTGCGGTTTAAAATATGTAGAAGCTTATCCAGGTCAGGCTATAGGTGGGGGCATTGAAGGTAAAATGGATTTTCATATGGATGCTGCAAAAAGAACTAAAATTTTACAGAGATTGAAGGAAAAAGGAATCAAAATGCTTTCTTATGGGGTAGTTAATGCTAAAGGCGATGCAGATTGGTTACAGTTATTCGAATTTGGAAAAGCGATGGGTTTAGAAAACTTTACATCCGAACCAGATGTAAAAGATATTCCCCTGATATCAAAATTGTGTGACCAGTTCAAAATCAATCTGGCCATTCACAATCATCCCCAGCCATCACCTTACTGGAATCCAGATATTCTATTTTCGGCTATTCAAGGACAAAGTAAACGCCTTGGTTCTTGTGCTGATATTGGCCATTGGGTGCGTTCAGGGCTTGATCCGGTTGAATCACTTAAAAAATTAGAAGGACATGTTATCCAGTTACATGTTAAAGATTTAAATGAAAAAAATAAAAAAGAGGCACATGATGTTCATTGGGGAACGGGTGTCTCAAATATCGACGGAGTAATTAAGGAGTTGAAACGCCAGCGTTTTAAGGGTTTATTATCAGTAGAATATGAGCATAACTGGTATAACAATGTTCCAGATGTGACTGAAAGTGTTAACTATTTTAGAAGAGCATTAAAATAGAGGCATTTGTTTTTAATAGAGATAATTTCTCGCTAGCAAGCATTAGCCCTAAAAGACTGATTGCATGAGGGGCAATTGGCTGATATAATTTTATTTTATAAGAACTATAAAAATCAATACTATAACTATGGCAAAGTCTGGAACAACAGATCGAAGATCATTTATTAAATCAACTGGAGCAGTTGTTATTGGCAGTTCGATCGGATTAAGTGCAGCATTCCCAAAGACTACCTTCGCTCAAAGTAAAAGTGTTTTGAAGGTTGCTTTGATCGGATGTGGTGGCAGAGGAACCGGTGCAGCCAGTCAGGCAATTAAAGCCGATCCTGACGTGATCATTACCGCTATGGCTGATATATTTCAGGATCGTTTGGATAGCTCCTATGACATACTTTTGAAAGCCCATCCTGATAAGGTAAAGGTGCCAAAGGAGAATAGATTTGTTGGCTTCGATGCCTACAAACGGGTAATGGAATCGGATGTTGATGTGGTTTTATTGACTACTCCTCCTGGTTTTCGCCCCGATCAGCTTGTTGCCGCTGTAGAAGCAGGCAAACATATTTTCTGTGAAAAACCTGTCGCTGTTGATGCTCCGGGAGTACGTAAGGTTTTAGCTGCTTCAAAAAAGGCAAAAGAAAAAGGCCTTTCGCTAGTCTCGGGTTTTTGCTTCCGTTATGATCCTCCAAAGAGAGAGCTTTTTGGAAGAGTTCAGAACGGCGACATTGGCGAAGTTAGAATGGTTAACTCTACGCGTAATGGTGGCGGACTCTGGTATTTCCCCCGTAAACCCGAATGGACAGAAATGGAATATCAGATGCGTAATTGGTATTATTACGACTGGTTATCTGGCGATTTTATCGTAGAAATGGTTGTTCATAACTTAGATTTGATGACCTGGGCATTGGGTAGTCAAATGCCAATAAGAGCGTTTGGAACAGGTGGGCGACAGTCGAGAGTAGAAAAGCAATGGGGTAATATTTACGATCATTTTGCTATTGAATTTGAATTTGCAAATGGCGTTAAAGGGTATAATTTTTGCCGTCAGCAGGATGGCTGTTCAGGCAAAAATTCAATAGAGATTATAGGATCAGAAGGCACTGCATTTTATCAAGGGCAGACCCATAAAATAAGCGGAAAAAATAATTGGGACTACCAAGGAGAAAAGAAGGACATGTATCAGGTGCAGCATGATGAGCTTTTTGCTTCCATTCGCTCGGGTAAGCCTATGAATGATGGTGAAATTATGGTTAACAGTACCATGCTAGGTATTTTGAGTAGGATGGTAGCCTATAGCGGACAAACCATTACTTGGGAACAGGCAATGAATTCTAATCAGGTTATTGGTCCAGATTTTAATCAATATGCTTGGGACTTGAAATGGCCTGTTCCTGAACCAGCGATCCCTGGAATTACTAAAGTTTTATAATAGTTGTCTCGCAGAGACAAATTTACGCGGTTTATTTATTTAAAAGAGTTGTCTCGCAGAGACGCAGAGCAATGACGCAGAGCAATAACGGAAACAAAATTTCATACTAATTGAAAACCTTTGCGTCTTAGCGTCTTTGCGAGAGTATTTTTTTTTAGATTGGTTGTCTCGCAGAGACAAATTTACGCGGTTTATTTATTAAAAAGGTTGTCTCGCAGAGACGCAGAGACGCAAAGCAATGACGGAAAACGAAATATCTCTAATAACTGTAAACACTGCTTATCAAATTCATTATACACTTGGGCCAGGCCTACTTGAATCAGTTTATGAAGAAATAATGTTTTATGAATTGTGTAAACAGGGATTGACTGTTGAAAGACAAAAAGAAATTCCCTTAATTTGGGATGAGTTAAGAATGGAAATTGGTTTCAGAGCAGATTTAATCATTGAAAATAAAGTAATTGTTGAATTGAAATCAGTCGAGACGGTTGCGCCAGTTCATCCTAAACAATTACTTACATATTTAAAGGTTACTGGTATAAAACTTGGATTATTAATTAATTTTAATGAACCTTATATTAAAAATGGAATAACCAGAATTGTAAATAATATATAAACCTTAGCGTCTTCGCGTCTTTGCGAGAGTATTTTTTTAGATTGTTTATCTCGCAGAGAGACATGTACGAGATATATTTATTAAAAAGGTTGTCTCGCAGAGACGCAGAGACGCAAAGCAGAGACGCAGAGCAATGACGGAAATTAAATTTCATACTAATTGAAAACCTTTGCGTCTTTGCGAGAGTATTTTTTTTAAATGGTTTGTCTTGCAGAGACACATGTACGAGATATATTTATTAAAAAGGTTGTCTCGCAGAGACGCAGAGACGCAAAGTAGAGATGGAAAACAAAATTTCATACTAATTGAAAACCTTTGCGTCTTAGCGTCTTTGCGAGAGTATATTTTTTAGACGGTTTGTCTCGCAGAGACAAATTTACGCGGTTTATTTATTTAAAAGAGTTGTCTCGCAGAGACGCAGAGACGCAAAGCAGAGACGCAAAGCAATGACGGACAAAATTTCATACTAATTGAAAACCTTTGCGTCTTAGCGTCTTTGCGAGAGTATATTTTTTAGACGGTTTGTCTCGCAGAGACACATGTACGAGATATAAATATTAAAAAGGTTGTCTCGCAGAGACGCAGAGACGTAAAGTGAGAACGATATCATGATTCATCCTTACCTTTGGTTGTTGAAAATACCAACCAGGCGAGTAATAAGACTATAGAATGATTTTAGAACCGAAAAAACAAATTATGAATAACTCGTTAAAAAAAGGACTGATGTTCCTTAGTATTCTGCTAATTAGCAGTCATATCTCCTATTCTCAGGAAACCTTATTTGAGTTTGGCACTTCTACAAGTATGGATGCCGTGCTTTCCAAAGCCAAGGAAAAGGAAAATAAATTGAAATGGGTGAATGTCAATACAACAAAAGAAACCTGGAAATTAATGAAGGATGGAACGCTTTCTAATACAGGTCTGCCCATTGGTGTAATACGTTCTGAAAAGCAATATGAAAATTTCATTTTACATGTTGAATGGAAGCATATGGAAGCTGGCGGTAATTCTGGCGTATTTGCTTGGAGCGGTGCAAAGCCTATTGGTAAAAATCCACTACCAGATGGAGTAGAGATTCAAATGCTCGACCTGGAGTGGGTCGATCTCAATATAAGAAATGGTGTTAAACCTCCAATTGCCTATGTTCATGGCGAACTTTTTGGAGTGCAAGGTGTAACAACTATTGCTGATAATCCAAGAGGCGATCGAAGCAAGTCAATTGAAAACCGTGTAAATGGCAAGGGCGAATGGAATACCTATGAAGTTGTTTGTGTTGACGGTGTGATCAAACTTTCTGTAAACGGTAAGTTTGTGAATGGCATAAGAAAATCCAGCCAGAAAAAAGGATACCTCTGTCTTGAATCTGAAGGTGCTCAAATTTTTTACCGAAATCTTAAAGTTATTGAACTTGCACCTGGTGTAACTTCTGCAGCAGAAACCGCTGCATTATTGCCTTAATACTCTAAAACTTAGTTTCGGCTCCTAGAGCTATTTCTTATATTCGTATTTCAATCCATTCAATTTATCATTATAATTGGGTGGATTGAAATACGAAAAATTCTGTTTAATGAAGCATTGTATTCTTCTTCTATTAATACTGATTATTGGGATTTTCTCTCCAATTAATAAATCCGTAACAATTCTATTTTTTTCTACAGATAGCAATAGTCTAAATGCTGCTTTTCTATTAATAATAGTTAGCTTTTTGTTTCAAAAAATCACAATCAATCCTATCAAATTACACATTTAATAATGCAAAAAATACATCTCCTAATTTTTATGCTTCTCAGCTCACAGGTTATACGTGCTCAATCAGCCGATCCGGAATATGCAATAATCATTAAAGGCGGCCATGTGATCGATCCTAAAAACGACATCAATGAATTAATGGATGTTGCGATCAATAAAGCCGGTAAAATTGCCGCAATTTCTAAAAATATTGATCCTAAAACAGCATCTCGGGTGGTCAATGTAAAGGGATTAGTTGTTACTCCGGGTATCATTGACATGCACACGCATAATTTTGCAGGTACTGAGCCCGACAACTATCTAAGGAACAGTTATTATGCAAATCAGCCTGATGGATTTACCTTTCGTGTTGGGGTTACAACCGTTGTGGATGCAGGAAGTGCAGGCTGGAGGACATTTGAAAAATTCAAAGATCAGACCATCGACAGAGCGAGAACCCGGGTTTTAGCATTTCTAAATATTGTTGGTGAGGGAATGACCGGAGGGCCACCTGAGCAAAATAATGCCGACATGGATGCGCGTTTATCTGCTGATATGGCATTAAAGTACAATGACCTGATTGTAGGATTTAAAGTTGCACATTATAATAAACCAGATTGGGTGCCGATTGACCGCGCTATTGAAGCCGGAAAAATTGCTGGAAATATTCCGGTGATTGTTGATTTTGGCGGCAGTGGTCTTTCGCTAGAAGAGTTGACCATGAAAAAATTTCGTCCGGGCGATATTTATACCCATACCTATGGTGGCGGCGGTAAAGAGCGTGAAGCTATTACTGATCCCTTAACGGGTAAATTAAGACCCTTTGTTTTTGAAGCCCGGCAGAGAGGTGTAATATGGGATGTGGGTCATGGAGCAGCAAGCTTTTCATTTAGTCATGCTATTCCGGCTACTAAAGCAGGTTTTTTCCCAGATGTAATTAGCACAGATCACCATGGGGGAAGCATGAATTCAGCAATGAAAGACATCCTCAATGTGATGAATAAATTTTTAACTCTAGGAATGGAAGTTCCAGCGATCATCAACTCTGTAACCTGGAAACCTGCGCAGGTCATTCACCGGGAGCAGCTTGGTAATCTCTCGGTAGGATCAGAAGGAGATGTTACGGTATTACGTATCCGCAAAGGAAAGTTTGGGGTGTTCGATCAAATGGGACAACGACTTGAAGGTAAGCAACGCTTTGAATGTGAGGTAACTGTCAAAGGCGGGCGGGTTTTCTATGACCTGAATGGTTTAACAAATCCGCTGCCAAAAGTAGTGGGTGGACTGCCAAGCCTGTAATACTATTCAATATGAAAAGAAGAGAATTAATTAAAGGTTTGAGTGTTTTACCCTTAGCGGGAGCAGTTTCAGAATCTGCTTTCGGGGCTGTTTCTTCAATGCCTAAGAAAGCCAAGAAAAGCATTTACGAATCCATAGGGGTTAGGCCGCTGATCAATGCAAGAGGTACGGTTACCGTGGTTGGTGCAAGTCAAATGATGCCCGAAGTTCAGCAGGCTATGGATGATGCGGTTCGCGAATACGTACAGATCGATGAGTTAATGGATGCTGTTGGCGAACGCTTGGGTAAATTAACTGGTGCCGAATTTGCTTATGTCAGCTGCGGCGCATCGGCGGCAATAACTGCAGCTACTGCTGGATGCGTTACAGGCGGCGATCCGGATAAACTTTGGATGATACCTGACCTTACTGGGATGAAGGATGAGGTGATTATTCCTGCCTATTCCCGTACTGCGTATGATGCTGCGGCCAAGGCTGTGGGAGTTAAAATGATAGAGGTTTCTACGCTTGAAGACCTGAAGTTGGCTATTGGTCCGCAAACTGCTATGATCCTTGTTCTTGCTGGATCTGGTTCCGAAAACGGACCTTTATCCTTAAAAGTAATTTCTTCTGTTGCTAAACCATTGGGTGTTCCTATTTTGGTTGATGCGGCTGCCGAAGGTTTAGAAGTTCCCAATCCTCATTTATTGCAGGGTGCTGATCTTGTTGCTTATAGTGGGGGTAAATATCTCCGCGGACCACAATGTGCCGGGTTATTGATTGGTCGTAAAGATTTAATCATTGCTTCGCGTATCAATGCGGGTCCTCATCATGGTTTCGGTCGTGGTTTTAAAGTGGGTAGGGAAGAAATCATGGGTATGTTAGCCGCCGTAGAAATGTGGTTTAAGCGTGATCATGCAGTCGAATGGAAGACCTGGGTTTCATGGGCTAACCACATCATGAAACGTCTTTCAACTATTCCAGGAGTAATCACTGAATTGGTTGAGCCTAAGGCTCGTTCAAACCGCGCACCCTCTTTGACTGTGAAATGGGATCAATCAGTCATTCCATTGACAGGTGAGGATATGGAAAAACTTTTATGGGATGGAAGCCCCCGGATCTCAGTAAGTGGAGCCGGAAGTTTTCTGCCCTTTCCTCCAAACCTGCAACCTAATATCAGTGTAGCCACTACATCGCTTCAAGCGGGTGAGGAAAAGATCATTGCCGAACGCCTGTTTACGATTCTTACCAATCCTCCGATGATTAAAAGAGCTACAGGAGCAGCAGCGTTTAACCTGAGCGGGCAATGGGATCTGAAAATGAAGTTCTCTGCCAGTACAGTAGATCAGACCTTGATTATTGAGCAGAAAGACACTAGTTTGATAGGCACACATGTTGCAAGTATCGGATCTCGCGATCTGGATGGAACCCTGCATGGCAGTGAGGTAACCATCAGGAGCTCCTATACCAAAGATGGTGTGCGTATCAATTTTTCTTTTACCGGAACAACCGATGGAAATACCATGCAGGGTAAGGTGAGCCTGAGTGAGTATGGCGATGCGGAATGGACTGCAAAACGGCATGATTACCGACCTGCAGGTGCTCCAAGATCTCGAGGATAATGCAAGAAAGAGAATGATTTATCCTGGAAATTAATTAATATGAACACTTTACGAGTTTGTTTGGTCTTTATTTCTATTGGTTTCTGTTTATTCAGTGGAACCAATAAGTTTATTCAGCAGCCCTGGAAAGCTCCGGCTTGGACAGATAGTCTTTATAATCCGTATAATATTGAACCACTGACACTTCCGCAAGCACAAGAGGTTTACACATTGTATTGTATTCGCTGCCATGGTGGGCAAGGACAAGGTTATGCGCAGGAACATACTGCTCAGGAAGTTCCTGATTTTAAGCAAGCTTGGGTCAGGCAGCAAAGTGATGGTGCTTTATACTGGAAAATACGTGAGGGTAAAGGAATCATGCCCGGCTATAAGTTAAAATTATCTGACGAGCAGCAGTGGCAACTGGTGGAGTATATCCGGGATCTTTCCAAG
The DNA here is from genome assembly GCA_945901155.1 of Pedobacter schmidteae. GTDB lineage: Bacteria > Bacteroidota > Bacteroidia > Sphingobacteriales > Sphingobacteriaceae > Daejeonella > Daejeonella schmidteae_B. The sequence continues at coordinate 9,348 of CAMDKO010000093.1, forward strand.
CCATTTGATCAACAAAAAAA
>CAMDKO010000094.1 GCA_945901155.1 Pedobacter schmidteae
AAATGTCAGCGCTGTGGGATAAGTGGAACGCTGAATAAATCGATCTTTTATCGAGACAGGTTACGGAACGCTCATGAAGCCTCAATAGGAGCGAGTTTGGAAGAATTTGCAGGTGATGTTAGGGCGATATTAGAGATTAAGTGTAAGTAATTTGCTTTTCAATATTTTTCTGTATTATAATATAATATTGAGCCCCTTTTTGGGTTATATGTTTTTAAATTTCATTTTTTATTAATGTAAACTTACCTTTGCGATGATTTGAAATATACTATAGTCATATTATTATTCACTGCACTCTTGGCTCAGACCTTTTCAAGGTCTTTAGCTATGGCAGATTATTTAGTGAATTTAGAGACCTATAAGAAGAATTGTGTGAACAAGGCAAAACCCATGCTGCATTGTAATGGTAAGTGTCAGATGCTTAAAAAAATGAAAAAGCAGGAAGGCGGCAATGGTACAAATGCACTTGCGCCTAAATTCAATCAAATTGAAGTAGTGTTGTCTTCAAAATCTTTTTTTCCTTCTATTCAAGTTGTATCTACTACAAACATTTCTACTTTTTATACCTATAATGATGACTTCTCATCAAACTACATAGGTTCGATATTCCATCCTCCAGGGGCTTAGTTTTATCTTTTATTTTATTTCCTAACCAATGTCCTTAGTGCAATTATGCATCACTAGGGTCACTTGCGGATAGGGATATCTTGTTATTTAAATCTAAATCGGAATGAAAAAATTAATCTTATATATATTATGTATTCTTATTAGTAATGTTGCTATTTCTCAACAAGGAAAAAATATTACAGGAAAAGTGTATGATGCATTCACAAAGGAAGCCATACCAGGAGCTGTTATTGCAGATACTAAGACCAAAATTGCCACCAAAGAAAATGGCAGTTTTATTATAACAACAAATGAAACGAAAATAACAGTTACTGCAGTAGGGTATGAGCCTAAAACCATCTCGGTTTCGTCCGAAAATTTAGCGATAGCAATAAATCCTTCCCAAAATATTTTAGACCAGGTGGTGGTGACTGCAAATAAAACAAATGAAAAAAGAAGCGAAGCCCCAATTGCAATTACTACCATTAGTAAACAAACAATTGAAGATGCAAAAGCACAAAGAATTGATGCGGTACTGAATAAAGTGAGTGGTGTGTACATGGTGAATTTAGGCAACGAGCAACATCAAATGAGTATTCGCCAACCAATGACTACAAGAAGCCTTTTCCTTTATATGGAAGATGGCATTCCAATTAGAACAACGGGTGTTTACAATCACAATGCATTATTAGAAATGAATTTGCCAGCTGCGAAAAGCATTGAAGTGGTAAAAGGACCATCATCTGCATTATATGGAGGCGAAGCAATAGGTGGCGCAGTGAATATCATTACACAGTCTGCACCTGCTTATACGGGAGGAAATGTAAGTGCCCAATTTAACAATACTGGCTACCAAAGAGCGGATGGCCAGATAGGGACTACTATTGGTAAATGGGGTGTTTTAGCAAGTGGATATTATGCTAAAAGAAAAGATGGCCCAGTAGAACATAGTGATTTTAATAAAACATCTATTTCATTAAGAACAGATTATAAAGCCAATGAAAAATTGACTTGGACAAACACTTTAGCATACATTGACTACTATAGCGATATGACTGGAGCCTTAGATAGTTTAAAGTATTTCCAAAAGAATTTCAGCTCTTTACAAACTTTTACATATAGAAGCGTGTATGCTTTGAGGTATAAATCAATATTATCTCAAAAATGGAATAAAAATAGCAAAACAAGCATTTCATTTTTATATAGAGACAACTCTATAAAGCAAAACCCTTCTTATTCAATTGCTTCGACCACCAATAAAACTATATTTAAAGGTCAAATCAATGACAACTCCTTTAAAACAAATTCAGTAATTGCGCAACATACTCAAAAGTTTGATTGGCTAAATGGAAAATTAATAGCAGGTGTATCTTTAGATTTTAGCCCACAATCCTATTATGCTCAATTTATTTCCATTAAAAAGGATACAGTAGCCAACAAATATGTTGGCTACACACAAAAGACACCGGATTCATTGTTGAGCAATTATACTACTGGTATTAGAAATACGGCTGTTTACTTAGATTATGAGATTAGTCCTTTTAAAGGATTTAAAGCAGTTGCTGCAATTCGTTATGACGCGTTTAACTATGACTTTAAGAATGAATTAAAAACAGGCGCCCCTTCAAGCGCACGAACATTTGAACGAGTAACTCCAAAATTAGGTTTCACCTATAACTACAAAGGAATAGGGTTGTATAGTAATTATAGCGAGGGCTATGTGCCACCTCAAATTACCGAGTTGTTTAATTCAGTATTAGTCCCTTATTTAGAACCTCAAACCTTCAAAAATTATGAAATTGGTGGTTGGGTTGCTTTAGGTGGAAATAAGTTGTATGCCGATTGGAGTATCTATAAATTGCAAGGAACTAATGAAATTATATCTGTGAGATTGCCAGATGGTAGTTCTCAAAACCAAAATGCGGGTTCGACTGAACATATGGGAATTGAATACGGCATTAATTTTAAGCCAAATGCAGAGTGGTATTTTAGATTTAGTGGAACAAATGCCAAACACAAATACATCAATCATGTTGTAAAAGGTGTAAACTACAATGGCAAAGAAATTAATGGGGCCCCAAGATTCATTGCGAATGCTGAAGTGGTGTATAAACCTAAATTTATCAAAGGCTTGTTAGTTAGTGCAGAGTGGCAACATCAAGACAAATATTTCACTGATGATTTAAATAAATACACCTATGGTGGTTATACTGTAGCCAATTTTAGGGTAGCTTATAAAATAGGTAAAGCAGAGGTGTGGGTTAATGCTTTGAATGCATTGAATGAATATTATGCAGTAAGTGCAACTTCTGCCCCAGGAACTGCTGTTGGAGTGAATAACAGAACTTACAATATGGGCGACCCAAGAGAAATCACTTTGGGCTTGTCTTATAAATTCGGAAAATAATTTTTAGAATGAGGATAGGAGATGTGATTTACATTCCCTATCCTTTTTAAAGCAAAGCATATGATCAAGAAAAACATATACAAATGGCATCGCATCATTTCAATTGTGATTGCAATACCTGTGGTTTTATGGGCGGCTAGTGGTTTTATGCATCCTATTATGTCTAGTTTTAGACCTAAGGTTGCCACTCAGTTTCTAAGTGCTAAAGCAATAGACAGTAGCTATGAGAAAATAACATTAGAAAAAGCATTATCTATTAACAAGATTGATTCTTTTAAAAATGTAAGATTAATTCATATTGACACCAACTGGTTTTATCAAATACAACTTATAGGTAAAGATGAATTATTGTATTTGAGTGTTAAAAATGGCAAACTTCTAAAAAAAGGGGATTGGATTTATGCCCAATATTTAGCCAGGTATTTTTTAGAAGGAGAAGCAAAAAAAGACAGTTCAAAAAAAGATGCTACAGCTACTGCTCCAATTGTAGAAACTCCAGTTGCTGATTGTTGTGACGCTGCCACTGTATGTGTTTTAAAGCCTAAAAAAGGAGCAATAGTTACAGATGTTGAGAAACTAACATCTTTTGATGATGAGTATAAAAACATAAACAGAGTGCTTCCAGTTTATAAAGTAGAATTTAAAAGAGAAGATGGCATAAGAGTCTATGTGGAAACAGGTCAAGGTCGTTTTGCTTTTGCGGTAGATAATAGGAGAGCATTATTTTCTCGAATCTTTGTTATTATTCATACTTGGGAGTGGCTTAGTTTTTTAGGAGCAGGCCGTATCTATATTGAATTATTATTAGTTGGGCTTGCCTTTATAACAAGTATTATGGGCTTGTATATCTTTTTTACCACCAAATCCAAAAATGTAAAAGGAAACGAAATGGTAGCTGCAAGAAGAAAACATCGTTATACCTCAGCTTCCATTTCATTATTCACCCTAATGTTTAGTTTTAGCGGGTTTTATCAAGCAATAACTAAATTTGATAAAGATACCAGAGATCAATTTTTTGATAAAGCAGTATTTCAAACTGCAAGTACACATTTTAATATAGATAGCATAACTAAATATGCTAATAAACCTGTCACAAATATATCTTTGGTAACTATGGATAGTAGTCAATACTACCAAGTGTCAACAAAGGATGCATCTGGGTCTAAAGGAGGCGATAAAAAACCTAAGGATTTGATGAAGGAGATGAAAGTGCCTAAGCCTCAAATTGCATATATCAATACATCAAATTACACAGTTCTAAAAGATGGGGATCAAAAGTATGCACATTACTTAGCTAATACCTTTAGTGGGAATAGCGATAATGATGTAAAAGGCGACTCGGTTATTACTAAGTTTGAAGGGGAATATGGTTTTGTAAATAAACGTCTGCCAGTTTGGAAAGTGGCTTATGCAAAAAATCAAAATGAACGATTTTATATTGAAACCACAAGTGGAAAGTTATCCGTTAGGGTAGATGACCATGACTACAATGCAGCTATGATTTTTAATTTCTTACATAAACACCATTTTATGGATTTTGCAGGAAAGGAGTGGAGAGATTTTAGCACTATGTTCTGGGCCATGGCGCAAATCATGTTAGTTGTGGTTGGATATATGTTGTATTTTAAATCAAGAAAAAAGAAATAATTTTTCGATTATACACAAAGGGAACGTTGATTTTAATCATATTAACCTTCCCTATTATTATTTAACTTTATATGTAATGAGAATTATTGCTTTCATTTCTATATTATTTTGCCCTTTTATTATCAATGCTCAGCTCTTTATTGGCCAAATTAAAGATCAAGAAAAATTCGTGCCTATTGATGGAGCGACAATCTTTTCTAATAAATCAACAGCGCTTTCAGATAAGGATGGGTTCTTTAAAATAAGAGCGTCTATTGGCGATACGCTGATACTTTGTTCTTTGGGCTATGGAAGTATGTCTTATGTTGTCAAAAGCATAAATGAAATTACTACTATATTAATGACTCCATCGGCAACTTCCTTAAAAGACATTGAGGTAAGCTCTAAATTAGGAATTAAATTATTGAGTAATATTCATAGAGTAGATTTATCCATAAGACCTTTAAATAATTCTCAAGAGGTTTTAAGATTGGTGCCTGGTTTATTTATTGGTCAACATGCAGGTGGAGGTAAGGCCGAACAATTATTTTTAAGAGGATTTGATGTGGATCATGGAACAGATGTTAATGTTTCTGTGGATGGACTTCCTGTAAATATGGTGAGTCACGCACATGGTCAAGGATATGCTGATTTACATTTTGTAATACCTGAAACAATAAAAGAAATTGATTTTGGCAAAGGGACTTATTATGCAGACAAAGGTGATTTTACAACAGCGGGTTATGTGTCGCTTCAAACATTTGACAAACTTCCAAATCATTTGATTAAAGTGGAAGGCGGCATGTTTAACACCCTTAGAACAGTTGGATTATTTAATTTATTGCCACAAAAACAATCCGAGAGTGCATATGTTGGTCTTGAGGCTTATCATACTGATGGCCCATTTGATTCCCCACAGAAATTTAAACGATATAATTTTATAAGTAAGTATCAGGTACAGAAAGGTAAAACGCTTTTCACAACTCAAATTTCAAAATTTTGGAGTAAATGGAATGCTTCAGGACAAATACCTGAAAGAGCTATTGAAGATGGGTCTATTGGCTGGTTTGGTGCTATTGATAATAATGAAGGCGGACAAACTTCAAAAACTAATTTGAGTGTTAAAGTAAGTTCAATATTACCTAATGATGCGACATTAGAAAATCAATTTTACTTTACAAAGTGCAATTTTGAGTTGTATAGTAATTTTACATTTTACAAGTTCGACCCAATTAATGGGGATCAAATAAGACAAAAGGAAGCAAGGAATATTATTGGATATAACGGATACTATATCAAAGATGAATATTTTAGTAATGGGGCTTCTTTGCAGTTAAAAATAGGAGGAAGCGTAAGATATGATGATATCAACCATTTAGAATTATCAAGGACTTTGAATAGAGATATTGTTACTGCTCCTTTATCTAATGGCATAGGTAATGAGTTAGATATTGCCACTTATATAAGTCAAACTTATAAAATTAATCGTTGGACTTTAAATGCTGCGCTAAGATTGGAGGATTTGGTTTTTGGATACAATGATCTGTTAAATAAGATACCTTATAAATCTTTAAGCAAAGGGATTTTGAGTCCGAAATTAAATATGCAATATCAATTAAATAATACGACCTCTTTGTATCTAAAAATTGGAAAAGGGTTTCATAGCAATGATATTCGTGTAGTGGTTCCTGAAAATGGAAGAGAAATTTTGCCAGTTGCTTGGGGGGCTGATTTTGGGGTTGTAACCAAGCCAATTGATAACTTAGTAATCAATGCAGCATTATGGGCATTAAAACTAGATCAAGAATTTATTTATGTTGGTGACGAGTCTGTGGTTGAAACAGGAGGAAGAACTTTTAGAAGAGGATTTGAATTGTCAATGAGGTATGAGATAGTGAGAAATTTTTTTACAGATGTTGATGCAAACTATACCATTGGCCGCTCAATTGATAATCCTGTTGGATTTCAGTATTTACCATTAGCTCCCGTCTTTAGTAGTACAGGAGGGTTAAATTACAATGGCAATAAAATTAAATGGGGTTTCAGATATAGAATTTTAGGAGATAGGCCTGCTAATGAGGATAACTCTGTCAAGGCATATGGTTATAATGTTTTTGATGCTAACATTAACTATAAGCTTACACATAAAACAAGTGTTGGATTAACAGTAGAAAATATCTTTAATGTTAAATGGAAAGAGACTCAATTTTTAACCGAAAGCAAATTAAAAAATGAAATTGCTACTGTCGAAGAAATTCATTTTACTCCTGGAACTCCATTTTTTATCAAGGCAAGATGGGTATTTGAATTTTAAACTCTGTCTGAGGAAACCACCCCCTGAATTCGGTTTTATCAAAATGCAACTAAATACAATTCAACGCCTTCATTTTCTTAAAAAATCTTCATAACGCTGAGGTCTTTTTGTACCTGAATATTGATCTCAAGCTTAGCAAGGGTTTCGGAGGAAAATGAGAAAGGCTACCTCGTTGGAAGTAGCCTTGATTCTCGTTTCGTAGATGGAGCGGGAGTCGAGGTTCTTGATTATGAACATTACGCCGGGGATGCGCTCGATGGCATCGAGCATCTGGCGAAAGTTGCTGAGTTGGGGGAAAAATTCTTACCGAAGTCGTAGCGTTTGGAAACCAGGCCGCAGCTGAATAGACGATCACTAAATAAAAGTAAAGCGATATGATAAAAAAAACATTGGTGCTTAGTTATTGGTTATTGGCCGCCGTTTTGACTTATGCCGGGGATCGGGTCGGGCTTTGGCCGGTAGGTAAGATGCCGGATTACCAGACCCAGCAGATTGCGGCAACCACAAAAGAGGCGAAGGTGCCGGGATTTAAGGCTGGGCAACATGCGATGGGGTATCTTGACTGGTACGAGCCACCGGCAGCGAAAAACGGCGGCTGTATGTTGCTAATTCCCGGCGGTGGTTACCAGGGTTGCGGCGATGAAGGGTGGATTGATTTGGCCGCAAAAAAATTCACCGAGCTTGGATTTGTCTGCGCAAGACTCATCTACCGAACGCCGCGTCCGCTAGGGTTACCGATCTACCAGAGCGCTTGGGAGGATGGGCAGCGCGCTGTCCGCCTCATGCGCAACGATGCGAAGAAGCGCGGATTTGACCCGGAGAAGATCGGCGCGTTCGGGTTCTCCGCAGGCTCGCACCTGACAGTCTTGCTCGCCACGAGCGCGCTTACGCCTGCGTACGCACCGGTCGACGCGCTCGACCAGATTCCGTGCCACCTCAATTGGGCGGTGCCAGTCTACACTGCCTATGCGCTCACCGACGGCCTCGTTGGTCCCAACACGCGCGAAGGCGACGCAATCGACGTCAAGCTTTCGGACGTATTCAAGTTCGACGCTAAGACCTGTCCGATGGCGCTCTTCCACGGAGGAACCGACGTTTACTCACCGAATGGCTCCACGCAGATTTACCGCCAGCTTCGCAAGATGAAAATCCCTGCAGAGATCCACCTCTTCGCGGACCGCCCTCATGGCTTCATGGGTGATTGGAGCAAAGGCGAAAACGGTACCGCCTATGATCATTGGCTAGACCGGATTGCCGAGTACTTTCACCAGATGAATTTTGACGGACGTCTCGGGGAGGAAGTGGATCTGATGACCCGTTATCCGAACAATGATGCCCGTGGTGAATATCAAAAGCAGCCTGTTTGGCCGGAAGGCAAAATGCCAGATGCGCAGACAAACCAGATCCTGCCTTATCTTGAGTGGCACCTACCGAAGGAACTCAAAACAAAGGCAATCCAGATCATCTACTCGGGCGGTAGCTATACGGGTAACGACCCGGATGGATTCGAAGTAGCGCCGGCTCGGCGTTACTTGAACGAAAAGGGAATGACGGTAGTGACGATTAAATACCGCACGCCGAGGCCGCTGGGCGGGCTCGCCAAGCACACTACGGCGTGGCAAGACCTTCAGCGCGCAATTCGCATCGTTCGCAATGAGGCTGCTGCAAAGGGGCTTGATCCCGACCGTATCGGAATCATGGGTTCCTCGGCCGGCGGGCACCTGACGCTAATGGGTGCCACCAGCTCGAAACGCCGTTCTTATGGGCCTATCGACGACCTCGACAAGCTTGCCTGCAACGTGCAGTGGGCGGTCGCGATCTATCCGGCATACGCACTCACAGACGGAGCGGATACCCCGAATGCGAAGGGTGGCAACGAGGATGAAGCGCGGCCCGTCCCGGAGTTCTCGTTTGACCTGGCGACATGTCCGTTCCTGTTCATCCACGGCGATGCCGATGGTTGGGCGGCGATGAATTCGGTGAAATGCTGGGAGCAGCTCCGTCGGATGGGAATTCAGTCTGACCTCCACACACTTGTCGGACGTGGGCACTGCTTTCAGCAGAAGGCGGCCCCAGGAACAGGAAGTTATACCTGGATGGATCGTATGTGGGAATTCATGAATCACAAGGGGTTCAACAAATAATTTTATTTAATTACATTATAGCGTTTTCATGAAGCTATATACAAGACGCTACCTTAGTTTATTCATCATCATCGCGTTCACTGCGATGCCGGGATGGATGGCTACTCAAAATCTTGCAACTGCAAATAATGCCACCCAGCATGTCAACCACTTACACAAAAATGTAGGTGGTTTTTT
>CAMDKO010000095.1 GCA_945901155.1 Pedobacter schmidteae
CTCAATCCCAAATCCAGCTAATTCAAGATGTTTCCAAAAATCAGGGTATGATTTTTCAACGACCAAATGATCTTCAATTTCAAGCTCCAGAATAAGCAGAGCTAGTGGTGCAAAAGCCATAGCCATGCGGTGATCATCATAGGTGCTAATGCTAATTTTTCTATTCAAATTTAGTTCTGAACAGTCTAGCTTGTAGGTTTGATTTTTTTCTATAAGCTTAACACCAATCTTTGAAAGCTCTGTTTGAAGCGCATTTACGCGGTCTGTTTCCTTAATTTTCAGGGTTTCCAGTCCGGTAAATAATGCATCGTGTCCAAGTGCTGCACAACAAACAATAACAGTTTGTGCAAGATCTGGACATTCTTTAAAATCAAAGATTTTTCGCTCCAGCTTTTTTGCTTCTTTCAGAAGGTAAACCCCACCATCTTTAAACTGTGAGGTAATGCCAAAATTGGCCATGATCTCAGTGATCTTACTGTCGCCTTGCAGGCTATATCCATTCAATCCCGGAAGGAACAAACTTGCTTCTTCAGATAATGCAGCGATAGCATACCAATAGGATGCGGCGCTCCAGTCTGGTTCTACGCTGATCTCTGCCTTCTGGTATGCTTGATTGCTAATTGTGATCTCGTTTTCAGTCCAGCTATGTCTGATGCCTGCCTGTTCCATCATGGCCAGGGTCATTTCTACATAGGGCTTTGAGGTCAGCTCTCCGTCAATGATCAGTTTTAAACCCTGTTCCAGTTTTGGAGCAATTAAAAGTAGGGCAGAAATATATTGACTACTGATATCGCCTTTGATTTTTATCTGATCAGTTTTCTGCCTCAATGGACCTCTGATATTTAAGGGCGGAAAGCCTTCTTTTTCAGCATATTCAATATCGGCACCCAGACTTTTTAATGCATCAACCAGAATGCCGATCGGGCGTTGTTTCATACGCTCAGAGCCAGTGAGAATCACATTGCCCTTTTGAAGAGTAAAGTACGCACTTAAAAAGCGCATAGCAGTACCTGCAGGGCCTATGTTTACCTCTCTAGGCTGATCAGTTAGCGGTTTATTTGTGGCTGTATGGAGAATGTTTTTTAAAGTGACTGTATCTGCAGCCTCAGAAACATTCAATACCTGAACAGCACCCTCACTCAATGCTTCCATGATCAAAGCGCGATTACTTTCGCTTTTTGATCCGGTAAGTTTGATGGTGCAATTCAGATGTTTTTGCGCCGATAAAATTTTTATGCTTTTAGAACTCATTTTTATTAAGCACCTTTTTTATCATTCATAATATCGGTCTGCTTACGGATCGATTCGCTGTGAATTAGTTCTAATAATTTACCAGTAAAGTTCAGATCAAGTTTTAAGGCACTTGCAAATGCACTTCGTTTATTCATAATCTGATCCCAACGGTTAACCTGAAGAATAGTTACTCCATTATCACGTTTGTATTCTCCGATCTTCTGCACAATTTGCATTCTTTCAGCAATTTTCTGAATAATCTGATCATCTATCTTATCAATATTTGTACGCAAATCAGCCAGTTTATCAGTAAAATCTTTATCCTTTATCTCAGGCTTACGCTGCGTAAGAAGATCTAATAATTCTGATAGCGCTGCCGGTGTAACTTGTTGTTTTGCATCTGTCCAGGCTACACTTGGGTCAAGATGCGATTCGATCATTAATCCCTGCATATCCAAATCCAATGCTTTTTGAGCTACATATTGAATCAATTCACGATTGCCGCAGATATGACTCGGGTCATTGATAATTGGAAGATCAGGAGCTAAGGTTTTAAGCTGTATAGCTAATTCCCACATGGGTTCATTTCTGAAGGCTGTTTTTTCGTAAGATGAAAAACCTCTGTGTATTGCCCCAAGTTTAGTAATTCCTGCATTGTTGATACGTTCTAATGCTCCGATCCATAACTGAATATCCGGATTTACTGGATTTTTTACCAAAACAGGAATATCTACACCTTTTAATGCATCGGCTATTTCCTGAACAGTGAATGGATTAACTGTAGAACGTGCACCAACCCATAGAATATCCACCCCTGCAGCTAAAGCCTCTTCAACGTGCTTTGCAGTGGCAACTTCTACAGCTGTTGGCAATCCGGTTTCTTCCTTGGCTCTTTTTAACCAGGTTAATCCAATGCTACCGATACCTTCAAACTCGCCCGGGCGGGTACGTGGTTTCCAGATTCCAGCTCTTAAGACAGACACTTTACCTGTTTTAGCCAATAAATGAGCAGTTGCCATTAATTGATCTTCAGTTTCTGCGCTACATGGTCCTGCAATTAATAAAGGCTCATTTTTTGTTTCTAACCAAGTATTTATTGGCTGTAATTTTAGATTTAATTTCATCTTGATAATTTGTTTATCCGGTTTAAACCAGAGTTTTAAAGGTTTTTGTTTTTAATTTATTTTGGGCAGCTTATACCTTATCGTTTTTTTGATATTCTCCCATAATGGTGAAGTTGATGGTATATTTCAATACTTTACGGATGGCAGAATCATAGTCAGATTGGTTTTTCCATTCAATATCTACATAAAAATTGTATTCATTGCGTTTGCCAAGTACAGGCATTGACTGGATCTTACTCAGATTGATCTTATACTCAGAAAAAATATTCAGCACTTCGGCAAGTGAACCAACAGAGTTTCCAACCTGAAAACTTAGGGATGCTTTATTGGCTTCGGTATTTCCAATTGGCTTATCAGCAAGGATCAGGAAACGCGTAAAGTTTTTCTTGTTTGATTCAATTCTTCTCTCCATTACCTGCAGATCATAAAGCTTTGCCGCCAGAAGGTTGGCAATGGCTGCGGTATCGGTTAGGTTCTCTTCTCTTATTTTTTTAGCGCAGGCGGCAGTATCACTACTTTCAATGACCTGTAAATTTGGAAACTCATCGAAAAAATCGCTGCACTGTCGAATTGCTATCGGATGAGACTGAACGTATTTAACATCCTTGAATTTTACTCCTGGCAATGCCAATAGGTGTAATTGAATAGCCAGGTAAACTTCACCAACAATTGAAAAATTGTATTCTCTTAAAAGTGTATAATTAGGCAATAAACTACCTGCTATGGAATTTTCTATGGCCATAACTACGTAATCAGCTTTTTTATCCTTTAAAACCTCACAGGTTTTTTTGAAAGAATCACATTCAATTGCTTCGATATCAGTTCCAAAGAATTTGAATGCTGCTTCTTCGTGAAATGAAGCACGTATACCCTGAATTGCTACTCGCTTTTTTTGCATTTTGCTGTTAAATAAAAAAGTCCCTGCTTATGGGCAGGGACTTTTTGCTAATTTTTCTATATTAAGATCTATTGCATATTTTCCCCGCTCTTACCGTGGTAGTAAAAATAAGCGAAGTAATATGTAGTTAATTTTTTCATTCTTTGTTTTTCAAATGTAACACAAAATTTAATTTTGTCAAAATTAAAGTAAAATTATTTTTTTATCGCTTTGCTGGTTTACTACTCGACTTACGAATTTGCCTATCCGATATGTTGGATAAATTCGTCAGTCGCTTTGCTGGTTAGCAACCCGATAGCTATCGGGTGACGAAATCTTTTTTCCGCTTGCTGAGGTGATTTCGTAAGTCAGCTTTGTTGATTGAGCTCTGTGAGGTGTATTAGTAAGTTGTATAAAAATCAAGACTTTCAATGATCTCCTCTTCGGTGCAGTAAATATCGAAGTCGCATTTGCCAATGGCATTCAGAAGTGAAAAACTAATCCTTCCGGCATTGTTCTTTTTATCGTTCTTCATAATCTCGATAAGATCACTATAACTGTTTTTCTTTACTTTATAGGCAGGATAAACAGTTCTGATCGTATCTAAGATCTCACGAATCTCTGATTTTTGAAGACCGTTTTTCTTTGCTGAGAGGTATGCTTCACAAATAAATCCGATTGCAATGGCTTCTCCATGTAGCAGTGGTTTTTTATCATGCTGTAAAGAGTAACTTTCTACAGCATGGCCAATAGTATGCCCAAAGTTGAGGATCTTTCTGATTCCTTTTTCAAAGGGATCAGAAATTACTACTTCATTTTTGATCTCAACAGAACGATAAATAATCTCAGGGCTTAGCTCAGCAGGTTTAATGTTCTTCAGTTTTTCAAACAAGGATAAATCATAGATCAGTCCGTGCTTTACCACTTCGGCATATCCCGAACGGAGCTCTCTTTGATCAAGAGTACTTAAGAATCCGTTATTGATAAAAACAGCCTTTGGCTGGGTGAATGTGCCGATGATATTTTTTACATTCTCCATGTCGATTCCGGTTTTACCTCCAATTGACGCGTCAACCTGGGATAGTAAGGTAGTAGGAACCTGCACAAAATCAATTCCGCGCTTAAAGGTTGAGGCGGCAAATCCACCCATATCTGTTATAACACCGCCACCAAGATTGATTAGGATGCTATTTCTGTCGGCGCCAAAATCAAGCAGCATTCTCCAGATGCCAATGCAGAAATCAATATTTTTATTCTCTTCGCCAGGTGTTACTTCGATCATATCGAATTCAAGATCACCTAAGGCGTCCTGTAAAAGCGGCAGGCAATGAATTTCGGTATTGCTGTCAACCAGTACAAAAATTTTGCTGTACTTGCTTTCCATTAGAAATTTACTTAACTCCTGCAGGCTGTTTTCAAAATAAACAGAATAACTGATGCTTTTTATGGGTTTCATTTAACTTTAATTAGTTTACCTCTGCACTCTACAATATCACCTCGTCTTACTTTTAAACGTTTGCGGTAATCTACCTCACCGTTATATTTTACTCCACCTTCTGAAACCACCATTTGAGCTTCGCCGCCACTCTGAACAATGTTGGCAGCCTTCAGCAATTGGATCAGGTGGATGAATTCTCCTTCTAATGTAAAATCAAGCATGTAGCAAACTTACAAATTTTCGCATTCGTATGTAAATGTCTCAATATTTCTACCTTTGCACATGCAACAAACCAAGTTGAAGAGCACTAATCTTTCTTTTGATAATACAGAGATTGCTTTCCGTGGAAAAACGGATGCCGACCTTAAACGAGCCTATTGGCTGTTTAAAATGATCAGTATAAATTTTCTGACAAAAATTGGCCCGCCAATCACCAATTTTGCGCTCAACATAGGCTTGCCAATTACATCTTTAATTAAGAGTACCATTTTTCAACATTTTTGCGGCGGAGAGAGTATTCTTGAATGTGAACAAACTGTCAGTCAGCTTCATGCAGGAAAAGTGGGTTCTATTCTTGATTATTCTGTGGAGGGTGAAGAAGATGAAACGGTGTTCGATGCTACCTGTGAAGAGATAAAGAACACCATTAGACATGCCAATGGGGATGAACGAATTCCTTTAACAGTATTTAAAGTTACCGGTCTTGGCAGATTTGGATTGCTTGAGAAATTAGATAAAAAGCAGCTTTTGAATGAGAATGAAAAAGCAGAATTTGTCCGTTTTAAAAACAGATTAGATCAGATAGCTAGCTTATCACATGATCTGGAAGTTAAGGTAATGGTAGATGCTGAGGAAACCTGGATACAAAATACGATCGATTCATTGGTATTAGACATGATGCGCAATTATAATCAGACAAAGGCAATTGTTTTTAATACGTATCAACTCTATCGAAACGATAAGCTTGAGTCACTGAAAGCAGATGCAAAAACTGCTAGCATTGAACACTTTTTTCTGGGAGCCAAGTTAGTTCGTGGAGCCTATATGGAAAAAGAACGTAAACGTGCGGTAGAATTTAATTATCCATCACCAATTCATAAGGATAAAGAATCCACAGATCAAGATTATGATCGAGCCCTTAAATATTGCATTAGTAAAATTGAAATTATCTCTTTTATAGCAGGAACACATAATGAACAAAGTTGCCAACTTTTGGCCGAGCTTCTAGATGAAAAAGGTATTCCGCATAATCATGAGCATGTTTATTTTTCTCAGCTTTTAGGAATGAGCGATAATTTAAGTTTCAATCTTTCATCTGTTGGCTATAATGTGACTAAGTATGTTCCTTATGGCCCTGTTAAAGCGGTGATGCCTTATCTTTTCAGAAGGGCAGAAGAGAATACGTCTGTTGCTGGGCAAATGGGCAGGGAACTTCGTTTAATTGCACTAGAAAAGAAACGCAGAAAATTAAAATAGACGATTATTTATTCAAAAATTTTTCTTTTCCACGAAGCAAATCCCAGAATAAGATAAAATCTGAAGCAAGGCTATAGCCTGGATATTGAAAGGTAGCCGGTTTATTTTTTTCGAAAAAGAAATGACCGACCCATGCAAAGCCATACCCCACAAAAGGGATCAGGAACAATACTTTTGCATCATTGACAATCAGAGCAGTTGGAATTAATAAAAGAACAAGCGAGGTGCCAATAAAGTGCAGAATTCTGCTGGTCGAATTACTATGTTCTTCTAGATAAAAGGGGTAAAATTCTTTAAGCGTGCTGATTTTTTGCTTTTGCATGTTCTAATTTAAACAATTTTAAATTAACTTATAGCAAGCCTGATCCGTATAAATAGCTCTCTAGACTTTGGTTTGCTGTAAGATGGTGAGTTTGCATTCCAAGGGATGCTGCGGTTTTCAGGTGCTGCAGACTATCATCTATAAAAAGAGTTTCGGTAGGATCTAGCTGGTGTTCCTTTAATACATATTCGAAAATTTCAGGATTAGGTTTACGCATTTTCATCAAATGTGAATAATAATCTTTCTCAAAAAAGATGGCATTTGATTCTAATTGATGTTCTCTCTTTAAATAATTCATGATCCAGTTATAGTGGATCTCATTATTATTACTTAATAGGAATGTTCTATATTTTTTTTTAACGAGCATTAAAAGCTCATGATTAGGGTCCGGTACACCGATCAATAAGGAGTTCCAGGCATGATCTATTTCGGTATCGCTTAGGCTTGAAATTCCTGCGAATTCTCTAATTCCCGCTCTAAATTCTGCAGCAGAAATAAATCCCTGCTCAAACCGATCAAAGATTGGATTATGGGCTTTATGTGAAAAAAACTGGGCCACATTTTTTATTCCCAATTCAGAAAAACTATGTTGTGCCCGGTTAAAGTCTATCGTAAAAATTACATTTCCGTAATCAAAAATTATATTTTTTAACTTATTCATAAAAATATTACTTATTTTTAAAATTAAATATAGCTTCTCCGTATTACTAGAATATCAAATTTCATTAATGACCTCTATCCCGAATTTTTTTTCCATTATTCTCATTTTATGCGGATTTATAATACTGTATTTATGCATTCGCATATTCCGTAGGTATGAATTGGTTGTCCGCTGGTTTGGTTACATGTTATTTAGTATTGGAATCTGGTCACTAAGTTATGGATTTGAACTTTCAAGTACTACTCTGGAGCAAATGTTGTTTTGGCAAAATGTTGAATACCTGGGTATAGTACTTATTCCTGCATTCTGGTTATTGTTCATTTTGAAATTTACCGGTAGAGATAAGTACATAAATATCAAGAATATGATATGGATCTTTATTATTCCATTGATCACCCTCTTGTTGGTTTGGACCAATAATTTTCATCATCTGTATTTTAAAAGCATTTCTATAGATCATTCAGAATCTTTTCCTTTATTAAGTGTTGAATTTGGTCCATGGTATTTTGTTTATACAACTTATTTTTATATCCTGTTGGCATTAGGGGTAGTCATACTAATCAAAAAAGACAGGAATTCAAATCTTATATTTAAGCGTCATAATCTAATTATTTTGTTGGCAGCATTTATTCCCTGGCTCGCTAACCTTGCCCATCTACTGGGTTTCAGGCCTATGGGGCATATCGATATTACTCCATTTGCATTTATATTAACGGTGTTTATGCTTAGTATTGGAATTATCCGTTTCAGGTTACTGGATATTATACCAATTGCCAGAGAGAAAGTTCTGGAAGCGATGAAAGAAGGTCTGATCGTTATGGATCACTTAGACAGGATCATTGATCTTAATCCTGAAATAAAGATAATTCTCTCTATTTCAGAAGAAAGTCTGATTGGCAAGAATATTGATTCTGTTTTCCCTAATCAGCCCGAATTATTTGAGTATATCATCGGTAGAAAAGATGGAAGGATAAAAATTGAGCTTCAGCGAAATGGATATCCTATTTTTATGGATGTGAGTATAAAAGCACTGTTTGAAAATAGGAATAGTTATAAAGGACTAATTATCCTGACCAGGGATATAACAGAACAGGTTGGCATCGAAAATCGATTTCGGATTCAATCTGATCAGCTTATTACGACGAATAAATTAAAAGATCGCCTTTTTTCGATTATTGCGCATGACCTCAGATCGCCGCTTATCAATTTGAATGAAGTAATTAAAATGATGAATTCAGGAATGATTTCGGATGCTGAATTTAAATTATTTATCCCCCAATTATCTAAGAATATTAGTTATACCACCGGGTTATTAGAAAATCTATTATTCTGGTCAAGAAGTCAGCTTCAGGGTGAAGTAATTAAGCAACTTTATTTTAACTTCAAAGTTATTACAGACAATGTGATCACATTATTTGATCATGAAATCAAAGAGAAGGATATCACTACTGAAAACAATTTAGATCCATTTAGTTTGGTTTATGCTGACATGGATATGATCCAGCTTATTGTGAGAAACCTGATATCTAATGCGATTAAATTCTCTAAACATGGGGGAACTATCAAGATTACCTCAATAATAAAGGGAAAAGATTTTATTATGTGTATCTCTGATTCAGGTGTAGGAACCTCTTTAGTAAATCAAAAGAAGTTATTTGAGCAGGAAACTTTTACTACTAGAGGTACAGATAATGAGGAAGGAACCGGACTCGGTTTGTTGCTTTGCAAAGATTTTATTGACAAGAATGGTGGAAAAATCTGGGTAGAGAGTAAAATAGGTATAGGGACTAAATTTTTTGTGCAGATTCCTAATTCGCCAATAAATCAAGAACTTTTGGATCGTTAACTTGTTGAATCGGCAAGTTATTTAAATAAAATCAGGCCTGTTAAACATTTGCTAAATTCAATTTTAGAATTCCAATGGATTTGTGTAAAATTGCATCCTCAAATCATGCTGCCTATTGGTAGAATGAGCGCCCATAGCTCAGTTGGTTAGAGTAGAAGACTCATAATCTTTTGGTCCCTGGTTCGAGCCCAGGTGGGCGCAC
>CAMDKO010000096.1 GCA_945901155.1 Pedobacter schmidteae
AATAAGCATTACTCTAATGGTGAAACAATTAACCTGAGTATTTCAGCTGAGCAGGGTAAAGCCATAAATGAAGTTAATGCTGAATTGATTAGTCCGGAGAATAGAACTATTTTAAGCAATATTAAATTTTATGATGATGGGAGCCATGGTGATCTGACAGCTTCAGATGGTATCTGGTCGAATAATGCCGTGTATTCAATCAAACCCACAGATCCTCGCGGTCAATGGAAGATCAGGGCTAAGTCGGGAACCGGAACAGATCAATTTTCATGGGATTTGGGATTCATTGTTCCTGTTTCTGAACATGCAGCCGGTCTGCATCCAAGAGTATTTTATTCTCAGGCTCAACTGGATGCCCGCATGGCAGGACCTGAGCCTGAACCTGCAAAAAAACTGTTGAATAATTTGATTCAAAGCTATAAACCTTCAACACTTGAAATTGATAAGCTTCCTGCACAAAATATGGTCGCTCCGGAATCTGTCACTGGCGGACCATATGCAAGTGCAGGTATGGGAGGTTGGTATAATACCCAGAATGCTCTTGCCAAAGTGATAACTAGCGAAGCCTGGCAGTATGCACTAACAAAAAACAAAGATGCCGCTGAAAGAGCAAAAGCTGCCCTTTTAAACCTTAGTAAATTACCTTCATGGAATCATCCCTGGATGGAAGCCAATGGCAATCATACCTATTATCCCGGAGCTCCTGCAGCATTTGCAGCAGGCATAGGATATGATATCTTATTTAGTTTACTCAGTGCGGATGAGCAAAAAACCGTCCGCAAGGGGATTATGGAAAACTCGATAAAGCCATTTTACCGTGACATGGTAGAACTGAATCGAATGCCTTCAAGCAATTCCAACCATATTGGAGTGATTCTTTCAGGAGTTGGTATTGCTGCAATGGCCATTGCAAATGACGATCCCAATTTACCCGGTTTGGAGCCGTATTTATCCGGAATTCTTGCAAAGACCAGGCAATTTATAGACCGAACCATGTTGCCGGAAGGTAGCTATAATGAACCCTACACGTATCAGGAAATGGGTTATCGTGAATTGGTTGAATTTCTTTACTCCTTAGAGCGGAATTTCGGGGTTGATTATACTTCTACAAGTAATTTGAAAGAGTTCTATCAGTATCCTATTTACGTTACCCAGGCAAAGGATGGTGCATATCAGGATTTAGGGGATGTTTCGCACACCTACAATTTTACCCAACAGCCGATGCAATGGCTGGTTTATAAGTTGAAAGATCCATTCATGTATAAATATGTGAAACCATCCTGGGATTCGGGAAAGGCAAGGGGCGGTATCATTCCTTATTTGTGGTACACCGAAGGGATTATACCAATTGGCAGGGAAACACTCCCATTGTCTAAACATTTTGAAGGCAAGGGGCATATGGTTACCAGAACTTCATGGGAAGATTCCGGGACTGTTATGATATTTAAAGCAGGACCCAATGGAAATCATTACCATGCAGATCAGGGTACTATTCTGTTAACTCATAATGGTGAAGAGCTGTTGAGTGATGCAGGTCATAGTAGCGATTATTATGGGAATCTTTATTTTCCGGGTTATTATACTCAAGCGATAGGGCATAATGTAATGCTGGTAGATATGAACGCCGAAAGCCAGGCAGTAGGTGATTTTGAAAATGGAATTGCTGCTCTCAGAACACATCCTGAAATTACTCAATCTTTTGCCGGAAATAATGCGATGGCTGCCGTTGGTGATCTGACTAACGTTTATAAAAATAAGGTTTCAAAATATACCCGGACTTTATTGAGTTCAAAGAGTGGTCCTGTATTTCTTTTTGATCACGTAAAAAGTGCAGAAGCACATGCTTTTAACTGGATTTTTCATGCCGAACATACCAATGGTAAAAGTTCCATTTCTTATTCAGATAATAGGATGACTATAAACCGTCTTTCAGCTCGTTTAACAATGGACATTCTTTCTCCTCAAGCATTAAGCGGTCGGATCAGAAATTCTGACCGTGATGAGAGTTTTATTGCCATCTCATCCGAAAAGATGAAAGATGCTGATTTTCTCGCCGTTTTGCAACCTGAAAGTATGCCTTCAAATGCTGGTTATGCAGCCAGACTCAAACCTACACGGATCGATTCAAATGGATGGATTGGAGCTATGCTTAATGAAGCAAATTCTATTCATTATGGATTTTTCAGGATAAATGACAGCTCAGATTCGGGTGTCGAAGGTTTTAAAACGGATGCTTCTAAATTCACTGCACTTGTGACAGATAACAAGCTTAAAGAAGCCTATTTTGATGGAAAAACCTTTGAAGGCTATGGTTCCGGATTAAAATTCAGTGCTACAGTTGCTGCTTCTCTGTTAATATCTTCTTCCGAAACTGTTCTCGAACTAAAATCAGATAGCCCCGTTGATTTGTTTATGATCTTTGGTTTAAAACCAAAATCTATTATTCATAATGGAATGATTGTAAAGAATTGGAAGTATGATGCGAATTCGAAAATTCTGACTCTGACTATCCCTAAAGGTCAATCAAAAATTACTATAAATTAAACTAAATGATATTAAACACATAGAAACATAGAATTTAGATAACAATCTTTCTTTTAAGAAAGATTATTGTCACCATATCAATCTATGTGGTTAAAAAATGATAGTCTTTATTTGAATGTTACACCCTGGTTCAATTAACTCAAGAAAAATGAAGCGTTTGGTCCTTTTGTTTGGAATTTTAATCGGAATTGGTTCGAATACATTTGCACAAAAAAGTACTCTAAATTGGGTTCAGGAAACTAGGGACGCCGCATGGCAGGCCCGTGACTCTCAGGGTGAATTTGTATTCAAGGGCAATATGTGGATATTGGGAGGATGGTTTACGCCACAATTAGCTAATCCGCGCGATGTTTGGAAATCGCCGGATGGCAAAAATTGGTCTCGTGTATTGGAATCAGCACCTTGGGAACATAGTGACCTTTCAGCCTCCTTTATTTTTAAGAACAGAATGTGGATGATGGGAGGCAGGAAATTGCCTGGTACACATTGCAGTAATCAGGTTTGGTCATCTGCTGATGGCGCCAAATGGACTCTGGAAACTGAAAATGCAGGCTGGAGCCCCAGATTAGCACCCGGATTTGCAGTTTTTAAAGACCGGATGTGGATACTTGGCGGCACAAGTGATTTTTATAAAAACAATGATACAACCTTATTTAATGATGTGTGGTCATCTGCGGACGGTAAAAACTGGAAACTTGAACTAGCGAATGCGCCCTGGTCAAAACGTACACATGGAAAAGCCCTGGTATTCGATGGTAAGCTCTGGATAATTGGTGGAGGAACAAGGGCTCCAAAAGCCAACTCTCTGAATGATGTATGGTGTTCAGAAGATGGTGTAAACTGGACCCAAGTTACTAATTCAGCATCCTGGGCTCCGCGTATCTGGTTTTCTGCTTTGGTATATCGTGACCGTATGTGGGTTATTGGTGGTTGGGCCGATACAGGAAATATTGGTGATGTATGGTACTCTAAAGACGGTAAAATTTGGACTGAGTTAAAGTCGGACCTAAAGTGGACTAAAAGACATGAACTTTCCGCATTTGTTTTTAAAGATAAAATATGGGTTGCTGGCGGTGCAGCTGAACCCAATTATAAGCTGGATAGTGAAGTATGGAGCTTAAATGTGCCTAAAAAATGGTTCATTGATTAATGAAATAATATGTTGGCAATAAAAATCAACTCAATTGAAAAAGTTTAAATATTCAATTAAATAAATGATGAAAAAAATAACTACTGTTTTGTTTTTAGCATTTCTTTTCATGCTGTTTAGTTCATTTTCTTCCGATAAGCCTGCTGTATATAAGGTCAAGAAGCTGAAAGGGACTATTAAAGTTGATGCAAATTGGGATAAAGCCCAGTGGAAAAAGATAGCAGAAATTAATATTACGAATTACATGGGAAAAATTCCGGCCTTTCAACCGGTGGTCAAAGCAAAGATGATGTATGATAAGGACAATTTATACCTTATTTATAAAGTAGAAGACCAACATGTTAGGATTCAGAATGATAAGTTTAATAGTTCTGTTTCAACGGATGCCTGTGTGGAGTTCTTTTTCTCTCCAGATAAGGAATGGCCGCTACGATATTTCAATATTGAGATTAATGCAGGTGGTACAGCATTAATGGCCTATCAGATAGATGGTAAAAGAATTAATGTGAAAGAAGAAGATTTCAATATTGTTGAAGTTGCCCATACCTTGCCAAAGAAATTAGATAAGGAGATTGATGAACCGGTTACCTGGTATCTTGAGTTTAAAATGCCTTTGGCTTTATTGAAAAAATATGCCAATTATACTCAGCCTGAAAAAGGAGTGGAATGGAAGGCAAATTTTTATAAAACATCAAGTAGAAGTACTAATCCGCATTATTTAACCTGGGCTATAGTGCAGAACCCAAAGCCTCAGTTTCATCTACCTAAGTACTTTGGGGCACTCATTTTTAACTAATGAAACTTTACTTTTTATGAAGGAATAGTTTTTTTATAAATATATAGCTTGGCTTTAATATAAGAACTCATGAAAAATAGAGAGTATTCAAGACGACAATTTCTGAAAAAGAATTCTTTATCAGGATTAGGCGCATTTATTGGATTGGGTATGGCTCCAGAGCTGTTTGCATCCGAACAATCTTCGGTTAGCAGGCAAAGTAAGTTTCCGGGCAACACGGATAAAAAAATGCCTATAAAAGGAATTGTTGAGGATACTGTTCAACAGCTAGGTGGGATGTCACTTCCTGATTTACTTAAATACCACTATAACTATCTTAAAGATATCTATATCCCAAATTGGGAACGTGGTTTAGATCATAAATACGGTGGATTTGCTAATGCTATTAGTCCGGGACAGGAACCTGATTTTGAAAATAAAGGAATGTATTTTCAGGGCCGTGCCGTTTGGATGTTCAGCTACTTATACAACCATATCACTCATAATAAGCTTCATCTGGAGGCTGCAATAAAGGGCCGTGATTTTCTCATAAAAAGTGCATTGACAGATGATTACCGTTGGGCATCATTTGTTAGCAGAGATGGTAGTAAACGGCTTTCTGAACCTTTGGATCATTATGGAGATATCTATATGATACAGGGGCTAGCAGAATTATATATTGCTACTAAAGATCCGCGCGATCTGGATTTGGCAATAAAAACAGCAATTTCCGTAAAAGATAGACTGCTTTCACCAACTTATCAGCATGTTTCAGCCCATACAGAGGCCTTAGAACCAGGAACCCGGCGTCTGCCAAGCTGGCAACATTTTTTAGCCGCTTTAACTCCATTGCTGAAGGTTAGTCGTGATCCTGCGGTTGAAAAAATTGCCCGCTATTGTGTTCGTGTAATTTGTGAACATCATTGGAGGCCTGATGATGGAGTATTACTCGAGATGCTGGATGATAATTTTAGGCCATTTACGTTTGATGCACCAAACTGGGGTAATTTTTATCCTCAGGGAGTTAGTGGCTGGCATTCTATTCAAGCCTGTTGGATGGTAATGAATGATTCACTACGAGTTTTACATTATCCAACTTTTAGGAAGGGAATTGAAATGGGTATATCAACTCTTGAAAAGACCTATATTCCCACAAAAGGAATGCCATCTGATATGGATCATGGTGGTTTATCACTAAGCAATCCGAAAGCTAAATTGAATGAGAATGGTAACGTTGTTTGGGGTGCTCTAGATGATGTTCTAGTCTTTTGCCTTTTGACAATCGAGCATAGCCATGATCCTACGGTGATAAATTATTATAATGACTGCTTTAAGCTTTATTCCAGTAAACCTGAGAAAATTGTTACCAATGGTTTATTGCACACTCCAAGGCAATTTTTTTATTCGATAGAAATCTTGGAAAGAATTATTGCTAGAGAAGGTAAGGTTTCTGGAGTGTTTTTAAAATCTTGAAAATTACAGGGATGATTCATGAATTTTCAATATCTCATTCTTCAAATATAAATCTGTGGACATAAATAAATCAAGAAGAGAATTTATTAAGCTGAATTCGCGTGCCGGACTTGGAGCAGCTCTTTCTTTAGGTGCATTGAGTACTTACGGTAATAATACTGAGCTGGGTACTGAATTGAATTCCAGTAGTGTAGACCTGAAAGTATGTCATCGACTTAAAACAAATGCAACAGACAGCGACTTGCTATTTCTGAAGCAGATTGGTGTGGAATGGGTAAGGCTTGAATTTAATGCAAATGAAGGTTCTAAGGAACATATCCAGGCATTGCAGAAAAAACTTGGGCAATTCGACATAAAAATATATTCAGCCACGCATACTTCCTATGCAACAAAGGAGATTCATCTCGGCTTAGAGGGCAGGGACAAAGATATTGACAGATATTGTACCTTTTTGAAGGATATTGGGGAGCTTGGAATAAATACAGCAGCATATTCTTTTCATTCTGCAACAACGTACAGTACAGGATTTATTCAGCGCAGAGGCTATACTGCAAGGGAATTTGATCTGGATATTTTCAGAAATAAGCTTGAAATGCAACGCTATGACAGAGAATACAGTGCAGAGGATATGTGGAATTCTTACACCTATTTTATTAAGGCGGTATTGCCTGCAGCAGAGAAGGCTGGTGTAAATCTTGCATTGCATCCTGATGACCCACCGTTGGCTATGATGAATGGGGTTGCTAAGATATTTTCACATGCTGACGGTTTTAAGCGTGCAGAGAAAATTGCCCAAGGAAGTAAAAATTGGGGCTTATGCTTTTGTGCGGGTACCTGGGCAGAAGGAGGTGTGGAAATGGGAATGGATGTATTTGAGATGATCCGTGAATATGGAAGGAAAGGGAAGATATTCGAAGTGCATTTTCGGAATGTTTCATCGCCTTTGCCCCGTTTCCAAGAAACATTTCCCGATGACGGATATTTGGATATGCATCAATTAATGAAGGAACTTAAAAATGCAAAAGTACATGCTGCGGTGATGGCCGATCATATTCCAAAACTTGATGGTGATCAAGGGATCCTCCGCTCTGGTACTGCATATTGTATCTCAAATATGAAAACGATACTGACTAGTATCAATAAATAATTAAATAAATGATTTTTATATATATCAAAATGAAATGTACATTGACAAATAATGATTATTCTGATTTTACATGAATATTAGATTTGTAGAATTTGGAATTTAGTCAATTATCTTGTTTTTAGGACTGTTGGCGAATCAGGATAGATATCGAAATTGTAACAATATTATCAGTGTACTATAGCTTCATAAAAAAATATTAACTATGTCTAAAGATTAGTTATTAGATATCAAACCGCTTGATGCGGATGGTAAGATTGACGTTTTACCCGAAGAAATAAATAGAACAATTAAACACTAAGAAGCATATTAAATGTATAAATCAAGACGTGAATTCATAAAAAAGAACGCTGCTACTTTACTCGGAACCACTATATTATCTGCTACCAGTACAGGACTTCTCGGCAAAACAGCCGACTTTTTCATACCCCAAAGTAATGATCTACTTTATTTTGACGCATTTACCCGTGTTGGCCCCCGAAAGTATAAACATCCAGGAGAAAAGTGGCGTTTGGAAGATGCGATTAAAGAATTAAACCATTGCTCTGTATCAGGAGCCATGGTAGCATCTACAATGTCTCTTAGCTATGACGCCATGTATTCGAATCTGGAACTTAGCGAATCACTGAAAGCTCATAAGAATTTATTCCCCATATGGAATATTTTGCCTCATCATACGAATGAATTCTTAAGTCCGAAAGAACTTAAGGTTAAAATGACTGAGTATAAGATCAAAGCTGTAACCATTCATCCCTTTTCTAATGGATGGGATTGGACTGCCGAATCTAGCCAAGAACTGCTCAACTACTTGAATGATAATAAGGTATTTACCATTGTTACTGTTCCTGAATTGGGTGGATGGAAAGAGTTGAATGAATTTCTTGATCGCTACAAATCAATACCATTACTTGTTACTGGAATAAGCTGGGGTGAACAGCGTTATGCAATTCCATTGCTAACCGGGCATCCTAATTTTCATATCAGTTTCGACCGCTTTCAGATCAATGAAGGACTCGAATTCCTGTATAAAAAGGGGCATATTGATCAATTGATATTTGCAACGGATACACCAACCATGTCTGTAGGTGCCCATCGAACTTATATTGACTATGCTGATATCCCTAAAGAAGCCAAGGCAAAAATTGCCGGAGGTAATTTAAGTCGTCTGTTAGGAGGTTTACGTCCACCTGCAATTCATACCAATAAGGATGAAGATATATTAATGACTGCAGTACGAAATGGGAAGCCAGTCCCTGTTCCGGTGATCGATATGCACATGCATATGCTTCATGAAGGGATAAATGGAGCAGGTGGTACCGGGTATCATATGGAGAATGGCGGACCAAAAGGGATTTACAAAATGATGGAAAAGCTGGGTGTTGTTGGTGGTGGATTTATGAGTTGGAACGGTGTGGTTAGTAATGATTCTGTGCAGGGCAATAAATTGGTGAAACAAGCATTAGATGTATCCCCGAAGGGTTTTTGGGGGCTCGTCACTTTTAGCCCAACACATTATACACAGGAGGAGCTTGCGGTAATGATTCCTGAAGTTTATGCAGATAAACGTATTATCGGAATGAAGCCTTACCACTTTTATGGTATGGAATATCATAATCCGGCCTATGATATCTGGTGGGAATATGGGAATAAAAATGGTCTTTATGCCTTAATTCACCCATCAAGGTCTGACCTCTTGGAAGTAGAAAAACTAGCCGCCAAGTATACTAATGTAAGGTGGGTAATTGCTCATGCTGGTGGAAGCTACAAAATGGCTGATATGGTAATCTCTACGATGAAAAAATACAAAAATGTCTTTGCAGAAAT
>CAMDKO010000097.1 GCA_945901155.1 Pedobacter schmidteae
AAGTAGTTAAAAGAGATATTGAAAATTGTAGTGTAGAAATTGATTTGGTTGATAATCCTATGGAGAGCCCCTGTGCTATGTATTTCTTAGATAAAAGAAATCAGGTAGTTGTAAAAGAGATTGTAGATAGGTTTATAACACCTCTTACACTTACTTCAATTAAATTGGAGATAATACCAAGTAACATGAATAAATTTTATTACTCCCTAACAGGATTAGAAACTATCCTTTATAATCTTTTTAGAAATGAAAATAAACCATTTCAGGAAGATTTGAAAAAGGGGGAGGTTTATTTGAAACCCTATTATAAACGAGATAGTTTTTACACTTTACCTGTTTTATGTATGGATATTATTTTCCTGAGAAAATTACACAGTAAAACGATTGATAATCTTTGGAAAATCTTAAAGTCAGATATTGTACTTTTTACGGGAAATGTTGGGGACATTGAAGTGAAAAACATTGCTTCAGATTCAGAATTCACTGATTATTTAAAAATCCCTTTATTAGTCGGGCAACCTGAATTCAAAAATGAGGGGTTTTTAAAACAAAAAAACTTCAGTGATGAACAGATAGTAGAAATGAATTATGTTCATGGTCTATCACTAATTGGATTAGATATGTATGAGGTAATCAACAACAAGTATCTTTCAATATTTGATGAGATTAGGGAATGCATTGCAAGCGATTCCACTAATAGTGATTTAGATGCGGAAACGAAAGATATTATTGATTATATGTTCGCCAAAAACAACGACGAAGAACTTCCTTTTTAAAATCTTTTTTTATTGTTCCGTAAACTCCCTTTTTAGCTAAGAAATGATGCGGTGTATTTCTTTGAAAAAGGGGATTTACCTAATAAACAAGTGTTTTGGGATTATCCCCCCTGTAACACGCAGTCAATTATTTATAAAATATGTCTCTAATACAAGCCAAGAGTATTCTCGATACACTAAAAGAGAATAAAAACTTACAAGTTATTCAAATCATAACCACCAATCAAAACTTTGAGAATAGATTTCAAGGGAGCATCAGTTTATTTTTTAGGTCTCTTAAAAATGGACTTTATACCTTTCAGGGGGTATCCAATAGAGAGTATTTTAGGGGTATTAGTGGTGTTTATTATTCTTTAGAGAATTTGGATAGGTTTGAGATTATTATTGTTTACGATGGAACAAACAAGTCTTTAAACCAAATACAAGTTGTAACAAGATTAAGAAAACTGCTGGGTTTTGATATTCAAGTAAACTTTGGACTATTTGAGGATTTTGAACCGCGCATCAATGAAATGATTAGCGTGAGGAGAAAAACACAAACTTTTGGTGATTATTATTACAATAAAACTAACATAATACGCTAAAAACCAGTATATTATAATTATTTTTGGGTATAATTAAACCCAATGAAAAGAGTAATACATTTTATCCGTAAATCCACCATCGGACAGGAGTTAGACCACCAAGAAAACTTATTAAACGAAACCTCCAAGCAGAATGGATGGGAGGTTGTTGAAGTAATTAGAGAAACCATATCAGGAACCAAGAAGAATGAAGATAGGAGAGGTATTGTCCATCTACAAGACCTTATCTCACGTGGGGGTATAGATTTAGTCGTTGTGTGGGAAATCTCGCGCATATCCCGTTCTCCTCGAGATTTTCATAACCTTCTTTCTTTCCTACATGAAAGAGGAGTTGGACTGTATATCAAAAATTTAAATTTATTTACCCTTACGGATGACGGCAAGGAGAATCACATTACTTCTTTAATATTGACCTTAATGGCTGAAATAAGTAAGATGGAGACAGTTACACTGCGAGAGCGTGTGAGGGTGTCGTTGAATAATTTAAAACAAAAGGGGGTTATATTAGGTCGTCCATTTGGTACTAAAGATGATGAAGCCAAATTGTTAAAGAAGTATCCAGATGCGGTTAAATACATTAAAATGGGTTTATCTATTCGTGAAGTTTCTAAACTCACTAAATTGTCTATCAATACAACGAACAAGATTTCAAAAATTGTAAGGGGTAAAACGAATGCTGTTGCTAGTGCTTTGCTAGAAGGAAAAAAATAGGACCCAGTTGCCTCCCTTCATTAAACCCTTGAATATCGTGGAGAGGTGTGTAATTCAACTTTTTATTTTGAACTAATAACCGAATGATAACGCTAAACTTATACTAAGTCAAGGTTGAGCTAAAATATTTTTTCAAATTAACCTAGTTTCAAATTTGCTTAAGTAGATATATGTCAATATTATTGTAGTATGGATTATTCAAACTTTTTATACTTTTTACATACTGGCGCAGCAATAAGTGATTTCAATGGTTTAGACCCAATTCAAGAAAAGGAACAACTTGAAGACATAAACACTCGTTTATTAGAGTTGTCTAAATTGGTAGAGAAAAAAGATGATTTTACGAACGCAGTAAGTTTAGTCAATCATTTAACCTATTTGGAAAACTATACCAAACTACTGGCTCAGCCCATCCATATTAACCAATTTAAGGATAAGAACAATAATGTGTTCTTACAAGCAAGAACCACCATCAAAGATAAATTAGGAAGAACAAAATGGGTTAACGCCTATGTTGGTACATTAAAGGATTATCCCAAGGGAGTTAATGATGTTGAAGCAATTAAAAAGGGTCAAATATTAATTAGACAGAAGATAAAAGGCCATTTTGGAATCAAATAAAATAAATATGTCAAAATACTTGCAGTATTAAAAATTACTCCTTACATTTGCTCTTGTAATCGGGACTTAGTTCTAAGTCTGATACCAAGGTTGAGAAACCAACCTTCAAATAAACCCTTTTCAAACTTGATTTAATAATTTGACTTCATCTCAAATCCGATTAAGTTAAGAGGAAGAACCACCCTCAATAAAACCTCGGCTCCAGCGAGAAAAACCGCTCTATCAAACCCGTTAAATGCAGAACGTGATACTGCCCAATTTTTTATTTAATCATCTTAAAAAATAAAAATCATGACAAATTATCAGAAAAAACAGAATGAGTTAGCCCTGTCTAAAATAATTCAAACAGCAACGGTTTGGGTTTGGCCTGACATAATGGAGTGTTATGACATCCAAGAAGGGAAGTTAAAACCTAAAACAAAAAATGGCGAAAGGGAGTTAAAGAAAATCGTCTCTTCCGCTTTCTTCAAAGAGAATGTTATTGGTCTAAATTAATTGAGACTGAAAGGAAGCCACCCTCAATAAAACCTTGGCCCCAGCGAGAAAAACCGCTCTACCAAACCCGTTAAATGCAGGACGTGACACTGCTCAATTTTTAATTTTTTAATTATTGAGTTATGAATCAAAGCGTTGTAAAATGGGTAAACCCATTTGAACTGAAACAGAGCAAAGAGGTTGCAAATCTTTATTCGCTACCTGAGAACTACGAGACAATCAAGGAGAACATCAGTAAGGTTGGTATATTAACTCCATTGAACGTAATTGAGGGGGTTGTGGTATCTGGAAACCTTAGACTCCGTATTGCAATGGAACTCGGTCAAATGTTGGTACCTGTTATCTATCTTCCAAAGCAAAATATTAGTGCAAAACTATTGGCGGTGTCATATGCACAACAGAGGATAAAAAAATATTCTGAAATTCTTGAAGAGTATGAAATCTTAGAAGCAGAATATCCTGTGGGTAAAGGATGTAGGACAGACTTGAACCCTGAGTTCAAAAAGAATGCTGAAAAGAGAAAAGCATTAAACATTTCAAAGGACAAAATCAATAAACTTAAAACGATTAAAGTTTTAGCCAAAAAACTGTATGGTTCTGGGTCTGATGAAAGCAAAAAACTGTGGATGCAGATTGATGAAGAAAAAGTTACCCTAAGCAGGATTCAAAAGACCCTTAAAAGAGAAAGTGAAATCAGAGAGAATGAAACTATTATCCCTTCATCCTTTGAGGTTGTGACTGATAATGTTAAGGTTTTTAACAAACCCTGTGAAAACATGACTGAAGTTGCAGACAAGAGTGTGGCTTGTATCATGACATCTCCACCCTATTTTGGAATGCGTGACTATGGTACAGGAAAAGACCAAAGGGGATTAGAGAGAGACATCAACGAGTATATAAAAGGCTTGGTGAATGATTTTAAGGACTGCTACCGTGTACTAAAAGACAACGGAAGTCTGTGGGTTAACATCAATGAGCCAGTTATTGACGGGGAATACTATTCTATTTCACATCAATTTGCGATGGCAATGAGGAAAGAAGGATGGAAACTTAATGACGAGATTATTTGGATAAAACGAAACGCAAATTTTACCCAAGCAAAGAGAGTAATAAGGGCTCACGAGTACATTTTTCATTTTGTGAAATCATCTAAATATCATTACGATTTATCATGGATGAGTGAATTGAATGACCCTGAAAATCTGATATCATTCGGCACATCTGGTAAAATCTCAAACTTGATTTCATCTATGGATTTCAGAGATAGTATCGTACGGACAAATGGAAACAACATGAGTGATTTGAGAAAAGCTTGTAAAGAGCAAGGGTTTAATTTGACTCACAGTGCAGGTTATCCTATTTCAATCCCATTGATTGCAATCCTAACAAGCTCAAAGGTTGGGGATACCATATTGGATATCTACTCGGGAACTGCAACAACAGGTGAAGCTGCTTTGGCAACTAAACGTAAGTATGTTGGGTACGAGATAAAACCTGAGTTTGTAATGGCCTCCAAAGTTAGACTTGACAGTTATGTCAATGAAGAACTTTATCAAGCTGCTTAATTAATTATTATCTAAACTTAAACTATAAATTATGACAACAAAAATGTTATTAGTGACATCTGCTAACTCAGGTGAAGAAGCATGTTCAAATGCAGAGCAATACATGTTGGACTATGAAAATTTTATTGAGTATTATGAAATGCATGGCGCAATTTCAACCGATGACGAAACTTTTATTAACCCAGACTATGAAGATGAAAATGTCTTTGACGGTGAAATAAAGTGTTTCGATGACATGAAATCGTATTCACTTGGTATTGCAAAGCAGGATTTGCTTTATTCAAACATGTTTGAGTCTGTAAGACGAGGAGGTGAAGAATTAGGATGGCATGAATGGTATGGGGCATCTAAATACTGCTCACTTCGAGCTGAATTAGGTACTCAGTCACTAAATAATCCTGAAGAGTTTAACTTACTTGAACATGAGCTTTTCCCTGTTGATTTTTCATTACATCAAATCGTACATTACTCATACAATAAGGATAGTGAAGATGAAAAGACTTGGATTGTTCATGTAGACACTAATCTTTAATAGAAAAACCACGCCAATTGGTGGGGTTCTTTATATGTAATACAACCTAATTGTTTTACACAATGTTTTACATTTTGTTTTACACTAAATCAAAAAACCCCTCAATACATCTGTAAAGAGGGGTTTTTGACGATTATTGCGGACCGGACGGGACTCGAACCCGCGACCTCCGCCGTGACAGGGCGGCATTCTAACCAGCTGAACTACCGATCCTCACTATCTTATTTATCTCCCCTTAGGGTTAATCCTGCAAACACAGGAAAGATACTGTTTATTTTGTGCTATGCACCTTATTTTGTGATCCCGCTGGGATTCCCCGTTTTTAAACGGGATAAACTTCTCATCCCAGAGAAATTATTTTACTCGTGCTGCGCACGTTTTTTGTGATCCCGCTGGGATTCGAACCCAGGACCACTACATTAAAAGTGTAATGCTCTACCAGCTGAGCTACGGAATCATCCTTTTTAGAATAACATTAACCGTTTTTCTTAAAAGTGAGGCAAATATACGGGATTAACCTATATGGTGCAAATAATAAAAAGCTTAATTTCCCTTATGTACCTAACCTGCTTATTTTCAATTATTAACAATACGAATGATTAAGATTCCAGTATCAAAAGCCTTAATCTTATTAGGCCATTGAACCTTCTTTCATCTTTTCTGCATTCTCTGCAAGCTGTAATTGATCAATTACCTCTTGAATATCGCCATTCATTACATTTGGAAGATTATAAATTGTTAAGCCAATTCGGTGTTCTGTGACCCTCCCTTGAGGATAGTTATAGGTACGGATCTTAGCAGAACGATCGCCGGTGGCAACCATAGTTTTACGCTTTTTAGAGGTTTCTTCAAGCATCTTTGCATGCTCCAGCTCATAAACCCTACTCCGAAGAACACCAAATGCTTTATCAAAATTCTTTAACTGCGACTTCTGATCCTGACATTGTGCCACAATTCCGGTAGGAAGATGGGTTAAGCGAACTGCAGAGTAAGTGGTATTTACAGACTGACCACCTGGCCCAGATGAACAGAAAAGATCTTTACGAACATCATTCATACTGATCTGAACATCAAACTCATCTGCCTCGGGCAATACCACTACAGACGCTGCCGATGTATGCACACGACCTGCAGTTTCGGTATCTGGAACGCGCTGCACCCGGTGAACCCCTGATTCATATTTCAACTGCCCATAGGCATCTTCACCTGTCACATTAAATACAACTTCCTTATATCCTCCAGCAGTTCCTTCAGTCACATCAACAACCTCCATACGCCAGCCCTTGCGTTCGCAATAGCGGGTATACATGCGGTATAAATCGCCAGCAAAAAGCGCCGCCTCATCACCTCCTGTTCCTCCACGGATCTCCACAATTGCGTTTTTACTGTCTTCAGGATCTTGAGGAATAAGCATTACACGAATTTTTTCTTCAAGCTGCTCTTGCTGAGGCACTAATTCATCGAGCTCCATCTTAGCCATTTCGCGCAATTCTTCATCCTTCTCATTAGATAGCAGATTCTTATTTGCATCAATATTGCTGATTACATTACTGTAAATTTTATACTCATCAACAATCTTAGTCAAGTCTTTATATTCCTTATTCAGCTGAGCAAAACGCTTCATATCGCTCATCGTTGCCGGATTACTCAGCTCGCGCTCAACTTCCTGCCAACGTTCCTTAATAAATTCTAATTTTTGTAACATAGTATTGGTTGAAATATCCTGTTTTAAGGACTGGAATTACCTGCCTGAATTCAAGGTCCCAAAAATACGCCTTTTTTGGATAATAATTGAAGGTTAAACGAAATCAGAAATAGGTCGGCTTTATTTTGATAGATGAAAATCAGGATGAATGCTTTTCAAAATACCGTAGTTCAAGTTTTTCTCCATCAAACACGGCATATGAATTGAAATTGATCCACTCGCCCAGATTGATATACTTACTAGAGCCCAGCTGAATTTCTAAAGGTAAATGCCTATGCCCAAAGATTAAGAAATCGAAGTGCTCTTTGAGAAGCAACTCTTTTGAATAGCTAACTAGCCATTCTTTCGAAATGTCTGTAAACTCCTCTTTTTTATTATTCTGCAGCCTACTTTGCATAGACCACTTTCTTGCAATTACAACCCCCAGATTTGGATGGATTCTAGCAAACAACCATTGGCAAAAATTACTCCTAAAAATCTTTTTCAGGATCTTATATTTAGCATCGCCAGGACCAAGAGCATCGCCATGATGCAGAAAAAATCTCTTCCCATTTCTTTCCAGAATCAATTCATCTGATATGATCTGTACTCCAAGTTCTTTTTTGAAATAATCGAACATCCACATATCGTGATTGCCTTTAAAAAAGTAAATCTTGATACCAGAATCTACTAACTCAGCAATTTTTCCCTGAAACCGGATAAAGCCTTTGGGAATTACCGCCCCATACTCAAACCAGAAATCAAAAATATCTCCAATCAGGTAAATCTCACTCGCTTCATGTCTGATCTGCTCCAGCCACCTAACCACACGGTCTTCACGCTCGCGGCTAGCGCGATGATCAGGTACTCCAAAATGAAAATCGGAGGCGAAAAATATTTTATTGACTGACATGAACTCAAAAATACATAAAATTTATTTTGAGCCTACTACTAAGGTGAACGTTAGTGGGGGTTATGAAGGTTCATCCACAAACGGCTGCGTACAGGGCTTTGATACTTTGTTTTGGGATGCTAATAGTTCTAACGCCCTGTCCAATGCCGCGCAAGACGGTTATGAAGGTGAAGCAGAATTATTTTTATCCGACACGCTTGCTCCAAAGGAGTCCTACGGACACAGACCTTTAATATCCGTTCTTCCGTCCCGATAGCTATCGGGATCAGGTGCGGCAATTACTACATTAGCCAACCCACTGCCTTTCATAGCAGCAGGCGCAGCGGTGGCATTTATTCGGTGTAGTTTATTGTTTTTTAAAGGTACTCATGGTCTCGTCGTACCGCCTCGGCATTGGTACTTTTTTGCTACAGAAAAAGAACTAGGCCCCCGCGGCTATGAGCGGAGTGAAATTATAGGTGCTTGGTGGGTACCACCAAGCATTGGGTAAATTAGTTATTTGATAAAAATTTGTTTTTTGCCTTTGGTCCGAAGGACTCCAATGGAGCAAAGAGTATTTGTGTCTTTTGTCTTGAAACAAAAGGCACCAAAAGTTCAAGAAAGAACGATGCTTCCACCGCACAGGGCAAAACACCTGGCCCGCCGTTCTTTCATCCCACCGCTCGGATAGTCTGCTTCATTTAGTATTTATTCTTTTTAGTCAAAATCTGACAGAGTACTAAAGTGATCGTTAGTGGGGGTTATGAACGTTCATCCACAAACGGCTACGTACAGGGCTTTGATTTTTGTAATTAGGATGTTATTTGAGCTAACGCCCTGTCCAATGCCGCGCAAGACGGTTATGAATGTGAAGCA
>CAMDKO010000098.1 GCA_945901155.1 Pedobacter schmidteae
CATACATCGCCTGTTATAGAAAGCGGTTTTTATATTATACCGAAGTTAGGGGTTTCCCAGCCAGAAGAATATCAACAATTATTTGCTCAAAAGGTCACAGAAGCCATTGTTAAAGCTTGGAAAGCCCGAAGTTCGGGAAGCGTTACCTGGGGGCTGACTACCGCCACTATAGGTCATAACCGCCGAGCAGTTTACAATGATGGAACTGCTAAGATGTATGGCAATACAAATTTGCCTGAGTTTCAGAATATAGAGGGCTATGAAGACCATGATGTGAATACGCTCTTCTTTTGGAATAAAGCAGGAAAGCTAATTGCAACAAGTATAGATGTGCCTTGTCCTGCACAGGAAGTAGAGGGTGACACAACTGTTGACGCCGACTACTGGCATGCAGTGAGGGTGTCTTTAAAGAAGCGTTTCGGTTCCGGCCTGCTTGTGATGGGCTGGATCGGCGCGGCCGGCGACCAATCACCACATCTCATGTACGGGAAGAAAGCGGAGGAGCGTATGCACAGCTTAAGCAAATTAAGCCGCATTGACGCAATCGCGCAACGTATTGTTAATGCCGTTGAGGAAGCATATGAAACAGTAAAAAAAGATCGTCGCACTAATGTAATCCTCGCTCATAAGGTAGAGACGCTCACCTTGCCTATGAGAATCATAACAGAAGTGGAATACAAGGATTCTAAGACCATCAGTGATGAAGCTGCGGCACAGATTGCAGCGGATCCTAAAGCAGCTGGAAAATTGAATGGGAGAATGATCTGGTATGGTGATATTGTAAATCGGTTTGAAATGCAGAAGACGAATCCGAAGCCAATATACGATACAGAAATTCATGTGATACGTTTGGGAGATGTAGCGATCTGTACGAACCAATTCGAACTATTCACAGATTTTGGTATTCGAATTCAGGCGCGCAGTAAAGCATTACAAACTTTCATTATTCAACTCGCAGGACCCGGAACATACCTGCCAACATCGAAAGCTGTGGTTGGCGGAGGCTATAGCGCCGTTTGTCAGAGTAACTCGGTTGGTCCCGAAGGAGGACAGATATTAGTGGATCGCACTATAAAACTTATTGATGATATGTTTATTGAGGCAAAATAGTAGTAGCAAATAGTTTCAATTAAAAAAACTGAAAACAAGATGATGTTTTATCATCACAAAAATAATCAAATCGAATTATGTTAAAAAATAATATTCCAGCAAGAAAAGAAATAAACGAAACCCTATACATATGGTTGTTAAAAAATTCAATACATCGATTAAAGAAAATAATTTTGTTATTGTTTTTTACGACCCTTTCTATTACGGCTAATTCACAAACTGGTGAATTGAATATTGGTACCGCTACAACCGACATTACTCCGGCCCTGCCTGTAGCACTTGACGGCCAGATGCATTTACGAATTGCACAAACAGCAGATACACCTTTGATGGCTAGTGTTATAGTACTTGAATCTCATCAGGGAAATAGATCAATCGAATCGGTAGTTTTCGTTTCGTGTGAGCTTGTCACAATTCCTTTAGAATTATTGGCAGAAGTTCGCAAGGAGGTGCATCAACGTTTACCTGAATTAGATGTAAATAAAATAATTATGAATGCCATCCATACACACACTGGTCCTGTTGTCAGGGTTGGCCTTTATCCTATCCCAGAAAAAAATATAACCCAGGTAAAAACTTACCATGTTTTCTTTGCCAGGCGTGTAGCCGATGCTATTGTTCAGGCATGGAATAGTCGTTCGCCAGGAAGCATAACCTGGGGTCTTAGTCAGGCGAAGGTGGCTAATAATCGTCGTGCAGTCTATGCTGATAACTCTGCGAAGATGTACGGAAAAACTAATTTGGCTAATTTTCGGGGTTTGGAAGGTTATGAAGACCAAAATATTAACACATTGTTTTTCTGGAATCAGGCAGAAGATTTGATTGCAGTGAGCATTAATGTGGCATGTCCGGCTCAAGAGGTAGAGGGGCGGTCAAATATCAATGCAGATTATTGGTTTCCTATCCGTGAAGCATTGCGAAAACGTTTTGGCTCAAAACTTTGCGTGTTAGGTTTTATTGGAGCTGCAGGTGATCAGTCACCACATCTGATGTACGGCAATGCAGGAGAGGAAAGAATGCGCAACCTGCGTAATCTAGATCGTTTAGACGAAATTGCTCGGCGGATAGTCAATGCAGTGGAGGATGCCTACGAAGTAGTTAAGAAGGATCGCCATAATGACATAAAGTTAGTCCATAAGGTAGAAAAAATTTCATTGCCAATGAGGTTGGTATTGGAAACAGAATATGAGCAGAGTAAAATTGAAAAGGCCAAAATAAAGATACAGCTAGCTGCCGACCCTAAAGCAATTGATTTTCTATTTAGGAAGTCAATAATTGAAGAAGAAATAATTCGCCGTTATGAGCATCAGAAAATTAATCCTCGGCCATTTTATGATACAGAAATACATGTAATCAGGATCGGTGATGTAGTTATATGTACCAATTCTTTTGAACTGTTCACAGATTATGGAATCGCTATTCAAGCAAGAAGTAGAGCACTTCAGACATTTATTGTAGAGCTTACAGGACCAGGTACATATCTTCCAACAGAAAGGGCTGTTAAGGGTGGAAGTTATAGCGCCATCATACAGAGTAATTTGGTAGGACCCGAAGGCGGCCAGATATTGGTAGACCGTACAGTGCAAATAATCAACGAGCTTTGGCAGACTGATCATTGATCAGTGTGACATTGATAAGCTAATAAACTTTATCTTTAGTAAATCAAATGGTATTTGAATTATAAGCTAATTGGATCATAATACATGACTTCTACATTAATAATTCATTCTAATTCTTTCTTTAAAATTTTTAGATATGAGATTATACGGGAATCAATTGACAACTACTCCCTATAAATTCGCCATTTATATTTTGGGGTTTGAATTTGCTGTAACCCAACTTCTCTGTGTACGTAAAATTAATATAGGCATTTGCCCGTATTACCGGGAAAGTCATATCGCATGGGCTAGCAGATCAGAAAAAGTAATTCGAATGAAGAATTACTTTTGTTTGTTGAATTGCTTGATAAACTTTATATTGAAATAATCACCATCAGCCTTTACTCACAATGGACTTCATGGAGTTCATATCAAATATGTTTTATGATCAGCACAGGTCCAAATTTCTTTAAATTACTTAACCTTATTTATTGTACAATCATTTTTTCATCGTTTGGAATTTATGATTTACAAGCCCAATCTTCAATTCAATATGATCTAGTTTTAACTGGTGGAAGGGTTATAGATCCTGAGACCAATCTTGATGCGATAAGAAATGTCGGAATACGCAATGGTAGGATAATTCAGATAACCAGCGAACCGATAATCGGTAAGGAAACCATAAGCGTTTCAGGTTTGGTAGTCGCTCCTGGTTTTATAGATATGCATGTCCATGGCATCGGAAATACCGAACAGGAATATCAGGCCCATGATGGAGTAACTACTGCTATGGAACTTGAATGGGGCTTGTCACATCTAAAAGATTGGTTTGCGTTACGTGAATCTAAAGCCTTGATAAATTATGGGGCAAGCGTTTCATGGTCGCATGCACGAACCCTAGCAATGAATATGCAGCAGGACACATGCGGTGATCTGAATAAAATAAATACAAAAGAAGCGTGGTCCAGGATAAACTGGCAATCATCGACTTATACTGCTCAACCCTCCTATTATCAGGCATTGCCAGTTTTGGCTTTTCCAGGGCTGATGGATAATATACGTAAGGATCTTGAAGCAGGAGGTATTGGAATAGCCGTTCCGATTGGCTATCACCCGGGCGCCAGCAGAGAAGAAGTGTTTCAGGTAAATAAATTTTCGAAAACTATCCAGGCTCCGATCTTTATGCATGTGCGTGAAGGCGGAATTTTGGCAATTCAGCAGGCTATTTCGGACGCCGCTGTTACCGGCGCGTCTTTGCATTTAGTTCACCTGAACAGTATGACTCTCAGTGAAATTGGACTGGGTATTGACATGGTC
Organism: Pedobacter schmidteae; assembly: GCA_945901155.1. Classification (GTDB taxonomy): domain Bacteria; phylum Bacteroidota; class Bacteroidia; order Sphingobacteriales; family Sphingobacteriaceae; genus Daejeonella; species Daejeonella schmidteae_B. The sequence continues at coordinate 4,026 of CAMDKO010000098.1, forward strand.
AATGCTGCACAAAAAGCAGGTCTGGACATTAGCTCCGAAATATACCCATACACTGCGGCATCCACTTTTATACAATCTGCACTATTTGATGAAGGCTGGCAGAAAAAACTGGGTATTTCTTATAACGATTTGCAGTGGGTATTGACCGGCGAAAGGCTAACCGAAGCAACTTTTTCAAAATACCGCAAAGAAGGAGGAACGGTTGTAATACATATGATGAAACCCGAATGGATAAATGCAGGTATGAGATCACCCAATATAATGATTGCATCAGATGGCATGCCGTATGCAAAATTGGCTCATCCCAGAACTGCAGGCACCTTTTCACGGGCACTCGGAAAATATGTTAGGCAAGACAAAGTTTTAGGGTTATCCGAAGCTATTAGAAAAATGACATTGATCCCAGCAAAAAGGTTACAAGACATAGCTCCGATGATGAGATTAAAAGGGCGAATCCAGGTTGGATGTGATGCAGACATTACTATTTTCAATCCTGAGACTATAATTGACAAAGCCAGTTTTGATAAGGGGCTTGAATTTTCAGAAGGAATAATCCATGTGTTGATCAACGGAATCTTTGTAGTCAAAAACCGTAACACAGTGCACAATGTTTTTCCCGGCCAAGCCGTTTACGGTAAATTCAAAAGATAATCTGATGTTCGGCACAGGAATTAATCCACTTTATTCAGAGGTATATAATCTATTTCAAGAAACTTATCTACTTGCTTTAACCAAATATTCTGCACAAAACTTAAATGGTCGGGATGATTAGAGTATTCATCATAACTTTGCTTATTGTCAAACTCCATTGACAAGCCAAAATTAAAATCATTCTTTTTGTTTATCTGACGTAAACACTCCAAGTTCCTAACTCCAGGAATGAGAGATAATTTTTTAGCAGAGTTTAAAAAAGTTGTTTCGCCCTTTGAGTTTTCAAGGTGCTTCAGTTTAAAAACAACAGTGTGGCGTATCATAAATTCATTTTATTTTGTATTGGATTCATTAGAATGTGCGAGCTAACTATTTTAAGAAAATATATAATTGACCTGCTTTTAATTCCTCTTAGCAAGGTCGTCTTTTTTCTCCTGAAAATGAATAAATTTCAATATGAAAAGAAGGGAAAATATATCCGGTTATAATGTTAATTAAATTACAATTGTGGTTAAACCATCGACATTTTAAAAGGACCTGTTTATTTAATTTCATCTTCATAATATTCATATTTTATGGCATATTAGTTCTCTTGGTGGTAGGTTAGTAACATGTGGTATTAAACACCTGATTTGTACCATCTAGATTAATAAATAAATTACATAATACATCTGATGCAAATGAACTTAAGCCGCTTCTCTCGCTTGAATTATATGTTAATGACCATAGTGGTATTAACTATTGGTTTCCGAGATAAATCTCAACCCGTAACTGGCACTAAAGCAGTAGATGCAGAACATGCCCTATCTACATTTGAAGTACCACCGGGGTTTAAAATTGAATTAGTTGCCGCAGAGCCCATGGTTGCCGATCCTGTTGACATGGAAATAGATGAATACGGCAATTTTTACGTTGTTGAAATGCATGGTTATCCAATCGACAAAAGTGGTAGCGGTAAGATTGTTCTTCTAAAAGATACAGACGGTGACGGGCGTATGGACAAACGTACTGTTTTCGCAGAAGGATTGGTACTTCCCAATGGCATCCTGCGCTGGAAAAAGGGCGTTCTGGTAACTGATGCTCCTAATGTTTTGTACTTAGAAGACAGAAATGGAGATGGAATTGCAGAGATACGAGATACAGTACTCACAGGCTTTTCACTATCTAATCCTCATATAAATGTAAATAACCCAGTATATGGACTTGATAACTGGATCTATCTGGCTCACCGTGGAGCGATATCAACCCGGAATTATGAAAAGGAATTCGGCGACAAAGGTGGTGAAGTATATTTCCCTAAAGAGCCCAACAGCATTCGGCTTCCTCAAAATGCAGGAAGTCATTCCGTTCGATTCAGACCCGAAAATTTTAAACTTGAAATGACTTCAAGTAAGGCTCAGTTTGGTCAGACCTTTGACGCCTGGGGGCATTATCTTCTCGCTGAAAATGGAAATCATTCCTATCAGGAAGTAATCGCAAATCGTTATTTGCAGCGTAATCCCAATCTTTTTATTTCAGATGCAACCCAATCGTTATCAGACCATGGAAATGTATCTGAAATATTCCCTATAACAAAGGTTCCAGAACGTCAATTGTTCAGCGGCGTAGGAGTAATGACTTCTTCGAGTGGTATCACTGCCTATCTTGGCGGTATATTTCCGCCGCCTTATGATCAGAACATTACTTTCGTATCTGAAAGCGTAAGCAACCTTGTGCATGCGGATGTGCTAAAAGATGATGGCGCTAGTTTCATAGCCAGCCGTGTCCTGCCAAACAGCGAATTTCTGGCTTCCACGGATGCCTGGTCCCGCCCTGTTAATATGTACATTGGCCCAGATGGCGCACTATATGTATTGGACTACTATCGTCAGATAATTGAGCACCCGGAGTGGATGTCTGATGAGGCGGTGAAAGCAGGTGGACTTTATAACGGCAATGACATGGGAAGGATATACCGGATTACTCCAACTGCAACACCCGCTGCAGAGTGGACGAAAGGACTTAAGTTAGGAGATGAAACGAGCGAACAATTAGTTGAAAAACTTTCAAGTACGAATATTTGGTGGAGGTTAAATGCCCAGCGATTATTGGTCGATCGTGCAGATAAGCAAGCTGTTCCAGCGTTAATCAGAATGACTAAAAATTCTGCCTCGCATATGGGTCGTTTGCATGCATTGTGGACATTACAAGGTTTGAATCAGTTAAATGCAGAAATTATTGTTCAGGCCTTGAAAGATCCTGTTGTAGGCATCCGGGAAAACGCTATAAAACTCGCAGAGATCCATTTAAGTGTAAAGCCTGAATTAGGCAATACGTTGTTGCCTATGGTTAAAGATCCAAATGCAAAAGTGAGGTATCAATTGCTGTTAACTTTAGGGTTTATAAATACACCACAATCGGCCCAGGCGCGTAACGAAATTCTCTTTAAAGATATCAACGACAAATGGATCCAGATTGCCGCCATATCAGCATCTTCATCCGAAACAGCGTCCTTGTTAAAAGTGGTGATAGATAAATACAAGCACGATCTTCCCGCATTTGCTTCTTTAGTTCAACGATTGACAACGATGGTTGGGATAAGCGGAAACCCTGCGACCATCCACCAGCTTATTCAAACCGCTACTGCGCCGGATCCGCAAAAAAAACGCTTATGGCAGGCTTCTATGCTAGGAGGCTTAGCTAAGGGAATGGAAACTAGGAAGTCAAAATCCGAACAAGCACTTAATCCGTTTAAGAACGAACAAGCCTTATTAGTTAACACATTTTTTAACAACCCAGTGAGCGAAGTACGAAAGGCTTCCCTTAATATGCTAAGGGTAGTGGGATTGAGTAATGAGTCTATTGCAAAAGCAGCTATTTCAAAATCTGTTTCAAGGGTAAGCAATAAAAGCCTTTCAGTTGAACAAAGAATAGAAGCCTTGAATTTTATGGCACTTAGGGATGCAGACTCCCATGCGACTTTTCTGAAAAGTTTTCTCAATCCGCGCGAACAGCTTTTTATCCAATTGGCCGCTTTAAGAACGCTAATCACGATCAAAGATAATTCAATCTGTAATTACCTTATTGATCAATGGCCAACACTCACTCCTGAATTACGGGATGTAGCGATTAATGCGTTTTTAGTTAATCCAGAAAGAGTCACCTTATTATTAGATGTGATTAAATCCGGTAAAATAGAACCAGCCAGTTTGGGGTGGACCCGAAGCGCTCAGCTGATGTCTAATTCAGATCAAAAGATACGCAGCAGAGCAAGATCCCTGCTTGCCAATAACGATGAAGAAAAGGTTAATAAAGATTATCAACAGGCACTGCAATTGGAAGGCAATCAAACAAATGGACAGGTTGTTTTTATGCAAAATTGCGGTATGTGTCATCAGATCAGGGGTAAAATGGGTAATGCATTTGGCCCTGATCTCGGCACCATACATAACTGGCTTCCAAAGAACATAATGGCAAATGTGCTTTCTCCAAATTTATCTATATCCGGCGGTTTTGATCTCTGGGCAGTTGAATTGAAAAACGGAGAATCAGTACAGGGAATAATTGCCAGTGAAACATCTGCGGCAATCACTTTAAGGCCAAGTCCAGGAGTAGAAAAAACGATTAACAGACAGGATATTGTATCCTTGAAATCTGTGAATGTATCGGCTATGCCTTCTGGTTTAGAAAAAGAAATTAACCAACAGCAGATGGCCGATTTGCTGGCATTTTTTAAAAAAACCAAATAAATAAATTTTATCTATAGTTTTTAGCACCTGAAGGGATTGTTGTTTACAATAAAAAAAAACGATAGCAGCAAATAAAGAATAAGAATGATAAACAACCATATGAAAAAATGCATCTGCATCTGTAGCATGATGGTTACATTGGCTTGTTTTGCGCAAAAGCAAGAATGGCAAAGCCTTTTCAATGGCAAGGATCTTACGGGATGGGATACTTATCTGCGCGCTCCGAACTTGTCAGGATACGGGGTTGATTCGACTTTATCTTATATGCCTCCCATCGGTTTGAACAACGACCCACTAAAAGTTTTTACAGTTGTTGATGG
>CAMDKO010000099.1 GCA_945901155.1 Pedobacter schmidteae
CTAACAATCCCATATTCCAGCCCCCGCAACTCTGCCAATCCGCGAAGGCGGCCAATAGCTGAATAACCAGGATTGGTTTTCTTTTTGAGATCATCAAGCATCTGATGTCCATGATCTGGCCGCATTGGAATAGAAATATTTCTGGATTGTGAGATCTTCACCAGTTGCTTCACCACGCTATACATATCTACATCACCATCCAAATGATTGTCTTCGTAAAAATCACCTAATTCATTCCTGCGTGTACTTCTAAGATGTATAAAATTGATCCGGTCAGCAAATTGCTCAACCATGGCGGGAAGATCATTATCAGCACGAACACCAAACGATCCGGTACAAAAACAAAGCCCATTTGAAAGTGAGGGTACTGCTTCTATTAGTGCAGAAAAATCTGCCGCTGTACTTACCACTCTGGGAAGTCCCAGAATAGCATAAGGTGGATCATCGGGATGGATAACCATCTTAACACCACATTCATCTGCCACAGGTATGATTTCTTTTAGGAAGAAAATGAGGTTTTTTCTTAGCTGAGCTGCATCAATCCCTTGGTACGTATCCAAAGCTTGTTGAAATTGAGCAATGGTGAAACTCTCTTCACTTCCGGGCAATCCTGCAATAACATTACGAGTCAGTAATTGTTTTTCCTCCTCAGACATTTCACTGAATCGATTTTTTGCACGAGTAATCTCTTCAAGTGAATAATCCTTTTCTGCCCCCGGACGCTTTAATATAAATAAATCGAAGGCCATGAAGGCTGCCTTTTCAAATCGAAGTGCCTTTGATCCGTCTTCAACGGTAAAGGCTAAATCTGTACGGGTCCAGTCTAGAACTGGCATAAAATTATAAGTGATGATGTTTATACCACATGAGGCTAAATTCCTGATGCTTTGCTTGTAGTTTTCAATAAACTTTTCAAAGTCTCCTTTTTGAGTCTTGATGTTTTCATGAACCGGAACGCTTTCTACCACACTCCAAATCATTCCTGCATCTGCAACTTCTAATCTTCTCTTTTCTATTTCCTCAATTGGCCATACTTGACCATTAGGAATATGATGTAAGGCCGAAACTATTCCTGAACAACCCGCCTGAAGTATATCAGTTAGGCTAACTGGGTCATTCGGGCCATACCAGCGCATGGTTTGCTGCATTCCGTATGGACCGGTGATATGATTAGTTGTATTCATTAAACTCCAGCAAATATTGAAAACCCACCATCTACACAAATCATTGATCCAGTTACAAACTTTGAGGCATCACTTAATAACCATACCAAGGCACCCTGTAATTCATCCGGATGACCGAATCGCTTGAATGGGGTATTTCTGATTACCTTTTCACCACGTTCTGTAAATGTACCATCAGATTTGGTCAATAAATTTCTGTTCTGTTCTGTTAAGAAAAAACCCGGTGCTAGTGCATTCATTCGGATACGGTCGCCGTATCTGTTGGCAAGCTCAACTGCAAACCATTGATTATAACAATCAACCGCTGCCTTCCCCATATTATAGCCCAAAACGCGCGTAATAGCCCGTTTTGAATTCATGGATGAGATATTTACGATACTTCCTCTTTCTGCGGTTTGAACAATAGCTTCACCAAATATTTGAGATGGAATCAAAGTACCCCAGGTATTCAAATCCATAACTTTCTTCATCCCCTCCAGGTTCATTTTAAATAGATCCTGGTCGGGCATCAAAACTCCTTCAGGTTGATTACCCCCTGCACCGTTCACTAAACCATCAATTTTCCCAAAAGTGTCTAGAACTTTGTTCTTTGCATCAATTAGCTGAGCTTCATTCATTGCATCTGCAATAAGAGCGATTGCACGACCACCATTCTTATTTATTGCATCTGCACGTTCGTTGGCAACATCTTTATTTCTTCCCAAAATACCCACTGCACCGCCAGATTTGACAATTCCATTGATAAATGAATTACCCAGAATGCCGGTGCCTCCGGTTACTACTATTACTTTATTATTTAATGAGAATTCTTCCATTTTAGTTCTGTTGTCTGTTGTCTGGCTACCGTACCCAATCTGATAACTGATAACTGTTAACTGTTAACTGATTAATTAATTTTAATCAATCCCTCTCCTGCCGGAATCTGAATTGACACTTGCTTCTTAACACTGTCAAAGGTAAAATTACTAATTGCCTTTCCATTCAAAAGTACAGTTTTTGGTTTTGATGAAGAAGATATAATCAATTTAGCCGTTTTACTAACTGCGTATTTTATTCCATTGGCCGACCATTCAAACGTTAAAATTTCTGTTGAACTCAATGATCTTGAAGCACTTTGATTGGTAAAGCTTGTTGCCAATGCAACAAAATCCCGATCATCGCTCCATGTTATGGCAGCGGCATCAGTCTCTCTTCCAGCCGTTTGATAAATCTTACCGGGCTGGGTACTAAATGCAAACTTTTTACCTGAAGTTACTCCACTAACATATCCCTCACCTTCTTCTGTAATTACCTCAGAAACTCCATCACTTCCATCAGTAGTTAAAAGGTTAGCAATAACCAGGGGCTGTTTATTCTTTGTGCTTGCTGAAACTGTAAGCATTCCTTCCTTCTTCAAGTGGGCCACACGCTGAAGAGTAAACAGGTAATGAGGAGTCTCAACAGCTTTGGTTTCAACAGCCTTTGGAGCAAGGTGCATAATATTGAGCGTTACTCCTTTTTTCGTAATATTTGAAACATCTTTACCAGCATTTATATGCTCCAATTCTGCGGTTTGATACAATAATGTAACTTTTGCATCTTGAGTTGACGGAACTGCTGTATCAAGCATCAAAAGCGTTCTTGGTTTAATAAAAAGAACATTTCTGCTGAGATCTTTTACTTTATCAAAATACAATTCACCTATATTACCGGCTGAGAATGCAGCATCCTTTCCATCCAGGAAATTATCGATGTAAGCTTGATCATTAAAACCAGGTGCATGGTATAGATGATCACCAGTGCGCTGGCTTTGCTCATTATCATTAATCAAAATTGTTGAATGCCCAATTGGCTGGATTAATTTAGACTGATAAATTGGATCATCATAATAGGTAGAATTTTTTAAATGACGTTCTTCAATAAAGATCACTCCTTTATCAGCAAGCCAGAAACTTCCCTGGTCAATATGCTGGTGATTATAAAATGCACCTGAACGCATCACAAATGAAAAATCATCTTTCTCCCATCCGCTTTTGAATACCGTAGTACCAACTTCACGGAATATTTTAACTGGGTTTTCATCAAATGGACTATCCTCTGGGATCCCTTTGGTATTAAAAATTACATCTTCATAATTTTCTTCCTTCTTCATAAAATTATAGAACCAGCTCAATCTTGGTTCTCTTCTTTTTTCCATAAGGAAACTCCAAAATGTTGCAGGACCCATTGGACCTGCAGAATCGCCATATTCAAACCAAAGTTTGTCTTTAATTAATCCAGCCCAGATAAATTCACTGTAACTACCTATAAGCGGGGCAGTTAAATCAACCTTGAATACATTATCTATGGATGGTAAACTGTATGCCATATTTGAGAAGGAATAACTGTTATATCCATAACCTTCGCCCCAAGCGCCATCTTTCTGGTCAACAACGCGATTAATAAATTTATAATACTTGATCATAGCACCTGTAAAATAAGGTTCCAGATTTTCAGTATCAGGCCCATCAGCATATACCGCGGCCATGTTCATGAGTGAACCTCCCAAAATCATTGCAAGCCAGTTTGATGTAGCAGCTGTTATATCATCATTAAATACATAAGTACGATGCGCACCATCCACAATATTAGCCATGATAGCCTTACGAACCTGCTTGCTTTCTTCGGCACTCATCAAATCATAGGTAAGGTCATAGGCCTCAGCCACACGATGTGCCCAGCTACCTGTACGGTGTTCGCTGTAACGACCGCGATTGGTTTGCCAGGGGTGTGTCCAGTTTGGCCAGGTAGAAAGTTTAAGTAATACCTCCTTAACATAAGTCCCTGCAACAGGATCGCCATGAAAAGCATAGGCTCTTGCATTTAATCTTAATGCTTCGCCGGTATTGTATATTTTGTTGCCCCATGCATTCCATGTAGGTAACCAATCTTCTTTTGGGAACTGATCAAGGTCAAAAATTAATGTATTTACAGGAATCTTAATTCGCTGTTCCTTGGCATTTTTAAGAATATCATCATAAACCTTCGCAAATTCAGGCTGCTTAAACTTAGCATCCAGCAATTTCTTTTTATCGGCATCAAACAGTAAACGAGGATGCTTGCCAGCCATATTTGCTGGGGCTACATGAATAGTGAATTCGGTGGTAGCGATAGTTGAACTACCATTAACTGCCTTTAACCTAGCCAAATAAAGCCCAACTGGAAAATTAATCTTCAATGGCTTCAAACTCCAGTCTGAACCATTTTTAACAAGATCAGCCTTAAAGAATGACTTCTTTTGATCAGCAAAAGAAAGGATCTCCACACTTACGTTTTTTGCATCCAGAGGCCAGGAACCATTAAGAACAAAATTATCACCTTCCAAATAGTGTTTTTTTGGTATATACTGTGCGTATTCAGGCAGTTTATGCATCTCTGGAGCATTAAAACGGAAAGCCGTTTCACGCGCAGCAGAGAATGCGATATCATCGATTCCAAAATATATCGGCATTGACGGATCTGCCATGGGGAATTTCGCAATAAATGCAAGGGCATATATCCGAACCTTATCCATTCCCGAAATTTTTGGATTTGCTTTTAACAGATCTTCAAAACTTACAGTTGCGCTAACCCATTTGTTTCTTTCGGGATTATTGATGGTATATTCAATTTTTCCTACATCACCTGCGGCAAATAGCACTTTATAAGACTCTGATGGGGTATTTGACTTCAAGTAAAATCTGAAATTCAACTTTGCTCCAGGAACAAGGTACATGTCTAAAAGCTTTTGAGCTCCGGCATAGGCATCTACATTGGTATAGGCAGTAACTTTTTGAACAACCGAAATATTGGGATCGCCGGGTACCATTTCATTGGGTCTGAACTCCTGGTTATAGGCAATATCCTGCCAATGAGGATAGGATGCCCATGCTCCAAGCTCCCGGTCTTCAAAATTTTCGGTGTAGGTTGAGGGTTCAAGTGCAAGTCCGGGTTTAGCTCCTGTTTGTGCTTTTACACTCAAAACAACAAGAAAAAAGGCTGCAAACTGAAGAAAAGTACTGTTTTTCATTTGATCTATTTCTAAATAATCGGTATAATAATTTCTGCAAAAGCGATTAACTTGTCCACTTTCTTAAACGATAACCTCTGAAAGCATAGAATACTAGGTATACATAGCATGGAAATAATACCCAATAGGCCTCTCTGGCATTGAAAATATCAACTAAATATCCATAAACCATTGGCAATATGGCATTACCGACTAAACCCATAATCATTAATGAAGCTCCAATTTTGGTAAATCTGCCTAAGCCATCTAATGCAAGCGGCCAGATACCAGCCCAAACTAGTGAGTTAGCCAGACCAAGCATTACTACGAACCATATTGAAATATCAGTTGTATGCCCTAGGAAATTAACCTGGCCTTTGGCATAAATAATAAGAAATGTTAAAACAATACCCAAAATTGTACTTACCCGAAGGGCTGTTAACTGACTGAAAAATTTAGGTATAAAAAAGATTCCGATAAAATAGGCGCAAATCTGCGCGGTAAGGGTATAGGATGGAAAAACCTTGGCTTCAATTAAGTTGAGGTTCATTGTACCTGCATAACTAATTACAGTGTCAATAGAAATAACCTGAGTTCCAACATGTAAAAATATCGCGAAAGCTCCCAAAACAAGGTGTGGGAATTGCATGATACTGGTCTTGGATGAATTTGCCTGTGCCAGTTCTTCACTTTCATGTTCGGTATCGATCTCAGGAAGAGGTGAAAACCGGATAAATAATCCAATCAGAAAAAGAAAAGTTCCAACACAAGCATAGGGAACGATTACTCGTTGTATCAATTCATGTAATACAATATTTTTCTGTTCTGGAGTCATTGTATCCAGACTATCAAGCATGCCGCTATCTGTGGCTCTGAATATCACTGCTGCAAATAACAAGGGAGCAAGAATACCGGCACCCTTATTACAAATTCCCATGATACTGAACCGCTGAGCAGCTCGCTCTTTAGGCCCTAAAATTGTGATGTAGGGATTAGCCGCAGATTGCAGCAATGCAAGCCCAGCACCTATTGAAAACAAGCCCAGTAAAAACAGTTCATAAGTCATTGTAATAGCTGCAGGCACAAACAAAAAAGCTCCGCATGACATAACCCAGAAGCCAATCATCATCCCCTTTTTAAATCCTATTTTTTTTAACAGAAAAGAAGCCGGCACTGAGAAGATAAAATAAGAAATATAAAATGCGAAGGTTACTAGATAAGACTGAACATGCGAAAGCTCAAAGGAAATCTTAAAATAGGGAATCAGGATCGCATTTATCCAGGAAGTAAATCCAAACATAAAAAACATAAATGCAATGATAATCATGCCGGTAATGGTGTCTTTCTGACTTAAAGAACCTGCTGTTACTGAAGTGTTTTTGCTCATGTTAAATTTTGTTATGTAATAGGGTTAATTGGACCTTGAATTAAGGGTTTATATAGGGTTTATTTACAATTTTGATGCACTATCTTCATCGATAAAAAGCACTGCATGATTATGCCGTCTGAGGATTGTTGAAGGATACAATTCGCTGATATCACTACTTAGGGTATGGTAAATAGCATTAGCCTTAAATTTACCGGGCACAATGGCATAGGCAAAAGTTGATTTAAACAATGCTGGCATCGTAATCGTGAGTGCATGTGTAGGCACATCATCAATAGTTGCAAAGCATCCATCATTTACCTGCTGAAAACGACAATCCTGATCAAGGTCAACAACCTTAACAATCAATGGATCATTAAAATCAGCCACATGCGGATCATTAAATGCAAGGTGAGTGTTCTCTCCTATTCCAAGGCAGACAATATCAGTAGGATATTTGATCAAAAGATCTGAATATCTTTTGCATTCATCTTGCGGATCTGTTGCATTTCCGTTTAGATAATTAACCTCATGACAATTAACCTTAGTAAATAATCTATCCTTCAAGAAATTCCCAAAACCCTGTGAAGCATCTGGATGCAGACCAATGTATTCATCCATGTGGAATGCATTGATTCTATTCCATTCAATATTTTTATTCAATAATTCTGCTAAAAACTCATTTTGTGAAGGAGCAGAAGCAAAAATGATATTGATATATTCTTTGGTTTTTAATAACTCAGAAATTTTTGCAGTCAGTATTTCGGCAGCGGCAGCACCTAGCTCAGGTCTTCCGCTATATATTTTTGCAATTAATTTATCTTTGTTAATCTCTCTCATTTGTAGTAATCTATAAATTCTATACTTGTATTAATTTTCTTTATTGTAAATAACTCTTCCCTGAACTATGGTTGTGCTCACATTGATGTCCTTATCAAAAATAACAATATCGGCATCTTTACCAGTAATTAAAGAACCTTTAGATGCGCCTAAGCCTAAGATATTAGCCGGTGTCTGAGAAGCCATTTTAACAGCTTCGAGCAATGGAACATCCGCCATATTGATCATCGTTCTTATCAAACGATCGGTAGTAGCAACACTCCCGGCAAAAGAAGAACGATCAGGAAGTTTAGCCACTCCGTCTTCAATAATCACTTTTAATCCATTTTGTTTACTACCAATAATACTATCTCCAGGAGGCATCCCAGCCGCACGAATGGCATCGGTAATTAGCGCAATACGATCAGGGCCTTTAATTTTGTAGATCAGTTTTAATAATGGTGCTGGAAGATGTACTCCATCTGCGATGATCTCAACATCCATCTCATCGAGCAGATAAGCAGTTTCAATCACTCCGGCATATCTGAAACATGCTCTGCGTGAAACCCCTGACATAGCGGAATAAAAATGGGTTGCAAGCGTATAGCCAGCCTCAAATGCTAGTAATGCTTCTTCATAGATTGCATCGGTATGAGCCATTGCCACAAGAATACCTTTTGAGCGTAAATGGTTACCAAATTCAATTGCACCTTTTAATTCGGGAGCAGCACTCCATCGTTTGATATCTGAAGAGCGTGAAAGAATATCCATGTATTCTTTTGGATCAGGATTTCGGATAAATCTAGGATCCTGAGCCCCACGCTGGCTCAATGCAAAATAGGGCCCTTCCAGATGCATTCCCAAAAACTGAGCACCTTTTTTATTGTTTTTATCAGCTTGCTTGTAAATTTCAAGCGTATTATATAATTCGTCAAGCTCACTTGTCAAAGTGGTTGGCATCAGTGCCGTTGTTCCATACATGGCATGGGTTTCGGCGATCTTTAGAAATGCCTCTTCAGAGCCATCCATAAAATCATGCCCACCGCCACCATGAACGTGAATATCAATAAACCCGGGTGAAATATATTTCCCCTGAGCATCGATCTCAACTGCATCCTGAACTTCGATATCCCCTTCAGCAACTTCAAGGATCTTTCCACCCTGAACTAATACTGTACCATCAAATGCCCTATAAGGAGTTAAAATTTTACCGTTGTGTATTTTTAGAATCCTGTCCATATTTTTTCCGTCCTGTTATAACGATTCCCTAAAATAGAAAAATAACAGGTTTTAG
>CAMDKO010000100.1 GCA_945901155.1 Pedobacter schmidteae
ATATTTAAATCTAAGAACATGAAAAAGACATTCATAAAAATGATATATGCGGCCGGAGCTGTTCTTGTATTTTCAACGATGCAATCGTGTAATACCGAGAAGCTAACTGACCTGAACAAGAATCCAAACGCAATTGAATACGTAATTCCAGATTATTCTTTTACTGCAGCTGTATTAGAAAGCGGTCCTGGAGATAATTACAGACCATTAGGACAAGGATTGCAGTATTTTTCTTCTTATAAAGAAGTTCCTGCAACAGGAGATAAATTCTACAATTTCAGTGGAACAGCCGGTAACTTTAATATTTATACCGGACAATGGAACCGCTTATTACAACTTACTAAGCAAATCTCTGGACCAGAAAACGTGAATAAGCGTGCTGCTGTTGAGATCCTTAGAATTTTGGCTTTCCATCAAAAAACAGATGTGATGGGCGATATGCCTTATTCAGAATCGATGAAAGGTTTGGATGTATTAAAGCCGAAATATGATACTCAAAAAAGTATCTATGCAGCTATGCTAACCGAACTTGAAACAGCCTTAAAATCAATGGATGCTACAAAGCCAAATGTATTTGGTAATGCAGATCCCTATTTCAAAGGTGATGTGGCTAAATGGAAAAAATTCGGATATACGTTAATGCTTCGTTTAGGCATGCGTTTATCTGATATTGAGCCGGCTACTGCAAAGGCCTGGGTTGAAAAAGCAGTAGCAGGTGGGGTAATGACAGCTTCTGCTGATATTGCTTACTTGAAATATGCAAACGTTACTGGTCAATTTAATCCAAGAGTTAATGGATACATTAATGGTGACTTTACAAGCCCGGGTGGTGATAATATAGAAGGAAGTAAATGGTCAGGTAAATTCATTGATCATTTGAAAAATACGAGTGATCCGCGCTTGCCTGTACTATCTGTTGTTTGGGTTCCTACCGGAGGTACTTACACTCCAAATAATACTCCTGCTACTCAGCGTGGAATGGTTAACGGCAGTATCAACACAAGACCAACTGATTTTGATACCTATTCCGAGCCATCTTTGCTCTATATTGACAGAGGTTCTCCGATCATAACCATTGGTCCTGCTGAAGCTTATTTAATAATAGCTGAAGCAGCTGCAAGAGGATGGAGCGTTGGGTCAACTGCAAAGGCTGCTTATGATAATGGTGTTCGTGCTGCAATGGCTCAATGGGCTTTATGGCCAAGTGTTGCTCCTCATTCAGGGGTGATTACTTCTGCACAGGTTGATGCTTATTTGCTTGCAAATCCTTATCCTGCTGCAGGTACCTTTGCCCAACAGTTAGAGGTTATCTCTACTCAAAAATGGGTTTCACTTCTTGGTGATGATTATGAAGTTTATTCTAACTGGCGTCGTACAAAATACCCTGTGTTTAACTATGCTAATTGGACTAACACTGCTGGTCAGAAAGTTACCTATCCAGGTAACGTAACTGCAGGTAAAATGTGGAGAAGATTCTCTTTACCTATTGCAGAGCGTAATGTTAATCCTGATAATTACTATGAAGCCATTAAGCGTCAAAATTACTCTGAACAAGAGTTAGACCTTTTACAGGGCAGAATGTGGTGGGATGTTGGTCCTGGTACAGGTCAAAGTAACTAATATGCTATACTAATGAATATGTGTTTGAATAACGTAATTCATTCATTACATTAGATTTATAAACAATAAGAGGAGATTTTTAATCTCCTCTTATTGTTTCAACCAAAAAATAAAATAAATAATAATACTATGAAACGTAGAGATCTTATTAAATACCTTTCTGTAGCTCCTATTGCAGGTGCGGCGATTGGTATGGGTGTTCCTCAAGCATTAGCGGGAACAGTAGCAACAACTGCAAAGCGCGATGTTATTAAAGAACTTGGTTTGCGAACTTTTATAAATGCTGCGGGTACCTATACTACAATGACTGCATCTCTAATGCACAATGAGGTTGTGGATACCATCCAATCAGCATCAAATCATTTTGTTATGATTAATGAAGTTCAGGATAAAGTTGGTGAAAAAATTGCTGCCATGTGCCATGCAGAATCTGCTATGGTTACTGCAGGTTGCTGGTCAGCTCTAGTTCTGGGTACTGCAGGTGTTTTAACTCGCATGGATAGAAAAAAAGTAGCCCTTCTTCCAAATCTTTCAAGTTTTGAAAAGACTGAAGTAATTGTTCAAAAATCACACAATGTAGGGTATGTACACGCTTTATCTAATACAGGTATGGTTCCGGTTGAAGTGGAAACTGCCGAAGAAATGGAAAGAGCAATTACCAGCAAAACTGCTATGATGTGGTTTCTTAATTCTAGTGGTCCAATGGGAAAAATTAAACACGAAGAATTTGTTGCCATTGGTAAAAAACATAACATTCCAACAATGATTGATATGGCTGCTGATGTTCCTCCTGTTGAAAACCTTTGGAAATATAATGATTTAGGTTTTGACCTAGTTTGTGTTTCGGGCGGTAAAGCACTTTGCGGTCCACAAAGTGCCGGAATCTTGATGGGTAAAAAAGACCTAATTGCTGCAGCGCGCCTTAACGGACCTCCAAATGGTGGTAATATAGGTCGTGGGATGAAAGTTAACAAGGAAGAAATTCTGGGCATGTATGTGGCTTTAGAAAAATATATCAATACTGATCATGCTGCTGAATGGAAAATGTGGGAAGACAGAGTTGCTACTATTGTGGCTGCTGCAAGTAAGGTGAACGGCGTTAGAACTGAAGTTTTTGTTCCTGAAGTTGCTAATCATACTCCATCATTAAAAATTACATGGGATTCTTCTAAAGTAAAAATTACTCCGAAAGAATTACATAAGAACTTACAGGATGGAAGCCCTTCAGTAGAAGTTATGACTGGTCAAGATGCAATCAATATCACCGTATTTATGTTGCAAAATGGTGAAGATAAAATTGTTGCAAAACGTGTTCAAGAAGAGCTTGCTAAGGCAGCTGTTAGTTGATGTGAGATGTGAGATGAGATATGAGATTTGAGACCTGAGAAGGTCAAGAAATCAGTTTATTGCTGAATTCGTGCTCATATCTTGTTTCTCATATCTTATTTTTCGTCCAAACCTAATACCAATTTTTATTGTAAACATTATTCTGATTATGAAAAGAATATCCTTTCTGCTTCTTTACAGCCTTTTATTTCTTGGTTCATTTATTCAGGCTCAGACAAAAACATACAGTATCCTGATCAAAGGCGGGCATGTTATCGATGCCAAAAACAATATTAATGAAAAGATGGATTTGGCTATTAAGGATGGCAAAATTGCTGCTGTAGCTAAAAATATTGATCCTGCTCTTGCTTCACAACTTGTTACTGCAGATGGAATGTATGTTACTCCGGGTTTGATTGATTTACATGCTCACGTTTTTGCTGGAACAGATGATCGCGGACTGAGTGGTGGTTTCTCTGCTTTAGCTCCTGATCCATATACTTTTCGTGCAGGTGTAACCACTGTGGTTGATTGTGGTGGTGCTGGATGGGCTTCCTTTGATAAATTTAAATCTACAATTATTGATAAATCCCGTACCAGAGTACTTTCCTTTTTAAACATTGTTGGCGAGGGTATGAGAGGCGATCCTTATGAGCAAGATGTCAATGATATGGATGCTCAAAAAACAGCTGAAAAAGCCTTAGCTAATAAAGATATTGTTGTAGGGTTTAAACTCGCTCATTTTGGAGCCGCAAGTTGGGTGCCTGTTGAAAAAATAGTTGCTGCAGGTAAATTAGCTAATATGCCTGTTATTATTGATTTTGGTGCTGGAAAATTACCAATTGAAGATCTCTTCTTTAAATACCTTAGGCCAGGTGATATTTTTACGCATGTGTTTACTGAACTTGAAATAAGAGACCCGATAGTAGATCTTAAAACTAGAAAACTCAGACCCTTTGTTATTCCTGCACAAAAAAGAGGAATTATCTTTGATGTTGGTTTTGGTGGTGGCAGTTTTAACTTTAATCAGGCTATCCCCGCTATCAAGGCAGGGTTTTTACCAAACACTATGGGCACAGATCTTCATACAGGAAGTATGAACGGGGCAATGAAAGATCAGTTGAATGTGCTATCTATATTTCTTTCTATGGGCATGGATATTCCTTCAGTTATTTCTCGTAGTACCTGGGCTCCGGCGCAAGCCATTAAACGTGAAGATCTTGGTAACCTTTCTGTAGGTGCAGGTGCTGATGTAGCAATTTTGAGTGTGCGTAATGGTAAATTTGGGTTCAGAGATATCGCAGGGAATAGAAATGAAGGTAAACAGAAGTTTGAATGTGAAATGACTTTTCGTGCAGGAAAAATAGTTTATGACCTCAATGCTATAGCCAGTAATCCTGAAAAAAGCAGATAATTTTTAATTCAACCCTAACCATTGATTGGTTATTATTTTAAGATTCTTAGAAAAAAAGCGATGAGAAAAATCTCAATTTTATTTTTATCTATGCTATTCCTGATACTTGCCGATGTAAAAGCACAGGATACAGCTCCAATATACACTACCCTTATTAAGGGTGGCAGAGTGATCGATGCCAAAAACAGTATCAATGACCTCCTAGATGTGGCCATAAAAAATGGCAAAATTGCCAAGGTTGGTAAAAATATTGATCCTTCACTTGCAGAACAGATAGTAAATGCAACTGGAATGTATGTTACTCCCGGTTTGATTGATGTTCATGCGCATGTTTTTTGGGGAGTTCAACCTGATCATTATCTCAGCAATGGAAATGTGGGCGTTACTGCAGATGGATTTAGTTTTCGCTCTGGTGTAACCACTCTTGTAGATTGTGGTGGAGCTGGATATAAGTCTTTTGACACATTTAAAAGGAATATTATTGATAAATCTCAAACCCGAGTTTTATCCTTCTTGAATATTGTAGGCGAAGGAATGAGAGGTGGTGAATACGAGCAAGATATAAGTGATATGGATGTTAAGCTTGCGGCCAAAGCTGCAATTGATAATAAGGAATATGTGGTTGGGTTTAAGCTGGCACATTTTACTAACCCGGATTGGATTCCAGTTAAGAAAATTGTAGCTGCTGGTAATCTTGCCAATATGCCAGTAATTATTGATTTTGGTGGTGGTAAACTACCCATTGAAGATCTCTTTTTTAAATACCTTAGGCCAGGAGATATTTATACCCATGTTTTTACTGAATTGGAAAGAAGAGACCCAATAGTAGATCTTCAAACCAGAAAACTCAGACCCTTTATAATTCCCGCACAAAAAAGAGGAATTGTTTTTGATGTTGGATTTGGTGGCGGAAGTTTTAATTTTAATCAGGCTATCCCAGCAATTAAAGCAGGATTTCTTCCAGACCTATTGGGTACTGACCTTCATACTGGAAGTATGAATGGAGCAATGAAAGATCAATTAAATGTGTTATCTATTCATTTGGCGATGGGAATGGATATACCCTCTGTTATTGCTCGTAGCACTTGGGCTCCAGCAAAAGCTATAAAACGCCTAGAACTTGGACATCTTTCTGAAGGTGCAATCGCTGATATCGCAATCATAAGCGTTCGACAGGGAAAATTTGGATTTAGAGATATTGCTGGAAACAGACAAGAAGGCACCCAAAAATTAGAGTGTGAAATGACGCTTAAAGATGGAAAGGTTATGTATGATCTTAATGCCATTGCTCAATCTAATGCTAAAAAATAAATATAGAGGCTTTCTAATTATCGAATAAATGAGTAAATATTTCTTCATATTTATTGCTTTGGCAATATGTTCGGCAGGTTCTGCTCAGGCACAGAATACTGCTGTTTATGATATTGTAATTAAGGGAGGACATGTAATTGATCCGAAAAACAATATTAATCAATTGATGGATGTTGCTATTTACTCTGCCCGGCCCGCTAGAGACGGGAATGCCGCTCAGGCAGCAAAGATTGCATTGGTAGCTAAAAATATTGATACAGCGCTTGCTATTCAAGTGGTGAACGCTAAAGGAATGTTTGTTACTCCAGGCCTCATTGATATTCATACCCATGTATTTTATGGCCCATCCAAATCTAATTATCTGAGTAATGGTTCAATAGCTGTAGTTCCTGATGGTCATACTTTTAAGGCTGGGGTAACCACTGTAGTTGATGCAGGAGGTGCTGGGTGGAAGTCATTTGCTATGTTTAAGAAAAACATTATTGACCTTTCAGAAACTAGGGTGCTTTCGATGCTTAATATTGTTGGCCAAGGCATGAGAGGAGGTGCATTTGAGCAGGATCTTGAGGATATGGAAGCTGAAAAAACTGCCGCTTTTGCAATTGAAAACAAGGAATACGTAGTTGGTTTCAAACTTGCTCATTTTGGTAAGGCCGACTGGACGCCGGTAGAGCGAATTACACAGGCCGGTAAGATAGCCAACATGCCTGTGATGATAGATTTTGGTACAGGCAATCAGTCACTCGAAGAACTTTTATTTAAGTATCTACGTCCAGGAGATATTTACACTCATACGTTTATTGAAGCGCCTAAAAGTAAAGATCCCATTGTTGATTTTGAAAATCACCAGTTAAGGCCATTTGTTAAAGCTGCACAACAGCGAGGAATAATCTTTGATGTTGGTTTTGGAAGCGGTAGCTTTAATTTCAAACAAGCAGTTCCAGCAATTAAATCTGGATTTTATCCAAATACAATGGGTACTGATCTTCACTCTGAAAGTATTATTCGTGCAATGAAAGATCAATTGAATGTGATGTCAATATTTCTTTTTCTTGGAATGGATGTCCCTTCAATTGTCAAGGCTGCTAGTTGGTCGTCTGCTCAAGCAATTAAACGGGAAGAGCTTGGTAATCTTTCTGTTGGTGGTATAGCTGATATTGCTATTTTGAGTATGCGTAAAGGCGATTTTGGTTTTAGAGATGTTGCGGGAAACAAAAAGTCTGGAACACAGAAATTTGAGTGTGAAATGACCATTAAGGGTGGCAAGATCGTGTATGATCTAAATGCCATTGCATCCAATCGAGTAAAAGGAAAATAGATTTGAATCTGTTTTTAAAATTTAGTGTACCTATAAATTTCATAATTGTCCTAATCTGATATGATTAATTATAGATATTCTTTTGTATTTGATATATGAATCTGATTAGTATTTATTCCAAATTTTTTTTATTCTCGTTTTTTTCATTAAACGTGATTTTTTCTGAGCATTCTTTCGCTCAAAAGAGGCCTAATATTCTTTTGATCATGACTGATGATCAGGGTATTGGTGATGTTGGGCTTCATAATAACGATATTCTGAAAACTCCTAATATGGATGCAATTGCAAATCAAGGTGCTGAGATGCGGCAGTTTATTGTGAATTTTAATTGCTCGCCTACCAGAGCCAGTATGCTTACCGGTAGAGATAATTACAGAACTGGTGTAGTAGGCGTTACAGAAACTGCACACCTAATGAAATCTACAGAGCTTACCATTGCAAAAGTGCTCTCAGATGCTGGTTATAGTACCGGAATTTTTGGAAAGTGGCACCTCGGCGATTCTTATCCTATGAGGCCCTCCGATAAGGGCTTTCAGGAAACCTTGATTCATAAAGGCGGAGGAATTGGTCAGGCATCCGACCCTCCTGGAAACTCCTATTTCAATCCGATTTTAGAGCATAATAATGTAAAGAAGGTTTTTGAAGGATATTGTGATGATATTTTTGCAAATGCAACGATTAATTTCATAGATAAAAATAAGGATAAGCCATTTTTTGCCTATTACGCAACAAACCTCCCTCATTTTCCATTGACAGTTAGTGATAAGTGGGCAGATCCTTATCGAAAGATGGGTCTTCATGAACTCAATGCGCTGACCTATGGCATGATCGCCAATGTGGATGCTAATATTGGTCGTTTGCTAGCTAAACTAAAAGAATTAGGCATAGAAGATAATACCATCGTAATCTTTATGTCTGATAATGGTCCGAGAACTAAACGAACAAAAAATGACCTCTATCCAGATCGTTTTGTGATGAATCTTCGTGGTACAAAAACAAGTGTTTATGAAAATGGAATACGCGCTCCATTTTTTATTAAATGGCCCGGAAAGATACCTAAGGGAGTTAAATACACCAATTTGGCCGCACATATTGATGTAATGCCTACACTTCTTGAAGCATGTAATGTACCAATACCTAAATCTTTGAAACTGGATGGAATATCATTATTGCCCTTACTTACTAATAAATTGAAAAGCATTCCAGAACGTGAAATATTCATTCAGGGTCATGCGGGTTCTGAACCCTACAAGTACTTTCATTTTACGGTGCGAGGTCAGCGCTATAAACTTATTTCTCCAAATGACGACCCTTATGGAAATATTATTCGGCCTGGCATTGCAGAGGCAGATATGAAAAAACTTTTAGCTTCTTTAGAGTTATACGATATTGAGAAAGACCCTAGTGAAATTGAAAATATAGCTAAACAACACCCCGATATTGTAAAAAACATGCTCTCTCGTTACGAAAACTGGTTTGATCAGGTTATGAAAGATCGAGGAAATGATTCGCCCCAGCGTATATATATTGGCACTAAGTTTCAGCCCATTGTACAATTATCAAG
>CAMDKO010000101.1 GCA_945901155.1 Pedobacter schmidteae
TGAATTGTTGCACGGTTTCGATAGCTTTGCTTTTGAAAGTTTTCAGCATTTTCAAAAATAATATTTTCTTTATGAAGCACTATTTTGCTAAAATATTCGACTGGAGGAAGATAAAATAAAGGGAATACTGCGCCTTTTTCCATCGTATAAGTTAAGTTTGTGTAAAGATGCAGAAATTAAGTATTTAACACACATGCAGCATAAATGTTCTTGGTAAATTTTTGTGTTACATCGTTTAGCTCCACATTCAGATGAATCTAGTTTTTTTCAAGATCATTTCAGTTTTACTGTATTTAATTTCATTGCTGCCGTTCTGGATACTTTATCTGTTTTCAGACATTTTATATTTATTATTATTTCACGTTGTTAAATACAGAAGAAAAGTTGTAAAACTGAATCTTAAGAATTCTTTTCCTGAAAAATCTGTGGCTGATCGATTGGATATTGAAAAACGGTTCTACCAACATCTTTCTGACCTGATATTGGAATCAATCAAGACACTTTCAATAAGTCCAAAATCAATGAAGAAACGCTTTGTTTTCTCTAATTTAAACGAGTTAACAAAGTATTTTGAACAAGGAAAATCAGTAATTGCTGTATCTGGTCACTATGGAAATTGGGAATGGGGACCTTTAGCAACTGCTTATGAGCTAAAGGAAAAGGTACTTGTTGTTTATAAACCATTAAGCGATAAGCGATTTGATAATCTTATTAATAAAATGAGAAGCCGATTTGGAGCTATATTGGTCCCAATGAAACATACTCTTCGTAAAATAATTGAATATAATACACAACCTCATGTATTGGTTCTTGTAGGTGATCAAACTCCACCCCGAGAAGAATCTCAGTATTTTATAAACTTCCTTAATCAGCCTACTGCAATTTTTCTTGGGGTTGAAAAAATTGCAGTTAGAACTAATAAACCTGTTATTTATTTTAGTATAAATAAAGTTAAAAGAGGTTATTATAAATGTTTAATTAAACCTTTAGTTGAAGTACCTAATCAAACAAAAGAATTTGAAATAACGAATATTCATACCCAGGTACTTGAACATATTATTCAAAAAAATCCAGAATATTGGTTATGGTCACATAAAAGATGGAAATTTAGTCCGGATAATTTAAAAGCTCATCATGACTAAACTTCCCAAAGTAGCTGTAGTAATCCTCAATTGGAATGGACTAGATTTTTTAAGAAGATTCCTTCCTTCTGTATGTGCTAGTACGTATTCCAATCTGGATATTATTGTTGGCGACAATGCCTCAAATGATAATTCTGTATCCTTTCTTCGTGAAAATTATCCGCAGATTAAAATTAGTATCAATGATCAGAATTATGGATTTGCAGGGGGCTATAATAGAGTATTGAGTGAACTAGATCATGATTATTATGTTTTGCTTAATTCAGATGTAGAAGTAGAGCCGGGTTGGATTGAACCGGTTATTCAATTGATGGAGAAAGACATTTTAATTGCAGCGGCGCAGCCCAAAATCTTATCTCAGTCAAATAAGAAGCTATTTGAATATGCTGGGGCTGCTGGAGGCTTTCTGGATATTTTTGGTTACCCATTTTGTAGAGGTAGAATATTTGATTCGGTTGAAGTTGACAGCAGTCAATATGATAAGAGTTCAGAAATATTTTGGGCTTCTGGTGCTGCTTTTTTTATAAAAAAATCGAAATGGCTCGAAATGAATGGATTAGATGAAGATTTTTTTGCGCATATGGAAGAAATTGATCTTTGCTGGCGATTAAAGAATAATAATTATAAGATCATGTATTGCGCTGAATCAACTGTTTTTCATGTAGGTGGAGGAACACTAAAAGCCGAAAACCCCTTTAAAACTTATCTCAATTTTAGAAACAATCTGGTATTACTTCAAAAAAACCTTCCTATAGCAAGGGCAATTGCGATTATTTTTTTAAGATTTTGGCTAGATCTTCTTTCTCTGTTCAAGTATTTATTGGATGGAAAGCCTAAAAATGCTTGGGCAATTAGTAAGGCTCATGTTTATTTTATTCGAAATATAGCCAGAAATAGTGCAAAATCTAGATTAATTCCTAAACATACCTTTAATAAAAATGGATTATATTCAGGTAGTATAGTTTGGAATTACTTTGTCAGCAATAAGAAAACCTTTACTAGTTTAAAGAAAACTTTCTAGTGCTAGTCGATAGCCATTTAATCCGAATCCTGTTAATACCCCTTTACAATTTTTTCCTGTAAGTGATACATGTCTGTATTCTTCTCTGGCGTAAATATTAGATATATGTACTTCAACCACAGGTGTTTTAATACCTGCAATTGCATCTGATATTGCGACTGAAGTATGGGTATAACCTCCTGCATTTAAAATAATGCCATCATAAGAAAAGCCAACTTCATGTAACTTATTTATGATTTCACCTTCTACATTACTCTGAAAATATTCGAGCTCAATGATGCTATATTTTGATCGTAGGTCTTCAAAATATGTTTCGAAACTGCTATCTCCGTAAATGGATTTTTCTCTTACGCCAAGTAAGTTTAAATTTGGACCGTTAATTATCTGTATTTTCATGGATCGTTATTCTTAAAGATTAATCAAACTTAAAAAATATTTTGGATTGGCAATCAGGACTTACTGGCTTTAAATCATATTTAAGATTGGAGCGCTCTTTATCTGCAAATACTGTGGAGGCATATATGCATGATGTTGAAAAGCTCCATCAGTTTTTTATAAGTAGGTCTGAAAAGAAGGAGTTAAAAACTATTACAAGTAATGATTTAAAAGATTTCTTGGTTTGGGTAAATGAACTGGGTATGCTCCCTCCCACTCAGGCCAGAGTTTTATCAGGATTAAAGGCATTCTTTAAGTATTTAGTGCTTGAAAATTTGATGCCTATTGATCCCTCAGCACTCCTTGAAAGTCCTAAAACAAGCAGAAAATTACCCGACACCTTGAATATTTTGGAGATTAACAGTATGATTGATGCGATAGACCTTTCAAGGCCAGAAGGAATTAGAAATAAGGCCATTCTTGAAATCTTATATGGATGTGGATTGAGGGTTTCTGAACTTACCGGATTAAAAATATCTAATCTTTACCTAGAAATAGATTTTATAAAGATTTTGGGAAAAGGAAATAAGGAACGCTTAGTGCCTATTGGTTCTGATGCAATCAAATTCCTGCGTTTATTCATGAATGAAATTCGGATTCATATAGCAGTCAAGCCTGGTAAAGAAGATTTTGTATTTCTAAATAAAAGAGGTAATCCAATTTCAAGAGTGATGGTTTTTCTAATCATAAAAGATCTTGCAGCAAAGGCAGGAATCAAAAAGAATATTAGTCCACATACCTTCAGACATTCATTTGCCACTCACTTAATTGAAGGTGGTGCCGATTTGAGGGCTGTTCAGGAAATGCTAGGTCATGAAAGTATCACTACCACAGAGATTTATACTCATTTAGACCGTGATTATTTAAGAGAAACAATTATTCAGTTTCATCCCAGAAGTTAATTTATTGTTCTTCCCTGAAAAAAACTTTATAGTAATTCATTGATTTGCCCTCATCGAATCCCTTTTCTATCAAATCTTTATTTCCGTGGATGTAGATATGGAAGTTTTTGTCAAGTTTTAAAATGCTTTTAAAAACCTTGGCCTGTTTTTTTACAGCGACACCTGAAATGTCAAAGGGTTGATCAAGCTCTGCATCGAACTCATCATTATATTGGCGGCTAAAATTTTTAAAAGATTCTATTGCCTTTGGATTTCCAATAACCTCTTCAGAAAATTCATTCAAGTCAAAACTTTCTTTTTCTTTGAAGTATTTTAATGATTTATTTAAGAGATCTATTTTATCAGCTTTGGATATTTCAAAGTCTTCATCTATTTTGTTGGTTATAAAATCTTTACAAACTCCAAGTGTGGTGCTTGTTTTATTAAAATTATCATTTCTAATCTTTAATTGAAGAAATTCATCTTTCCAATAGGCAGCATCTGTGCGGTTTGTTTGATCAATTACGATCACTTTATAACCTTCATCTTTCTCAGTATTAAAGATCAGGCAGCCTTTGTCAAGCTTAGTGATATTGATCGCATCCTCTTCATAGGTAAGTGCAAAGCCTCCAACCTCCATATTTACCTTTAAATAGCTTTCCTTGGTTTCTGATTTGAATATTCCAATTGCATCAACTAATTCTCCTTCAAGCTGTATATCTCTGAATGAGGCAATATAAAGCTCCCCAGACTTAATTTTAGGATGATTGGATATGGCAAACAAGTGCTTGGTTATTTGTCCGCTTAAGCTATGAAATGCAGACTGATCATCAAATATCATAGAACTGAAATGAAACAGTTCGTTTAAGCTCCGGTCATCACTAGAATGTGTGAATCGAAATACTTCATAGGCTTTTTCAAAAGGCGATAAGAAATACTGCATTAACAACCGCCTTAAGGTTTCATCTTCAATACCAAGGGTATTTTCTGATAAACTATAAAACTCATTTAAGGCTTTGTTCCCTACTCTATGAACAGAAACCTCTCCTAAAGTAGCTTCAATATATGTAACCATAATTAAAAAGCAATTGAATTTTTTAATATAAAAACTTGTTGAATATTATGATAAAACTGCCCTGATCATTCTGTCTTTTCCTCCCATATCCTGGCGCAGCTCAATCTCTTTAAAACCTTTCTCTCTTAACAGATTTATTGTTTCCTTGCTAAATTTTTCATTGAGTTCAAGAAATAGAAAGCCGTTTATTTTTAAATGATTTAATGCGAAATCAGTAATAGCACGATAAAATACAAGTGGATCATGATTAGGAACAAACAAGGCGTTATGAGGTTCATGATTAAGCACATTATCCAGCATTTGATCTTTCTCAGCTTCAGTCACATATGGTGGATTACTCAAGATCAAATCATATTTTGAGTTAATTAATTCAAGATTTGTGGGTTTAAATATATCGTCTTGAATAAAATTAATTTCTATCTGATTTAAATCTGCATTTTGCCTGGCTGTGTTTAAGGCTGCTTCAGAGATATCTATTGCTGTAATATCAGCCAAAGGAATATACTTTTTTATGGATATTGCAATACAGCCACTACCCGTACCAATATCGAGTAGTTTTAAAACTTCTGTTTCACCATTTATAATCCTGCTTGTGATTAAAGCCCAATCTACCAATTCTTCTGTCTCAGGCCTTGGAATAAGGACACTCGGATTCACTTGAAATGTCAAGTCGTAGAACACCGTTTCACCTAGGATATATTGAAGTGGTTTGCCTTGAATCAGTTGTTCATGGATTTTAAACAATTGTTCGGCATCATCAGAGTTAATCTCTTCCTGTTTTATACTTAAATATTTTGCTCTTTCAAGCTTGCATAAAAAGCTGATGCTTAGCCATGAAAGGCTCCTTGCTTCTTCAAATCCATAAATAGTGGATAATCCATCAATAAATTTTCTTTCTGCTTCAATGAAAGTCATGAGGCAAAGTAAACCAATTAGCTTGAAAATACCACAGATTTCAAAATTTCTATTAATTGAATAAATAATTTAAAAGCAAGACATATTTGTGCTATTGATAACTATTTTTGCTATATGGTTCAACACCAATTTTATTTAGATCGTTGTATTGAATTGGCCAGACTAGGTGCAGGGTCAGTGAGTCCTAATCCGATGGTAGGTGCTGTGATAGTTTGTGATAATCAGATTATTGGCGAAGGATACCATATGGCTTATGGGCATGCACATGCTGAGGTAAACGCCATTAAGAATGTATTTGAAAATAATAGCAATGCTAAGGATCTTCTCAAAAGATCAACCATTTATGTAAATCTGGAACCCTGTTCACATTACGGAAAAACACCTCCCTGTGCGGATCTGATTATTTCAAATGAAATTCCATCAGTTGTTATCGGTTCTCGTGATCCCTTTGATCAAATAAACGGAAAGGGCGTTGAAAAGTTACAAAATGCAGGCATTGAAGTCATTGAACATATTTTGACAGATAAATGTCTTGATCTGAATAAACGTTTTTTTACGCGAATTCAAAAGCAAAGACCTTACATTATCTTGAAATGGGCACAAACCAGCAATGGATACTTTGCTCCTTTAGATGGATCTAAAAAATGGATCAGCTCTAATGAGGCTAAACAAATGGTTCATCGTTGGAGATCTGAGGAAGATGCTGTGTTGGTTGGAAAAAATACAGTTCTTGCAGATGATCCGATTTTGAATGTTCGCGAATGGTTTGGCAGAGATCCTGTGAGGATTGTTATTGACCGTAGACTCGAGTTGTCTAAAAACCTCAATATTTTTAACCAGACACAGAATACCATCATTTTTAATTCTATTAAAACAGAAATCGATGGTCGGGTTAAATACCTCGAGCTTGAAAATTTCGATAATTTACTTCCTCAGCTTATCGCCTATCAATTGTATTTGATGGATATTCAGTCAATTATAGTTGAAGGCGGAAGCAAAACACTCAATTTATTCTTAGAATCAGGTTTATGGGATGAAGCAAGAGTGTTTATATCTCCTACAAACTGGGATAATGGTATCTTTGCTCCTGAATTGAAGGCAAATCCGGATGAAGTACAAAAAGTAGGTCCTGATATTTTAAAAATTTGGCATAACACACCCTGAAATGATATTTATACTCATAAGTGTTTGTTTTAGTGTTTTTGTTTCTGTATTGCTAAAACTTGCTAAACGTTACGATATAGATAATAAACAGGCAATTGCCTGGAATTACAGCATTGCAGGATTACTAACATGGTTAATCTACAGACCAGAAATACCTTCGATTAGTGAAAGTATCTTTCCTATTTATTTTGTTTTGGGATTTCTGCTACCCTCACTTTTTGTAATTCTTGCTTTTTCAATTAGATATACTGGAATAGTTAAAACAGATATTGCACAAAGATTATCACTATTTATTCCGGTTATTGCTTCCTTTTTACTATTTTATGAAGAAAAATCACCACTGAAGATTATTGGTATTGCCATAGCATTTATGGCTATTATTTTTTCAATCCCTTGGAAAAAAGAGACTAATGCTAAAAAAAGCTTTTGGATATATCCAGTTCTTGTTTTTATTGGGATGGGAATAATTGACACTTTATTTAAGCAAATAGCTAAGACAACGACTATTCCATTTACCTCATCGCTGCTGGTCGTTTTCATTATTGCTTTTGTATTATCATTTTCATATCTGCTTTACCTGTACCTATTCAAGAATATGAAGTTTACTTTAATTAATATGGTTTGTGGATGGATATTGGGAATTGCCAATTTTGGAAATATCCTTTTTTACATGAAAGCCCATCAGGATTTGGCCAAGCAGCCATCCTTAGTATTTTCAACAATGAATATTGGTGTTATTCTCTTAGGATCAGCTGTTGGAGTATTCATATTTCGTGAAAAACTTAGTCGACTAAATTATGTCGGAATTTTACTTGCCCTGATCTCAATCTTGTTCTTGTATTATGCTCAATAAGAATTATGTTGTTTGACGATACATTTAAAACGATTTCAAAGCCTTCTGAAGGAATCTTCAGAGATAAAGGAAGCCGTTTTTTTGCCTATTTGTATCCAATTCAATCAGAAGCCGAAATCAAAGATATTATTGCCGAATTAAAGTCACATCATCCTAAAGCAAGCCATCATTGTTGGGCCATACGCTTAAGTCTAGATCGTTCAATATTCCGTATTAACGACGATGGAGAACCTTCAGGAACAGCTGGAAGACCAATTTTAAATACCTTATTATCATTTGACCTGACCAATGTTATTGCAGTAGTAATCAGGTATTTTGGAGGTACTTTATTAGGAATTCCAGGATTGATAAATGCCTATAAAACAGCAACTATTGATGCCATTCAGGCCTCAGAGATCATTGTAAAAACTGTAGATTTAGTATTTAAAATTGAGTTCAGCCATTCGGTAATGAATGAAGTTATGAAAGTGGTCAAAGAAGAAAATATAAAAATCTTTAATCAAAGTTTTGATCTCAGTTGTACATTTAACCTCGAAATAAGGCAAGCTCAAGTCAATAATGTTATCAATAGGTTAGAAAAAATTGAAGGATTGAAGTGGAAAGCTTAAGCTATTTCTAATCTGCTTCGCTAGAACTATTATTACTATAAATTTGAAATAAATCAATTCCATAACGGATGAATCAGATATCGAATACCGACTTAATATTAAATCAAGATGGTAGTATTTATCATCTTAATTTATTGCCAGAAGATATAGCTGATACAGTATTAACTGTTGGAGATCCTGATCGAGTATCTGAAATTAGTCGGTATTTTGATCGTATTGAGCTTAAAAAGGGTAAACGTGAATTCATTACGCATACTGGTTATCTTGGATCAAAAAGATTGACTGTACTATCAACTGGTATTGGTACTGATAACATGGATATCGTACTCAATGAACTTGATGCACTTGTTAACATTGATTTTAAGAC
>CAMDKO010000102.1 GCA_945901155.1 Pedobacter schmidteae
TCAAAAAAAAGATGTGCGTATCAATCGGTACTTTAGTGAAGGCTTTAAGAGAATCAAAGTCGAAGAGGTCGAAAAGAACCTGACTACGGTTTGGGAAATTGGCAAAGAGTATCAAGTAAGCCGGGTGGCTGTTTACAAATGGATTTATAAATATTCAAAAATGAGAAAGAAGGGAGTCCGGCAGGTCGTAGAGATTGAAAGTGATACCCGCAAGCTCATTGGCTTAAACGAAAAAATCAGAGAATTAGAGCAGATCATTGGCCAGAAGCAAGTTTTACTTGACTTTCATGAAAAGATGATCGAACTCGCTGAACAGGAGTATAGGGTAGACATTAAAAAAAAATTCGGTTCCAAACTATCTGCTGGTTCTGGCAAAACAGAGACTCACACTCCTGCAAAATGAATATGTTGTACAATGTATTGCAGATGAGCAAACAGGCTTTCCACGACCGGTTAAACACCTATATCAGAAAACAAGAAGAGTTAGAGCAGATGCTGCCCTTACTGCGTAATATAAGACAAGACCATCCTAAAATGTCTTCAAGGCACTTGTATTTAATGATCAGGCCTCAAACTATTGGACGGGATAAATTTGAAGCATTCTGCTTTGAGAGGGGTCTTAAAGTGGAAGTTAAAAGATGCTTTAAAAGAACTACAAATAGCCTGGGAGTCACCCGTTTTGAGAATCATCTGTTAAACCTGGAGTTGACACATGTAAACCAAGTTTGGGTAAGCGATATCACTTATTATGGAATAAACAACCGCTTCTATTATTTAACCTTTATCATGGATCTCTATTCCCGAACAATTGTAGGCTATTCTGTCTCAGAAAATTTATTCACCGAAAATACCACGTTAATAGCTCTTAAAATGGCTTTAAGGGCTCGTCAGGGTTGCAACTTAAAAGGGTTGATTATACATTCTGATGGTGGTGGACAATATTATTCCAAGGAATTCCTAGCGATTACAAAGGACATGATCAACAGTATGTGTGAGTCTGTTTATGAAAATATTCACGCAGAAAGAATAAACGGTACTATAAAAAATCAATACCTTGAGGGCTATAAACCAGCTAATTTTGAAGAATTGAAAAAAATGTCGGCCAAGGCTGTTAATATGTATAACCGCTACAAACCACATCAATCCTTATCCGGGTTAACTCCAATAGGTTTTGAGAGCCTGGAAATTAGATTATCAACAGAAATAACACTTGCTAACAAAAGAAAAAAAGAAGCAAAAAAAGAAAAATTACAACAACAACAATTAACTTACAGTTGACTAAATTCGGTCAAGGCTATTCAGGCATGCACACTCAGATAACAGACAACTGATAACAGACAACAGAACCAGGAACAAAGAACAAAGACTTTTTAGTGCTAATTGAGATTTACTGCTTTTTTCAGACCTCAGCCTTCATACCTCATACCTCTTAAAAGCTAAAAGCTAAAAGTCAAAAGCTAAAAGCAAATTGTGCAATCTCAGATCTCAGACATCAGATCTCATACTTCATACCTCTAAAAAGCCAAAAGCTAAAAGCAGAAAGTCAAAAGCTAAAAGTAAATCGTGTAATCTCATATCTCATATCTCACATCTCACATCTCATACCTCTGACAACAGATAACAGACAACCCAATTATCGGTTCCTGGTTAAAAAAAAGGAGCAAAAACTCAGGTTTTAACCCAGTCTTTACTCCTTATACTTTGCTCTTTATACTTTTAGATGCGTCTGCGTCTTTCTCCGCTTCCGCCTTCACGGCGTCCACCACCGCTACTGCTGCTGCCACCACGATCTTCACGGCGTTTGCCTGAGAAGTCGCGGAAACCACCGCCACCACCACCTTCACGACGTCCAACACCGCTTCCACCACGGTAACCACCGCCACTTCCACCGCCACGGTAACCGCCGCCACCACCACTTCCGCGGTATGAACCACCACGTTCGCTGCTTCCGCCTTCACGGTCGCCGGCCAGTTCTATCCGTACATCTCTACCTTGGAAATCAACAGATTTAAATCCTTCAATAACCTGATTAACTGCAGATTCTTCAACTTCAAAAAAGGTGAATACACCTTTAAGGTCTATTTTGCCAACGCTTTTTCCGCTGATCTTCGTATTGTTACAAATAAAGCCCAACATATCTCCACGAGTAAAATCATCAACTGATCCCAAGTTCATGAATAAACGGGTGTAACCCGGACTTGTACTTGACTTGAATGAACGATCTCCGCGTTCTGCACGATCACCTCTTTCTGTACGCTCATAGCCACGATCATCACTAGAAACGTTTAGATCAGGTGCTTTAGAATAATATTCCAGGAAACGGTTGAATTCAAGAGAAGCAAATCGTTTGATGATGGCTTCTTTATCTAGATCTTTAAATTCATCCATTATACGTGGAATGTATTGTTCGATCTGTTCTTCGTTCACTTCAACATTATGAACTTTGTGGATCATCGCAAATAATTGCTTTTCGCAAACATCAAATCCAGTTGGAATTTCAGCCTTTGTAAACTGCTTTCCAATGGAACGTTCGATGTGACGAATTTTACCAAGTTCTTTTGAGTTGATGATCGCGATAGAAATACCAGTTTTTCCTGCACGTCCAGTACGGCCGCTTCGGTGAGTATAATTTTCAATCTCATCGGGTAATGAATAGTTGATAACGTGTGTTACGTCATTCACGTCAATACCTCTTGCTGCAACATCTGTTGCAATTAATAATTGAAGACTACGCTCGCGATAGCGCTTCATAACTTTATCACGTTGTTGTTGTGATAAGTCGCCATGCAATGCATCCGCATTGTAGCCATCTTTCATCAATGACTCAGCAATTTCCTGAGTTTCAATTTTGGTACGGCAAAATACTATCCCGAAAATTTCAGGATTGAAATCTACGATTCGCTTAAATGCGGAGTATTTATCACGCGCTTTAACGATATAATATTCATGTTCGATATTGACATTTCCGGTATTTTTAGTACCCATAGTCAGTTCGAACGGATCTGTCATGTATTTTTTGGCAATGCGGCGAACTTCGTTTGGCATGGTCGCAGAAAACAACCAAGTTTTTTTATCTTCCGGTGTGGTTGATAAAATGCTGTCAATGTCTTCCTGGAAGCCCATATTAAGCATTTCATCTGCCTCGTCAAGTACCACAAATTGAACTTGACCGAAATTAATTGCTTTCCGGTTGATAATATCAAGCATACGGCCTGGAGTGGCCACAACAATCTGTACACCACGCTTGATTTGGCGTAACTGATCTGAAATGTTAGCACCGCCATAAACAGCAACGACTTGAACGTCTTTCATGTTTTTGGCGTAGTTTTTTATATCGCTGGTGATCTGCAAACAGAGTTCACGAGTGGGACAAAGAATTAGCGCTTGTGGATAATTTTCTTCAAAATCCAATAATTCTAATAGGGGGAGGCCGAAGGCTGCCGTTTTACCGGTTCCTGTTTGAGCTAATCCGACAAAATCGTTGCTGCCTGAAAGTAATACCGGGATAGATTGTTCCTGGATTGGTGTGGGATTTTCGAATCCCAGTTCAGTAATGGCATTAACAATATCATGACGGATACCCAAGGTACTAAATGGGTTCATGATAATTTATATAGCCCTCAGCTATATTGCTGAAAGCGCCGCAAAGGTAAGGTTTTAATTTGGCATTTTAGTATAAAGCTGTAGATGAGGTTTTGTGATTGGAGTTATGGGATATATATCGCAATGTCATTATTCAAGAGTGGATATCGTTTTAAATACAAATTAGTACGTCGCGAATTGCTTTTGAAGAACAATTCCATATTATGGGATTTTATCCGCTCATAGCCGCGGGGGCTTAGTTCTTTTTCTGTAGCAAAAAAGTACCATGCCGAGGCGGTACGACGAGACCATGAGCACCTTTAAAAAACAATAAAAAACAGCGAATAAACCTACCGCTGCGCCTGCTGCTATGAAAGGTTCTGCGGAGGGCTAGGTCTGTAATTGCCGCACCAGTCAATGCGGAAGAAGAGGTTATTAAAGGTCTGTGCTAGCGTGGCGGATAAGAATAATTGGATTAAACGTCTTGTGCGGCATTGGACAGTGCGGTAGTTTTTAAAGCATCCTAAATACAAAAATCAAAGCCCTGTACGCAGCCGTTTGTGGATGAACGTTCATAACCCCGCTAACGATCACTTTAGTACTCTGTCAGATTTTGACTAAAAAGAATAAATACTAAATGAAGCAGACTATCCGAGCGGTGGGATGAAAGAACGGCGGGCCAGGTGTATGGCCTTGTGCGGTGGAAGCATCGTTCTTTCTTGAACTTTTGGTGCCTTTTGTTTCAAGACAAAAGACACAAAATATTGACATAAAAATTATTCTAAAATAATTTTATGTTTCTTATGCTTGGTGTTACTCACCAAGCATTTTATAATTTCATTCCGCTCATAGCCGCGGGGGCCTAGTCCTTTTTCTGTAGGAAAAAAGTACCAAAAACCCCACCGCTGCGCCTGCTGCTATGAAAGTTTGTGCGAGGGCTGGGTCTGTAATTGCCGCACCAGTCAAGGCGGAGGAACGGATATTAAAGGTCTGTGCGAGCGTGGCGGATAAAAATAGTTGTGGTTCACCGTCTTGCGCGAAACGCACGCGCTAGCGATGCTGGTATTGAAATTTAGAAATAATCTATTCTTTCCTTCATAAATTAATAAATTCATATTTTCATTTTCAACGATGTTTATTTTGTATTTTCAAATGTTCTTGAATTTTGACATTTGGGTTTTGATCATGATTTTGTCACTCAATTAACCCGAATAAAAAAATAGTTCAAACGAAATTATCCTTATTAAAAACACGCTCACCAACACTAAGACAGAAATTAAATAATTAGTAAATGAAACGAAGAAACGCACTAAAAGGATTGGCACTGCTCCCATTCGCAGGCACTGTTCTCAGAAGTCAAACTACTCAGGCAACTACTCAGAATGCGGGTAATAATGCCATTATAGAAATATTGGAACCAGGTTCAGCTGCATCTAATTTCATGGCTGAAACAAATATCTTTCGTTCAATTGGTGTTGAACCTGTCATCAATTGTATGGGGACTTTCACAATTATCGGCGGATCATTAGAACGACCTGCAGTTCGTGAAGCTATGGAAGCAGCAGCCCATAATTTCGTGCAGTATGATGAACTGGCTGACGGAATTGGACAGCGACTTGCGGATCTTACTGGGGCTGAATGGGGTATGGTTTCGGCGGGATGTGCCGCCGGATTGAAACATATAACGGCCGCCTGTGTAACCGGTGGGAATCCAGAGAAATTAATCCGGATTCCTGATCTGAGTGGTTTCGATAAAAATGAAGTCATAATACCTGATTTTTCAAGGAATGCATACGATCATTCAATACGTAACATTGGGGTTAAAATAGTGAGTGTGAAAACTCCGGATGAACTAAAAAAAGCAATCAACCCGCACACTGCGATGATTTATATCCGATCTACAGATACTGATACATTTACCGGACAGCCATTTTCCCTTGAAGTGATTTCTGGGATTGCAAAACCACATAATGTGCCGGTACTGGTTGATGCGGCAGCTGAGAATTTGACTTTACCTCCGGTACACTTAAAAAGAGGAGCTACCATTGTTGCATACAGTGGTGGAAAAGCAATTTGCGGTCCGCAA
Source organism: Pedobacter schmidteae (assembly GCA_945901155.1). Taxonomy (GTDB): domain Bacteria; phylum Bacteroidota; class Bacteroidia; order Sphingobacteriales; family Sphingobacteriaceae; genus Daejeonella; species Daejeonella schmidteae_B. The sequence continues at coordinate 5,669 of CAMDKO010000102.1, forward strand.
TGTGCCGGTTTAATGCTCGGTGATAAATCTATTTTAATGTCTGCCTGGCAGGCAAGTTCCCCGCATCATGGTCCGGGTCGCGATAATAAAGTTGGCAGGGAAGAAATGGTCGGTATGATGGCGGCTGTAGAAGATTGGGTAAAGCGTGATCATGACGCCGACTGGAAAAAATGGTTGGGATGGCTGGATACTATTTCGAAAAGATTAAGCCCAATTTCGGGACTAAAATTAGAAGTTATTGAACGCACCTTACTGGATAATAAAACACCGGTCTTAAAAGTTAGCTGGAATCCTCAAAAACTCCATATCAGTGGATTTGAAGTGGCCGAAGAATTGGGAAGAAATAAGCCCAGAATTGCGGTATGGGCAGAAGATGATAGTGAAGGTGAGAGTTTTTTCAATATCACCACCGGGCAAATGCAGGTCGGAGAAGAAAAAATAGTTGCAGAAAGAGTCTTTGAAATTTTTTCAAGAAAGCGTAATGCTAAACCTGAAACGATGGCGGTAGCTGCTGCGAACCTGAATGGTCGTTGGGATCTGAACATACAATTCTTTAGCAGTATCAGTCAGCATTCCTTAACTGTTGTACAGGATGGCAATTGGTTGAGTGGAATTCATCAAACTGACTTTCAATCTGGAAACATGAGTGGGACAATTGAGGGAAATCGAGTCTTTATGCAAAGTGCTATGCGGATTGTAGGTGATGATTTGTCCTATCAGTTTTCAGGGATCATAAATGGAGACCTGATGTCTGGTGATATTCACCTCGGAGAGTATCGCACAGCTAAATTCACTGCTAAACGAAATGTACAGAAAGTGCCAAGAAGAAAAGTGAATATTCCTGCAGGTCCGCCATTGGCAACCTGATCAGGCCATAAAATTTTAAAATTCATTCATAATACAAGGAACTATGAATTCAACACGAAGATCAGTTATAACCAGACTTTTTTCAACCATTGCCGGACTTGCAGGATATAGCCTGGTGGCTCAGTCACAGACCCCACTAAAAAATGATGCCCAGTTATTGAGTACGGGAGCATCCCCGGATGTAACCCTGTATCCCGGATCAATCAGGTATGGAAATATGGTATTTGTATCCGGAACTGGTGCAGATGCGGAATCCGTTTTCGAAATCAAAGCCGACACCGACTTTGTGCTTAAAAAGATGGAGAAGAGATTGTTGGCTGCAGGATCCTCAATGGAAAAGGTATTGAAAGTAACTGTTTTTTTAAGTGATATGGCCGATTTTGAAGGGATGAACGAAGTGTACAGAGGAAGATTTGGTGAAAAAGTACCAGTTCGTTCAACTGTTGCGGTTGCTAAAGGTGGGATCCCGGGCAAATCGATAATTGAGATTGAATGTATAGGGTATGTGTAATAAATGATTCTTTAATCTAAAATTACTCCTACTATGTCTTAAATTAATTTGAAGCTGGGAAGTAAATATGTCCGTAAAATCAAAAAAAAAATAGTTTTTTAAGCTTTAACAAGATAATTTTTCTTTAAGCGGATTAAGAGTCAATTGTGGATGTGAAAAATGACAGCAAGAATTAATTCTTTGCAAATGGGAAGTAAAAATTTTATATTGGATTATAATTTAGATTGTTAAGGATTGAAAACTCAAGTTTTGTATGATGAGTTAGAATTATTAGGCCTCATTTCAAATGGTGATGAGACTGCTTTTCGCAAAATTTTCAACCATTACAGTGACAAATTATATTCTTACACACTAAGAATTACGGATAATGAAGAACTTGCGGAAGAGATTGTGATGGATGCCTTTATGAAAATTTGGTGTAATCGGAAGGATCTTTGTTTAGTTCGCCAATTCGACTCCTATTTATATACGATAGTTCGCAATCAGGCATTTACTGCCATAAAGCGAAAGGCCCATGAATCTTCAATTATTAAAGAGCTTAGTTTGAGAAATACCGAGTATCAGGATTTAACGGAAGAAACCGTAATATATAATGATTATCAGCATATATTGAATAATGCTGTAAATCAATTGCCTCCCCAACAACGGTTAGTCTATAGCCTTAGCCGCGATGAAGGTCTTAAATATAATGAAATAGCTGAGCAGTTAAATTTATCAAAAAATACAGTTAAAGCTCATCTAAAAAAGGCGGTAAGTAGCCTGCGTATCGTTTTTACAAATTATCTGGTGTTTGCTGCATGGTTTTATTTTTCTTTTTAACTCGCCCGATATAATATCATAAATGATTTCTTCTGGCTAACCCTTTTTTTATTTCTACTTGTCTTTTATTATAGGAATTAGCGTGTAATGCGATTCCATGCTTTTTATCATATTTCAAAGATCGGTTTGTAAGGGGTGTTGGATTCCGGCTTAGAACTTTTAAGATTAGAATTCTGACATAAACAATTTAAAATAATAAGAAATGCTTAACAGAAAATTTTTACTCCTTGGAATAATGCTCTTGTTTGGGCTATTATTCTCGTTCAATAGTAAAGGGCAGGAAATATGGCCTCCGGCTTTACCCAGCGCCAATAAAAATGGCGTTGCTACATTAAGTATCCCAGAATTTTTAAAAGTGCCCGTTGGTGTACAGCGTATCTTGGATTCCACTTCTAATGCAAAATTAACAGTTGCCAAAGCGGTTCCAACAGTTGATTTGGTTTATCATGACCAATTGCCGAATGCTGCAATTAATGGAACTGGATGGTCTTCCTGGGGTGATATATGCGTGGCCAGTGATGGAAAGGTTTATTCAGGTATCGGCAACCATTGGAAAA
>CAMDKO010000103.1 GCA_945901155.1 Pedobacter schmidteae
TATGTCAAATTTGGGATTAGCCCATTTGGAATTTGGCGAAATAAAACCCAGGATCCCGAAGGTTCTGAAAGTAATGGTTTTGACGGTTACGGAAAACTATATGCAGATGCCCGTAAATGGGCTCAGAAAGGTTGGATTGATTATCTGAATCCACAGATTTATTTCCCTTTTGGCTATCAGGTGGCACCATACGATAAGCTGGTTGATTGGTGGAGTAAAAATGCCTTTGGCAAACATGTTTATATTGGTCAGGGTGTTTACCGAGCTATGGAAAACCGTCCGGGATGGAGTAACCGTCAACAAATACCGGATCAGATTAGATATCTCAGAAAAAATGAAAATGTTCAGGGCAGTGTTTTCTTTAGTTCCAAATCAGTCACTAATAACCTGGCAGGTGTTCAGGATTCTCTACGAAATAATTTTTATCGTTATCCTGCTCTTCAGCCTGCAATGTCTTGGCTTGATGCGGTAAATCCAAATGCACCAAGTGCTCTAATCGTAAAGTCAGTTGCTAAAGGCGTAGCATTAAGCTGGAAAGAGCCACTTGTGGCTAGTGATGGTGACAAAGCATACGGATATGTTATTTATCGCTTTAATCGTGGCGAAAAGATAGCTATTGAACAGGCTCAACATATCCTGAAGATCTCATTCAGCTCTGCCGAAGCATCTTATATAGATAACACAGTAAGTGCTAATCATAATTATACTTATGTTGTGACAGCATTAGACCGGCTTAAAAATGAAAGTCAGCATTCTAACGCTGCATCAATAGCTGTTCAGTTTTAACCTAAAGAATATAAAGAAAGCCGGTTCAAAATGCTTGAACCGGCTTTCTTTATGATCTTTTTATGATCCTATTTTTCAGGAAGTAATACCATACGGATAAAATTATCCGACAATCGGTATTGAACTGTAGCCTTTAAGAATTCAGGTGTCAATTCTTTTAATGACTCAAGATAAGTTAAGATCTGCTTTGGATCTTCTTCATTTTGATATTGGCTTGTTAGGTAGCCTAACCAAAAACCATTATCTTTTATCTGTGTTTCAGTAGAACGTGTCTCTTCAGCAATAAATTTGTCAATATCTAATTTCAGAGCACCATTCTGTCTGATCTTATTAATTTCGTCTAATGTAGAGCTGATTAGTTTTTCAACATTCTCAGGTGCACAACCAAAGGAAATATTGAAGGTATATTTGCTTTTTGGAAATTTGGAATAAGATGCACGTGCACCTACACCATAAACGCCACCCTCATCTTCACGTAAACGTTCAATTAGTTTGATCGTTAATACTTCAGCTAGAGCATCTAACTGATTATTGTGTTTTACGCTGTACGTGTAATCGCCACTAAATACCAGACGAACGTTAGCCTTGGGTTCCTGTCCTTTGTAGATCTTTTTATCAATCTTTCCGGCAGGAATATTAATTCCAAGGTCTTTTGCAGTTTCTTTGCGGTTGATTGATGGCAATGAACCTAAGTACTGCTCTAGTAATGGCTTGATTTTTTCTGCAGTGAAATTACCAACAAAAACGAACGTGAAATCACTTGCATCAGCAAATCGTTCCTTGTAAATATCAAACGCCCTATCCAGGTTAATCTGACTTAATTTTTCTACAGATGGTCCGGTACGGCGAACATTGTAGTTGCCTAAAATAGCAGCTAATGAATCTGCAAATACACTATTTGGATCGTTGCCTCTGTTTGCCAAACTACCTTTCTGTTGTGCGATCAGTCCTTTGAAGGTTTCTGCATCTTTACGTGGAGAGGTGAAATATAAATAAGTAAGTTGAAGTGCTGTTTCAAGATCTTTTGGTGTTGTTGATCCTGATATTCCTTCAGATCTTTCTGCAATGTAAGGGTTTACAGAAACACGTTTGCCACTCAATAATTTTGGAAGCTGAACAGAATTGAATTCTCCAATACCACCACTTCTAATGATCGCAGTTGCTGCCGAAGCCGACTGAAAATCTGCGTCACTGTAAAGTGAGGTACCACCCGGGCTAAAGGCAGAAAAGCTGATCTCATCATTTTTAAAGTCTGTAGGCTTTAAAATTACCTTGATACCATTGCTCAATTTCAGCTCTGTAACACCAATTTCTGTGGTCTTTGATTCAGATATTACTTTCCCACCACTAAGTTTAGCTGCCAGAAGTGGTTTATCAGATACCTGATCTACGTAGGCAGTTAAATTACTTTGTTTAGTTGCGCCGATCCATTTTTCGATAGTCGCCTCATCGGGTAAATTAGCTTTATCCTTTTCAGGACCCATAATGATCACATCACGGTTCACATCAGTGATATATTTTTTAGAATATCCGTTAAGGTCGGCCAAAGTGATTCCTCCTGTTAAAGAGTTAGCCATATTAAACTCATAGTCAATACCCGGGCTAGCCTCTTGTTCAAGAAAATGACGCAAGTATTCGTTTACAAAACTAGCTGATGGTGTTTTATCTTTCTCCTTGAAAGAAGACTCCATATTAGTTAGATAGGATTGTTTTGCACGGTCTAATTCTGTTTGTGTGAATCCAAAACGTTGTAAGCGTTCGGTTTCAGTAAGTACGGCTTTAAAACCTCTTTCCATTTCGCCTGGTTTAGCAACAACAAAGGCGCTGTAATTATCCAGGCCAGCTAAAAATGGACTGATATTGGCACCTCCCTGAAGGAATGGAGGATCTGCCTGCTTGCTTAGATCGGCAAAGCGGGCACCCAGCATCTGGTTAAATAAAGACCTAACCATACTATTTCTGTAATCAGTTTTAGTAATTAGTTTTGATTCTGGATGCTTAATTAAGATCTGAGCCACACTTACCGGGAATTCTTTATCAGTAACAGTGATGAACTGATTTTTGTTCAATAATGTAATTGAATATTTTGTGCGCAAACGTGGTTTTGCAGGCTTTTTAAGATCAGAAAATTTTGCTTTGATTGTTTGCTCCATAGCAGCTACATCGATATCGCCAACTACAATCAGTGCCTGAAGATCTGGGCGGTACCAGTCAGCGTAAAATTGACGTAGGGTAGCAGGGGTAAAATTCTTTAAAACCTCTTCTGTACCAATGGGCAAACGGTTTGAATAACGGGTGTTATTGAAAAGCATCGGCAGATACTGATCCTGCATACGCTGCTGAGCACCTTTTCCTAATCTCTTTTCTTCTAATACTACACCGCGTTCCTTATTGATTTCAGCATCATCTAAGGTTGCATCCTGAGCCCAATCGCGCATAATCTGAATTCCATTTTTTAGGATCTCAGGATCATCAGAAGGGATAGGAAGTTGGTAGACAGTTTCATCAAAACTGGTGTATGCATTCAGGTCGGCACCAAAGCGCACACCTGTTTTTTGAAGGTAATTCACCAGGTCATTTTTCGGAAAATTCTTGGTTCCGTTAAAGCCCATGTGCTCCATAAAATGCGCCAGTCCAAGCTGATCGTCATTTTCCATAATAGAACCTATTTTGTTGGCAAGGTATAAGGTAACCCTATTTTTTGGCTCAACATTTTTACGGATGTAATACGTAAATCCGTTAGGTAGTTTACCTGTTCTTACTGCCGGATCTAAAGGGATAATCTCGGATGCCGCTCCAGTCTTGCTCTTTACAGTTGTTTGAGCGTTGGCCATTCCCGATACGGCGATAACTATCGCTACCGATACGGCAATCAGTGTATTAATTTTTCTCATATGATTCTTGAAATAATTGGATTAGTAAATTTAAGCAATAAATTAAACTTTCACTATTATCTTCCGTTTAAACATTACCCACAGTATTAGAAGCCAAATTAGGATAAATGTTACAGCTCCAGCGAGTGATGCGTTGATTGGTGTAAAGTAGGGTGTATAGAAAGTTTCATACATCCAGACTCTTGAATTTACACGGGTTCCATCTGGCATGTTTACCATGATTAGGGTTAATATTCTTGGGATCAGGCCGGAAAGAAAAAAGACTGTAATTGCATTGACCCCATAAACAACTAAAGGCGTTGTGCCCTTTTTATAACCCTGTACATCAATGAGCCAATAGCATAATGCAAGACCGATGGTTGCCAATCCGCCTGCATATAATACAAAAGAGCTGGTCCAAAGTGCTTTATTTATAGGGAAACAAAGATCCCAGATCAGGCCAAGTATAACTGCTAATATTCCAATAGAAAACATCCATGAAATTTTCACACTTTCTTCCCGGTCCTTACGCCTCAGCCAGGTACCGACCAGAACGCCAAAAAGGCCGGTAGCAACAGCTGGTAAAGTACTTAGAATCCCTTCAGGATCCCAGGTTTTGGCTGACTTCCACAGATGTGCCTCGGTAAGTATTGTGCGGTCAAGCCAAGCACCCAAATTGGTTTCTTTTTCAAGATTTGCATAACCAATAGCAGGTACCGGAACAAGTGTCATGAGCGCCCAGTACGCAATCAGGATCCCAAAAAACAATCTTATCTGGGTTTTTTGATTGGTTTTTATAAAGATCAGCGCTGTAATGAAGAATACGATTGCAATTCTTTGAAGAACACCAGGTATGCGAACCGTGCTTAAAGCCTCGATTGGGTCAATAAATACTTTAGGAAACAGATTTAAGAAAAGTCCTAATCCAAATAGGATTAATGCCCTTTTAAAAGCTGTAAACAGAAGCTTTGACTGGCTAGTATTATCTTTTTTACTACCCAGCGCATAACTTATTGAAACCCCAACAATAAAAAGGAAGAAAGGAAATATCAGATCTGTAGGAGTACAGCCATTCCATTCGGCATGTTTTAATGGAGCATAAATAGTTGACCAACTTCCAGGGTTGTTAACCAGGATCATGGCAGCTACTGTTAAGCCTCTGAAAACATCAAGAGATAAAAGCCTAACAGGCGACTTTATTAGTGTGGAAGATTCAGACATATCTTAAATTTAGTAATCAAAAGTATACTTTTATTGAGATCAGAAATTTTGAGCTAAGGCTTTTAGTGCTTCTTGGTCTTTATTTTGAATGCAAAGTTGTTCCAACTGCTTTTTTAGATCTGCTGTAATGGCATCATATTTTTTCTGTCCATACAGATTTTTCATTTCATGCGGGTCTTTTTGAAGATCATACAGTTCCCAGAAATTTTTATGATCATAAAAACGAATCAGTTTGTAACGGCTTGTACGAATGCCAAAATGCTTCAATACACTGTGCTCACCTGGAAATTCGTAAAAATGATAATAAGCAGAAGTTCGGATGCTTGAATTGGGATCCCTTAATAAAGGCATCATTGATACACCCTGAATTTGTTTCGGAATGGCAACACCTGCTGCATCTAAAAAAGTTGGAGCAAAGTCAACATTGGATATTAACTGATTTGAAACAGTCCCTGGTTTTATTACTCCTGGGTACCTGATAATGAGCGGAGTACGCATAGATTCCTCATACATAAATCGTTTATCGAACCAGCCATGTTCACCCAGATAAAAACCTTGGTCTGAGGTGTATACAACAATGGTATTCTTAGTTAGGTTGTTCTTGTCAAGGTAGGCTAGGATCTTACCAATATTCCGGTCAAGTGAAAGTGTTGTACTGTAGTAATCGCGCATGTACCGCTGATATTTCCATTCGGTGAGTGCTTTTCCTGTTAATTTTTTCTTAAGAAAGTCTGCTTCAACTTGATCATAATAGGCATTCCATTTTTTACGTTGTGCCGGGCTCATTCTTTTAATGAATGCTTCTGCAACTACATCAGGATCGCTTTTCATCTTTAGATCGTAGCCCAGCTTCATGGTTTTTTCAATAGACATATCCTGCATTCCCGCAGCGATACGCTTATTATATGGGTCATAAAAATTCTTTGGTAATGGAAAATTGATATGATCAAACTTGCCTAGGTCGGCAGTATCAGGCATCCAGGTGCGATGCGGAGCTTTCTCGCCTACAACAACAAAGAATGGCTTCGACTCATCACGTTTATCAAGCCAGTTGATGGTCATATCTGTTACGATATCTGTTCCATAGCCATTATGTCTGGTGGTATCTCCGTTCATGCTGATCATGTCTGGATTATAATAAAGCCCCTGACCCGGGAAAATATTCCAGTAATCAAAACCCTGCGGGTAAGAAACTAAATGCCATTTTCCTATCCAAGCAGTTTGAAAACCAGATTGTTTGAGACGTGCGGGAAACACATCTTGCGAAGCATCGAATCGATCACGATTATCTCTCATCCCATTCACATGGCTATACTTGCCAGTTAAAAGAACGGCCCTGCTTGGACCGCAAATGGAATTGACTACAAATGCTCTGTTAAAAAGTGCACCTTCTTTGGCTAATCGATCTAAGTTTGGCGTTGCCCCATATTTAGAGCCATAGGCTCCAATAGCACTTACCGCATGATCATCAGTTAATATAACTACTATATTAGGCCTAGAAGACTGCTGCGCATAGTTTTTTAGGCTCAGAATGCTGATAGTCAGGATGAATAGTAGTCTGATTCTCATTTTCTTGATTTCAGGCTAGGCCTAAAATTTCCATCTGACAAATGCTTCCATAGCTTCATATTCAGCAAGACCCAGTTTGTCGTAGGCTTTAGCGGTTTCACGCGTGCGATCTTCGGCGCGTACCCAAAATTCTCTTGCATCATCGCCCGGGAATACAGGGATGTCTTTTTGAGACTGATGTTTAAATATGGCTAATCTTTTGCGTTCAACTTCCTGAGGTGAAAGAGGTACTGCCATTTGAATTTCATGGGTCTCAAATTCATGCCATGCACCACGGTACATCCATAACCAGCAATCTTTAACCCATTCTTTATCTTTTAAACGCTCAAGAGCTTCAATAATAATATCAAAACAAACCTTGTGTGTTCCATGAGGATCGGCAAAATCGCCGGCAGCAAAGACCTGATTCGGTTTTATTTTGTCGAGTAATTCCATTGTAAGATGTATATCGTCTTCAGAAAACGGATTACGGTTTGTTTTACCCCTATCGTAAAAAGGAAGAGCCATAAAATGTATGTGATCATCTTTTAGACCGGCAAAACGGGCACCACTAGTTGCCTCACTTTTACGGATCAAACCTTTCAGCGTCTGAATTTCTGAAGTATCAGCCTGATTAGGTTGTTTATTTTCCATGAACTTACGCATAGACACATAAAGATCATCGAGCTTATTGGAATCTAAGTCTATTGATTTGCTGAAATCTCTTGCAAATTCAACAAATCTAAGTGCCTCATCATCCCAAACAGCAGTGTTACCTGAAGTTTGGTAAGCCACATGCACATCATGACCCTGATCAACAAGTCTGATAAAAGTTCCACCCATTGAAATTACGTCATCATCAGGGTGCGGTGAAAAAATGACCGATCTTTTTTTATCAGGAACCGCTCTTTCAGGCCTTTGAGAATCATCTGCATTGCTTTTTCCTCCCGGCCAGCCGGTGATAGTATGCTGAATTTTATTGAAAATATGAATATTGATATTATAAACTGGCCCTTTCTCAGTTGCCAACTGCGCCATTCCATGGTTGTTATAATCTTCTTCGGTAAGTTTAAGGATTGGTTTTCCAAGCGTATTAGCAAGCCAGATCACCGCCTTTTTAATCATTGGTACATCCCATGTACAATCTTTAACGAGCCATGGAGTATTGAACCTGGTTAGTTCTGAGGCAGCATCCTGATCTAGTATGAACTCTACATTTTCAGAAAGTTGCAGGTAGGTTGCTGGCACTTCAGACGAAATTTCACCTTCAACTGCCTTTTTGATGATGAAGGCCTTTTTTGTGTTCCATGCCATCAGTATGATTTCGCGGGCTTTGAAAATTGTTCCAATGCCCATTGTAATGGCCTTGGTTGGTACATTTTCTTTTCCACCAAAATCGCGTGAAGCATCTCGTCGGGTCAAATCATCAAGCGTTACCAATCTGGTTCCTGAATTTGGAGCTGACCCCGGTTCGTTAAAACCAATATGCCCGGTACGGCCAATACCCAATATCTGAAGATCAAGGCCGCCTAATTCTGTAATCTTTAGTTCATAATTCAAACAAAAATCATGAATTTCTTCAATTGGCAAAGTTCCATCAGGAATATGAACATTATCCATATTGATATCAATGTGGTTGAATAAATTTTCTTTCATGAAGGTTACATAGCTCTGTGGCGATGTGGGTTTCATTGGAAAATATTCATCCAGATTGAAGGTGATTACATTTTTAAAGCTGACACCCTCTTCTTTGTGAATTCTTACGAGTTCACGATAAACCCCAATTGGTGTAACTCCGGTTGCAAGTCCGAGGATTGCATTTTCACCCTTTTCTTGTTTGCTTAGGATAAGGTCTGTAATGCGACGAGCCACTTTTTTGGAGGCGATGTCTACATTTTCATAAACGGTAACGGGGAGTTTTTCAAAACGGGTTTCTTCAAGAAGATT
>CAMDKO010000104.1 GCA_945901155.1 Pedobacter schmidteae
TAAACGTGAAGTTGAGCATCAGATAGATCAATACGAAAAGCAGGGTGCTCCTCCTGATAGGGTAAAATATCCGATCCAGGTATGGAGATTTGGAACTGACTTTAAATTTATTGCGCTAACAGGTGAAACCGTCGTTGATTATTCCCTGAAATTTAAAGGTCTTTATGGATGGAATGATACCTGGATATTTGGATACAACAATAATCTTCTAAGTTATGTTCCTAGTTTAAGAGTTCTTAAAGAAGGGGGTTACGAGGGCGACAGCGGTATGGCTGAATACGGTCACCGAGCCCCATATACCGAAACTGTTGAAGAACAGATCTCAAAAAAAGTAGATGAATTGGTTAATAAAACCAGACGATGATTTAAGAATTAGTAAATCAATTAACTAATATTTTTTTCTGAATGGGTCTTTTTTAGATTTTCTGGTCTTATTGATAATCCTTATTGATCTGATTTAATTAAACATCCTAAATAATGAAGTTGCAGTCTGAAAATGGTATTGGCAGAAGACGATTTCTTGGTACAAGTGGTTTAACTTTACTTGCTGCTTCTGTGTCGGGTATAGTTTGTAATGTTCCCAGCAAGGATGAGAATAAAGAGATTGAAGTGAGCTTTCAGACTGATGGCTGGAAATCAATCATGGAGGATGCTAAAAAGTATCGCAAAATAGATGCTCATAATCACGTGTGGACTGGCAGTAATGCATCGCAGGTTGATGAGAGTTGTGAGATTCTTGGAATAACAAAAGCTGCCTGCTCCATACCTGGTGGCAAAACAGTAAAGGATATTCGAGCTAATAATGATATAATAATTCAGGCTATGAACTCGCATCCCAAAAGGATCCTGGGTCAATGTTATATCAATCCATTGTTTAAAAAGGAGTCTTTAGATGAAATTGACCGCTGTGTGGATAAAGGAATGGTCATGCTGGGTGAGCTTTATGATGCGGTAAAGATCAATGATCCGCTTTATTACCCTATTGTTGAGCGATGCATCAAACACAAAATTCCAATGATGCTACATGGTGTGACAACGCTTGGTAACTGGCGTCCTGGTTACTTGCCTACTAATCCGCCAAATTCTTCAGTACCTGAAGATTTCGTAGAAATTGCAAACAGGTATCCGGAAGCAATGATCATTTGTGGCCATATTGGAGGGGGAGGAAACTGGGAATATATGTGTAGGGTCTTGCAAAAAGCTCCAACACTTTATCTGGATACCAGCGGCAGTGTGAGTGATGAGGGAATGATCGATATGGCTGTAAAATATCTTGGTGCTGATCGTTTGCTGTTTGCCACCGATATGAATTATGAAACAGGTGTCGGAAAAATCATGTGGGCTGATCTGAGTGAAAGCGATAGAAAAAAGATATTCTTTGAAAATTTCAACAATTTATTGAGAAAGGCGGGTAATCATGCTGATTGATATTAATGCATTTGTTGGAAACTGGCCATACAGACCTCTCAGAGGAAATAATATGGAAGACATGCTTCGGCGAATGAATAAATTCGGAGTTGATAAGGCTATTGTTTCTAATTTAAATGGCTTGTTTTATGTCGATTCTCAGATTGCAAATGAAGAGCTGTTTGCTGAATATTCTTCAAATAAAACATTTAAAGATCGATTTATACCATTTGCTACCATAAATCCTACTTTACCCTGGTGGAGAGATGCTCTGGATATATGCCATAAAGAGTTTGGGATGACAGGTGTTCGGATTTTTCCACTTTATCATCATTATAAGATCACTGATGATGTTTGTATTGAACTGGTAAATGCAGCAAAAGCATTGGATATGCCGGTTTCAATTCCATTAAGAATGACCGATCTACGGGAGCGCTCTTGGCTTGATGTAGATACTGCAATAAGCTATAATGATATTGCTTTATTGGTCAGTAAAGTTCCTGATGCAAAATATATGGTTTTAGAGGCTAGGATAACAGATGGTCAGGAACCTACAACAGATGAATCGTTAAAGATTCTGAGGGCGGCCGATATACTTTTCGACACATCAAGGGGTAGTGGTGTTCCAGTCAAAGGGCCGAATAGTGAGAGCCTAAATTACCTTCTTGAAAATCTGGGTCTTGATAAATTAGCCTTTGGAACAGAAACACCATTTGTTGACTACTGTTCTCCTTTTTTAAGGCTCGGGGCATTTAATACTATTGATGAAAAAACTAAACAAATGATCTGGTCGGGGAATGCCCGCCGGATGCTCAACCTATAATCTATAAAAATTTTATTTAATAAATATTATAAACTATATCAACTAATGAAAAAACAACTCACCCTTCAATTTGCGGCAATTTGCTTGGTTTTAAACCTTGCCTATGCACAAAATCCGGTAAGTCGGATACCCTTCACCCTTTCCAATGATTTTGAAACTGGTGAGCTTTTTGGCTGGGAAACCTATCCTTATGCACAGGATATAGCTTTTGATGCTCTCTATTTTGCAGTAAAGTCTCCAACCTACAAAGACAGTAAATATGCCCTTGCACGTCCGTTTAAAGCTCATGATGTTACCGAATTATATCAGGGATTTACAAAACGTTTAAATCTGTATACGGTTTCAGATACTAGGGTTAAAGCTGCTGTATATTTTCAGGGAGATCGTAATCCTGAGTCTCTTGAGCTTTCATTAGGTACTTTTGATGGCAAACGTTACTTCCACAAGATTACTAATCCAAAGGCAAATTCTTGGTTGGAGCTTGATTTGCCGATTTCAGCATTTAAACTAGATGGCAAGCCTCTTGGAGCCAATGAGCATATCCAGGTAATTACGTTGAAAGGATCATATCCGATTGTGAATTATCTGTTGACTTATACTATTCTGATGGATGATTTCAGCATCAATGCTGAGCGCGACAGACAATTCATTGCTACTTCTCCTGCCTCTACCAACCTGGATATGTTCGATGTAACGATTTTGAATAAGCACTTTTTTTATGGCGATAATGTTAGCCTTAAAGTGGCACCTGAAAGCAATATAAGTTTGAAACAGGTTACAGGCACATTGGTAGATAGTAAAGGAAAAATTGTTAAAGATAATATTTTATTCAGCCGCAGTGGAGATGAATGGGTTAATACTGCTATCTATAAACTTTCTGAAAAGGATGCCCGTGGTCAGTGGGAAATCCGTTTGAAAGGCGAGGATCAGAGCGGTTCAGTTAACTGGGCTATACGCTTTTTGATGCCGGGTAAACAAGTTAATGGTCACCCAAGGTTATATTTCTCTGCCGAGGAACTTAAAAACCGTTTAGCAAATGAAAAATCGCCTGTTGCTAAAAAGATACTTGACAATGCTTTATCGCATACAGATTTCATGAAAGTGAATGTTGATGCAATCAATGAAGGAAAGGATCTGACTGCTGAAAACCTTGTAGGTGGTCCGCATTCAAAAACTGCGGTGGGTTTCAATTCCTATGCACTTTGGAATAATCCTAATTCAACTCTTGGAAATGTAATCGAGGAAGGTAGCTTCCAGTACACTTTTAAAGGTGATCGCGCTGCGGGTGAGCAGGCAAAAAAGGCCTTACTAAAATTATGTTCATTTAAAAAATGGAATGCCGACTGGATGCTGGAACGTAAATTCTGGACTTACTATCCGGTTGGATATACCATCAAGCCTGTGGCTTACGGTTATGATATGCTTTATGACCTACTTTCTGATTCAGAAAGAGCATTTGTACGGACTGCCATTATGGAAAAAGGTTTGAAAATGTTCCATCGTGATATGGTTGAAATGAACCGTATGCCTTCTAACCAAACCAATCACATTGCTGTACTGGCAGGTGGTATGGGTTTGGCAGCTACTGCCATTTATGGAGATGATCCAACAAATCCTAACCTGGAGCCATATATTTCGGGTATTATGACCAAAACTAAGACCTTTATTGACCGTACTTATTATGAGGATGGTAGTTATGGCGAACCCAAAAGTGGTTATATGAATATGGCAAGCAGGGATATGGGCGAATTGCTACCTGCATGGGAACGGAATTTTGGAGTTGATTATTCTACAACCACCAATTTTAAAGATTTTTACAAATACCTCATCCAGGCGAGCTATTCAAATGGCTTGATGCAGGATTATGGTGATGGTGGCGGAGCAAAAGGATCTAAAGTTGATATTGGCGGACAGATTCACTCTTGGTGGCTGGTAAACCGGACAAAAAATCCATTCCTCTATAATTATGTAAAACCATTCTGGGAATCAGGAAAAGGCGGTTATTTAAGTTATGTGTGGTACAGAGATGATATCGCACCGGTATCGAGAGAAACATTGTCTCCTTCCAAGTTCTTTGCGGCACAGGGAATGGTGATGCGTTCCGGTTGGGATGATGCAGCCATGGTATTGAGTACCCGTGTTGGGCCTAACTCAAATCACTATCATTATGATCAGGGAAGTTTTCAAATCATGAAAAATGGTGAAACATTACTTACTGATCCTGCCTATGGTCCTTTGGGATATTATGCCAATCTGGAATATTTGAGTTATAGCGTTCAGGCGATTGCTCATAACGTAATGCTGGTTGACCACGATCCTGAAAGTCAGGCTCCTGCTCATTATGACAATGGTATAAAAGCACTGACCGAATGGCCAAGAGTAAAGCATTTATTCAACGGTAAAGATGCCGATGGAATTGAAAGTGACCTAAGTTCGGTTTATAAGGGAAAACTTGAAAAGTATTCACGTACCTTACTTTATACCAAGACAGGTCCAATTTTCTTGTTTGATGAAGTGATCAGTAAATCTCCAAAAGGACATGTTTACGACTGGTTGTTTCATGCTCCTCCGGGCGAAAACAATCAAACTGCCATCAGCTATGATAAATCACGTATGATCATTGACCGCCCAAATGCTAAATTGACGATGGATGTGGTGAGTCCGGAGATCATTGCCTCTAAGATTTATGATAAGAGTGCCGGTTTGGGTAAAGGATTCTATGAATCATTCCTTGATCTGGCAAGTAAGCCGGATCTTAACCAGGTTAATTTCCTTTCAGTTATTTTACCAGAGTCTAAACCCACTTCGGGAGCTGCTCCGGTAACCTCCCGTTTAGATGCTCCGGGATGGATCGGTGCTAAAATGGTACATGCTGCTGGCTCTGACATTGGTTTCTTTAGAACTGGAACTGACAATGGCGTAGCAGCGGGCTTTACTACCGATGCAAAGAGATTTACTGCTTCTTATGACTTATCTGGTGCGCTTCAGAAAATTTATTATGAAGGAAGCTCGATTTCTGGTAACGGTTTGTCTCTTGTTGCAGACGTTAGTACAAGAGGTACAATAGCCATTGTTAGTTCAGGAATTGATGCTGAAATCAAATCAGGAAAAGGATGTAACCTAAAGGTTTTGGTTTCAGGTAAACCATCTTCTGTTCTGGTTGGTGGTTTGTCTGTGAAAGACTGGACATATGACGCAGGATCAAAAACTGTTTCTTTGAAATTACCGGCAGGTACTGTTGCATTGAAAATCAACAAATAATGAATTTTAGCTCTGTTTTACAGAGTATTGCTTTTCTGTAATTTTAAATATTCCGGATCTTCATCTTAAAATGGAGGTCCGGTATTTTTATTAATGGATAATTAAAAACATAAGCTCGATTTAGGGTAAATGAAACCATAAAGAAACATAGTGTTTTTATCTATGTGTCCTTAGTGGTTAAAAATTAAGGATTTATATTATGACTCCAAAAACCATTTTTAAAATTATCCTTGTTTCTATCGCAAGCCTCGCCGGAATCATGGAAGGTTTTTCTACAGATTTTATGAGTCCTTACCCAAAAGGATCATTTAAATCGGATACCCTTAAATCTAAAGTTGAAACCTGGACAGCAGCAGAATTATGGGCAAAATCTGTTTCTCAGAATCTAAAGCTTGAGGATAATGCAATAGTACTTGAAGATAATCTTTTGATTGAGAATGATGCAGCCGGTTTAGGATCAATCCGTTCTGAAGCCTGGGATACGCTGTCAAAAGGACGAATTATCAGGAAGGTTCTGGAATTACCGGTATTGCCTGCTAAGAATGCATGGATAAGTATGCTTATTTATCCAATGGTGCCGGCTGAGCCATTGAGTGGGGGAAAACTTGAATTTAGGGTAAATGGAAATAAGCCCATTATTTATGAATTACGGCACTTCTGGACTTCGGTTCCGGTTCCGGTATCCTATTTAAAAAAAGGTAGAAACTTGATTGAGCTTAGGGTGCACAAACAGAATGAAAAATTCAGGATTCCAATGGCTTTAAATTCCATTATTCGTAAAGCCATCGGACAGCCTACCTCATTCACAGGAAATAGTGAGCGAAGTATTGATAATGGAAAATCCTGGAAGTATGCTGGTAGTTCATCCAATATAGCCGAATATCCAATTCGATTAAAGATGCAGGCTTATTCCAAAAAAGCCTGGCTGCAAACTCCGGTAATTAATCTCGCTGATAATGCCTTAAAAGAAGTGATGTATTTTCCTATTACCGTCGAAGTTGCAGAGCTAAACCCCCGAATTTTAAATCCAGAAGGCTCAAAATGGGAAACAAGAATAAGAAGCGGAAATACTCATCAACCTGAAGCAGGAGGATGGACTACCTGGCAGAATTTTGACGGTTCAACTTTACCAGCAGCAGAGAAGCATCGCTTTGTTCAACTTGAATATAGTATTGATCCGGGTACTGGAAACGGTACGCCCAAAATTATGGGATTGGAATTGAAAAGTAAATGGCGTAGCAATTCAACGAGCACAAGTATTTTTATAACTGAAGTAAAAAATTATCCACTGATCCGCTCTTCATTTGATTTTGTCCATGAGAACCCTACATTGCCTGAACTACAAGAATTCAGGAAGCAATTTAAACTTGATCAGGTAGTGGATGGTGCAAAAACAGAATGGGAAAAAATCAAACGTTTGCGAGCATGGACAGCTGCAAATTGGGATTGGTTTCTGCCCAATTCCGAATTTGAAGATTTTTTAAGCTGGGATGCGAGTAAAATACTTAGCGGTCCTACCGCACCGGGAAATTTATCAAAAAGGGGAGGTAATTGTCTCCATTATGCCATTGTGTTTGCACAGGCCTGCCAGAGTTTTGGTATCCCTGCCCGGATTGTAAATACAAATTATGCCATCTGGGGTGGTCATGAACTGGTTGAGGTCTGGTCGCGGGATTATGAAAAGTGGATTATGGCTGACCCGAATTTTGATACCATGTTCTACGATAAAAAAATTGGAATTCCTTTAAATATTCTGGAACTGCATGACTTATTTCTGAAAACCTATTATCCCGCAGGGGAAATTATTGACAGGGATAAATGGTCATTTGAAGATCGGGACATGCGCGCTAACCGAATCAATCCTAATGATCTTCCCATTGCAATGGAAGTAGGAGGAAATGCCTATTCCGGTCAGATCAAAAATGATTATGTATGGTGGAAGTCTACATTCAATAAATCCAATCCTGGATATTCGGGTGGTTATGGCTTTTATAATACTGCAGAAGTACGATGGCTCCCACGAAGTAATTGGTTAAGTCAGAAACTGCCGCTGCCGGTTACCCATGGCAGAACTCATTGGGGATGGGATGGATATTACGCATGGACTGATAATCAAACACCTGAAACACCTGAACATCGGTATTTTGTGAGGAGAGAAAAGGATATGTATGGTCGGCTTTTTGGTGTAGATTTTAGCGTAATACAGATCAGTGAGGGTTTGCTAAAGATCAATATGGCCACTGATACTCCAGGATTTAAGCATTTCGAAATAAAATTCAATAAGGATATCATCGATGAAAAAACATCTTCTCTTTCAATTAAATTAGTATCGGGAGTCAACACCATTGAGATTAGAAGTATTGATGTTTTGGGTAATCAAGGTTCGAAAAGTATGCTGAAGGTTAATTATAAACTGCCAAATTAATATTGTGCAGATAAATTTTATTCTATAGGGCCATGTTAGATTAATATATTTTAGATACGGATAGGACATTCAATCTAATCGAGGTCATAAATATATGAGCTCTTAGTTTGAATTATTTCAAATCAAGGGATTTGTAATAATTCAAATAATTCATTAACATTAATAAGCTAAAACCTGTTATTTTTCTATTTTAGGGAATCGTTATAACAGGACGGAAAAAATATGGACAGGATTCTAAAAATACACAACGGTAAAATTTTAACTCCTTATAGGGCATTTGATGGTACAGTATTAGTTCAGGGTGGAAAGATCCTTG
>CAMDKO010000105.1 GCA_945901155.1 Pedobacter schmidteae
ATCAATGAATTTGATGATGCATCACTTGAAAAAGTAGTAAGAAGATCTGAGGAATTGGCACAGCTGGCACCACCTAACCCAGAGTATGTTTCTCTAGAAGGTCCTAAAACTTTTGCAGAATCCATTACCTATAATGCCGCTACTGCTGCTGTCAATCCCGACATCAGAGCTGAGGCAGTAAGAAAGAGTTTGGAAGTTGCCAAGGCAGCTAACCTAGAAGCAGCAGGGTTTCTTGAGAATTCTACCAATTTTAGAGCGATCATGAATTCAAAAGGTTTGTTCGCTTACAATACAGATACTGACGTTTCATTCTCTGTAACAACGCGTAATCAGGCTGGTACTGGATCAGGTTATGTTAGTGAAAGTTTTAATGACATCAGGAAACTTGATACGCTGGCATTGACTAAAGTTGCTTCAGGAAAAGCTAATGGATCTGCAGGTGCAAGAGCTATTGAACCTGGTAAATACACGGTAATTCTAGAACCACTTGCTGCAAGTGATATGCTATCCAATATGGTTAGAGGCTTCGATGCCAGAAGTGCAGAAGAAGGCAGAAGTTTCATGAGTAAAAAAGGTGGAGGCACCCGCTTAGGTGAACAATTGTTCAATGAGCAGGTAAACATCTATTCAGATCCGTTTAATGCTGATTTACCTTCAGGAACATGGAATGGCGATGGTCTTCCACAAGAAAAAGTTACCTGGGTTGAAAAAGGTGTAGTCAAAAATTTGAGCTATTCTCGTTACTGGGCACAGCAAAAAAATGTAAAACCTATAGCTGGTGCTAACAGAATCATTATGGAAGGTGGAACAGCCTCACTCGAAGACCTAATCAAAAGCACTGAAAAAGGCATATTGGTCACACGTTTCTGGTATATCAGAAGCGTTGATCCGCAAACTTTACTACTTACCGGACTAACACGTGACGGTACTTTCTATATTGAAAATGGAAAGATCATGTTTCCTGTGAAAAATTTCAGGTTTAATGAAAGTCCGATCATTATGCTAAACAATGTGGAAGCTTTAGGAAAACCACAACGTAGCGGAAATATGATCGTACCACCTATGAAGATCCGAGATTTTACCTTCTCATCTCTTTCTGACGCAGTATAATTCATCATATAATAAATCAGAATTAATTATCATTATGAGAAGAAGAGATTTTTTATACGTTTCAGGAATAGGTGTTGGAGCATCCATGCTGCAGTCAATCCCGGTCATAGGCCGAGATATTGCTTTTGAAGAGGCTTTAATTCCGGTTGATGCAAGTCTGAAAAAAAAATTAGCAGATATCGCATTGAATGCTGCCCGATCAAAAGGGGCTACGTATGCTGATGTTCGCATTGGCAGGTATCTGAACCAGTTTCTCACCACCCGTGAAACTCGCGTTGAGAGCATCAGCAACACTGAATCTTACGGAATGGGAATACGGGTTATTGCTAATGGAAGCTGGGGCTTTGCAGCAATCGATAACCTGACAGAGGATACTATTGCAAAAGCAGCTGCATCCGCAGTACAGATCGCAAAGGTAAACTCCAAACTACTGACCGAGCCGGTCAGGCTTGCCCCCCAAAAGGGGTATGGTGAAGTTAGCTGGAAAACACCTTTTGAAAAGAACTCTTTCGAGATTCCGATCAAAGAAAAAACAGAATTACTGCTTGCAGTAAATGATGCTGCCTTGAAAGGTGGGGCCAATTTTGTTAATTCATCCTTGTTTTTGGTGAATGAACAGAAGTACTTTGCCTCAACCGAAGGTTCTTACATTGATCAGGATATTCACAGGCTTTGGCCAACCTTTACCGTAACAAAAATCGATTCTAAATCAGGAAAATTTGAAACTCGCAACTCCCTAAGTTCACCGATGGGAATGGGTTATGAGTACCTGATTCCGAAGAAAGAAGAAGAGATCGACGGACTGTTCACTATTTACAAAAACCGGTATAATATGCTGGAGGATGCCGTTACAGCTACCAAACATGTAGATGAGAAATTAAAGTCAAAACCAGTAGAGCCCGGAAAATATGATCTGATCATTGACCCTACTAATCTTTTCTTAACTATTCACGAATCTGTAGGACACCCTTCTGAGCTTGACCGCGTTTTAGGATATGAGGCAAATTATGCCGGCACTAGTTTCCTAACACTGGATAAATGGGAAAGCAAGAAATTCAATTTTGGCAGTAAGATCGTCAACTTTGAAGCCGATAAAACAGAAAAAGGATCTCTTGCAGCAGTTGGCTATGATGACGAGGGTGTCAAATGCAAAAACTGGGATATCATTAAGGACGGAATTCTAGTCAATTACCAAACCATTCGCGACCAAGCACATATTTTGGGACTTCCCGAATCGCAGGGTTGCTGCTATGCCGACAGCTGGGACAAAGTACAATTTCAGCGTATGCCTAATGTTTCACTGAAAGCCGGAAAAACTCCACTGAGTGCAAATGATATGGTTAAAAACGTTGAGAAAGGAATTTATATTTTTGGGCGTAACTCCTACTCTATTGATCAGCAGCGTTATAATTTCCAATTTAGCGGACAACTTTGTTTTGAAGTGAAAGATGGAAAAATCGGCGGCTTGTTAAAAGATGTGGCTTATCAGTCAAACACCCAAGAGTTCTGGAACTCTTGTTCAGCCATTTGTGATGAAAAAGATTATCGCCTGGGCGGTTCTTTCTTCGACGGAAAAGGTCAGCCTAGTCAGGTAAGTGCAGTGTCACATGGATGTGCTACTACCTTATTTAAAGGTGTAAACGTAATTAATACCGGCAGAAAAATATAGCTAAGAATAAAATAATTGGATACCGGTATTAGCGTAAAATCTTTGCCGGTATTTTTTTTTGATTTTTATGTCGCTTCGCATAATCACAATCCGTCTGCTAAATAGTAATTTAGGATAATTTAACTGACCATTTATGACTGCTGATACCGGAAATTATAACCAGAAAAAAAAGAAAAATCTGGAATAAGGTATTTAGAATACTAGTAACATTCTGTTTCAGTCTGCGTCTTAATAACTAAGACTTTAAAAAAGATGTTTAACCTAATTGAAAAACAAATTATTAATATATTTAATTGGTTACCGCTCAAAAGCCTCTCAAAAACAGTACAAATGCCCATTGAGTTTTTACTAATTAGACTGACGCATAAAAATACTAACCTAAAAAATAAATGAGAAGAAGAGATTTTGTTCACCTTACGGGGCTGGGTGCTGCTGCAGCCATGCTTCCATCCATTCCTGCTTGGGGCAATTCAGTTCCGCTGGATGCTGCTCTAGACCGGATTGATCCGGCACTTAAAAAACGGATGTCTGATGTAGCACTGAATGCTGCACGTTCTAGAGGTGCCACTTATACAGATGTGCGTATTGGGCGATACCTGAATCAGTTTGTGGTTACCCGCGAAGACAAAGTGGAAAACATTGTGAATACCGAATCTTATGGGATGGGTATTCGCGTAATTGCAAACGGAAGTTGGGGATTTGCAGCTACCGACAAAATGGATAATGACAGTATCGCAAAAACAGCTGAATTGGCTGTAGCTATAGCCAAAGAAAATTCTCGTCTGCTCACAGAACCGGTACAATTGGCACCACAAAAGGGATATGGAGAAGTGAGCTGGAAAGCGCCAATTGAAAAAAATGCATTCGAAGTACCGATGAAAGAAAAAGTTGATCTTTTACTTTCAGTGAATGATGCAGCGCTGAAGGGCGGAGCAAATTATGCCAATTCGGTCCTTTTTCTAGTCAATGAACAGAAATACTTTGCCTCTACAGATGGTTCCTATATCGATCAAGACATTCACCGTATTTGGCCTACTTTCTTCTTGACAAAAATCGATGCAAAGTCTGGAAAATTCGAAACCCGAAATTCTTTAAGTGCGCCAATGGGTATGGGATATGAATACCTAGAAGCCCGTCCGCAGGATAAAATCCAGGGAGTGACTACCCTCTACAAAGGAAGATACGACATGCTGGAAGATGCAAAAGCTGCTGCTACTCAAGTTGGACAAAAAATAACTGCCAAATCTGTAGAAGCAGGAAAATATGACCTTGTTTTAGACCCTTCTCACCTTTGGTTAACTATCCATGAATCTAGCGGTCACCCAACTGAATTAGACAGAGTACTAGGTTATGAAGCAAATTTTGCCGGAACAAGCTTCCTAACCTTAGATAAATGGCAGTCTAAAAACTTCAGATATGGAAGTGAGCTAGTGAATATCGTGGGTGATAAAACACAACCCGGCTCTCTTGGTGCAGTAGGTTATGACGATGAAGGTGTTGGAACAAAGAAATGGGATATCATTAAGGATGGTGTTCTAGTCAATTACCAGGCTATCCGCGATCAGGCACATATTGTTGGGCTGAATGAATCTCAGGGTTGTTGCTATGCCGATAACTGGAGCAGTGTACAGTTTCAGCGAATGCCAAATGTGTCCCTATTGCCTGGCAAGCAACAAAAAAGCATTGATGACCTAATCAAAAATGTTGAAAAAGGAATTTACATTATTGGCGACGGATCATTCTCAATCGATCAGCAACGCTATAATTTTCAATTTGGTGGTCAGCTATATTATGAAATCAAAGAAGGAAAAATTGCAGGTATGCTTAAAGATGTTGCCTATCAGGCAAATACACAGGAATTCTGGAATGCATGTAGCGATATGTGCGATGAACGTGATTATCGTCTGGGTGGATCATTCTTTGATGGTAAGGGTCAACCAACGCAATCTAGTGCAGTTTCACATGGATGTGCTACTACCCGTTTTAATGGAGTTAATGTAATCAATACAGCAAGAAAAATCTGAAGATAAGACCATGTCAATACTAAGTAAAGAACAGGCTCAGGCACTTTTAAAGAAAGTGTTAAGCTATTCCAAAGCAGATGAATGTGAGGTTAACCTCAGTGGTTCTGATGCAGGAAATATACGATATGCCAGAAATTCTGTTTCCACCAGCGGTGGGGTCAGCTCCAATAGTTTGGTGGTATCATCTGCCTTCGGCAAAAAAATGGGAGTTGCAACAATCAATGAATATGATGACGAATCGCTTCGAAAGGTTGTTCAGCGGTCAGAAGAGCTGGCTATGCTGGCACCTGAAAATCCTGAATTTGTTTCATTTATGGGTCCGCAGACCTATCCTGAATCCGCAACCTTTGTTCAAGCAACGGCAGATATGAGTCCAAAAGATCGTGCCGATGCTGTTGCAGCAAGTCTGCAGATCTCAAAAGACAATAAGTTGACCGCTGCCGGATTTCTGGAAAATAATACCTCCTATTCAGCAATGATGAATTCAAAAGGGCTTTTTGCCTATAATACTTCTACTGGCGTCAGCTTCAATGTGACCCTGCGTACAGAGGATGGAAAAGGTTCAGGTTATGCAACCAAATCCTATAATGACTTCAAAAAACTGGATGTAAAGGCTGCTTCAGCATCAGCTGCGAACAAAGCTGCCCGCTCTGCAACAGCCCGAGCAATAGAACCTGGAAAATACACCGTGATTCTTGAACCTGCTGCAGCCCTTGTACTTCTTGAAAATTTATTTTTTGGGATGGATGGCCGTCAGGCGGATGAAGGAAGAAGCTTTATGAGTAAACCTGGTGGCTTAACCAAACTTGGTGAAAAATTGGTGGATGAACGTGTCAATATTTATTCAGACCCCTTCAATACTGAACTCCCAACAAGTACTTGGAGTGGCGATGGAAGAGCTCAGGAAAAAGTAAACTGGATTGAGAATGGCGTAATCAAAAACCTGTTCTTCTCACGCTATTGGGCACAAAAGAAAGGTGTAAAAGCCGTTCCTACACCCGAAGCTGTGATTATGGCCGGTACTGATCAATCGCTGGAAGACCTAATCAAAAGCACCGAAAAAGGCATTTTGGTTACCCGATTATGGTATATCCGCAGTGTAGATCCTCAAACAGTATTATTAACCGGATTAACCCGTGATGGTACTTTCTATATTGAAAATGGGGAAATCAAATTCCCTGTAAAGAATTTCAGATTCAATGAAAGTCCAATTATTATGCTGAACAATCTCGAAGCCCTGGGTAAACCAGAACGGACAGTGAGTGGTGAATCTGGAATTAATGCGCTGATACCGCCAATGAAGATCAGAGATTTTACATTCTCTTCACTTTCAGACGCTGTATAGCATACCTCTTGATTTAGGTGGTGGTTGTTCTCAACGACCACCTAAATTTTAACACCTTTTCCCTAATTTCATTATCTTAGCTCTCAGCTGGTTGGGCATAAAACTAACCATAGGTAAATAAGGAAATAAATATGTCTGATACAAAAATTTTTGAACCTGGATCCTATCGTTATCTTCGAGGTGTAAGACAATATTCTGCCGGTATAAGGGCACAAGATGGTTATCGATTAGAACGTGTGCGATTCAGTCGGCCGCTGCCACTAATAGAGGGCTTTTTACGCATCCAACAACATCTCGAAACTTTAGGTCGTCCGCTCGCTGCATTTGGAGCCTGCGAATTACGTTCACCCGAGCCATTTACCGAACAAGGCTTTGTTGACTTTAATAACATTTACATGGGCACTTTAAAAGCTTGGGGTATTTATCAGGAGGGGGGCGACAATCCCATAGCTCGCTCAAATGTCTGTCCAGAATTGACTAAACCACTGAGTCCGAGTATTCATGCTTTTACGTATACAGTGCCTGATGCCAAGGCAAAACCTTCTTTTGTAATCGCTGGTAGTGCTGAAGCTCCAGAGGGCATGAGTGATTATCGTACACACAGTATTAGTCTTGGCGACCTATCCCAAGAAGGACTATTGAAAAAAGGACACTGGGTGCTTAATGAGATGGAACGCCGAATGGCTGGTCTTGGCTTTAGCTGGGCAGATTCTACGGCAAGTCAGTTGTATACTGTCCATGATATTCACCACATAATGGTGAACGAAATTGTAAAGCGTGGTGCAGCATTAAGTGGTATTGATTGGCATTACAACAGACCGCCAGTGAAAGACTTAGAGTTTGAAATGGACTGTCGAGGTGTTTATGCTGAAAACGTTATAGATACCAGGTAGTCTGATATTATATCGCTAGCGCACGCGTGTCGCGTGTGCTCCCATTGTTTTCCACCAACCACTTCATACAGCTATTTATTATTACCTTAGTTTATAAAGCAAATTCTATGTTAACTAAATTCATCACGCTGTGCTTATTGATATTGAGCACAAGCTGTATTGCCCAAAACAAAGGTTGGACCAGCCTTTTTAATGGCAAAGACCTCAAAGACTGGAAAGTGAAGATCAATGGCCACCCGCTGAATGATAATTATGCCAATACCTTTCGGGTAGAAAATGGGGCTATGAAAGTTTCCTACGATGGTTATAAAGAGTGGAAAGATCGCTACGGACATATTTTTTATAAAAAACCATTTTCTGCCTATGTTTTAGTTGTTGAATATCGGTTTACAGGCGATCAGATCCCTGGCGGACCAGGTTGGGCTACCAGAAATAGCGGAGCCATGCTGCATTGTCAATCTCCTGAAACTATGGGTCTAAATCAGGATTTCCCGATCTCTCTAGAAACCCAATTTTTAGGCGGGAATGGTAAAGATGAAAGAAGTACATTAAACCTTTGTACCCCCGGAACCAATGTATTTCTCAATGGAAAATTATTCACCGCGCATTGTGTTAGTTCTACTTCGAAAACCTACCATGGTGATCAGTGGGTAAGAGCAGAGATGGTAGTTCTTGGCGATTCATTAATTCAACATCGGCTAGAAGGTAAAACTGTTTTTGAATATACTAAACCACAGATAGGTGGTGGAAACGTAGCAAATTTTGATCCAGCGGTTAAAATAGATGGCAAAGCTCTGAAAGAAGGATACATTTCATTGCAAAGCGAGAGCCATCCGGTAGAGTTCCGAAACGTGAAATTATTCAATCTTGCAAAATACATGAATAATCCTGCTAAGCTGGAGAAGATTCTGAGCAGTATTTTGCAGAAATAACATTAAAGATTGTCTGTTATCAGTTGTCTGTTGTCAGGCAACCGACAACTAACATACCAGTGGAGCAAGGAACCAGGACAATGGATCAAAGAATAAGGACAAATTCAGCGTCAGTTTGAAATTTACCTCTATAATGCTATTCAGATAAC
>CAMDKO010000106.1 GCA_945901155.1 Pedobacter schmidteae
TCAGGCTTTGTTTCAGGAGTGGGAATGATTTCAAGAAGACGAAGGTAACGTGGGGGATTAAAGAAATGCGTTCCGCAAAAATGAGTTCTGAAATCTTCAGATCTGCCTTCGGCCATTAAATGAATTGGAATTCCGGATGTGTTTGAACTGATTAGGGTTCCTGGGGTTCTGAATTTTTCAACCTGATCATAGACCAGCTTTTTAATTTCTAGTCGTTCAACCACTACCTCAATTACCCAGTCGCAAGCAGCAATATCCTTCATGTTGTCATCGAAGTTGCCCGTGCTGATTTGATGAACAACCCGTTTAGAAAATACCGCAGAAGGATTCGATTTCAAGGTACTGTCGAGAGCGGCATTAACTATGCGGTTACGAACATTTTTATTCGAGATATCAAGCCCCAAAGCAAGCTCTTCTGGGGTCGGTTCATTTGGAATTATATCTAGAAGGAGCACTTCAATACCGATATTGGCAAAGTGACAAGCTATTCGAGACCCCATTATTCCCGAACCCAATACTGCAACTTTTCTAATGACTCGTTTCATTTTAATAAATTTCCAGTTTCACTACCCGGAAGACTCCGGGTAGCAAATCTGGGGTTTATAATCAGTGGTTAGTTGATTTATTTTACTTAAGGTTTTTATAAATTGAAGCCTCTCTTTATCGGATATGTGCGTATTCAAATATTCATTAAATGAGCGAACCACATCTTTAGCGATCTCCCGCTTTTCTTTCCCAAAAGGAGTTAAAAATATCTTGACCGATCTCTTATCATTTAAATCCGTTTCCCTGAATATCAATCCCAATTCCTCCATGCTCTTGAGCATTCTTGAAAGACTGGTTGACTTTACTCCCGACAAGGCAGCGATCTGAGAAACAGCGGTACCTTCTTGATGAATATTGATCAGCATATATCCCAAGGCTTGTGTGATCCCGAAATCGGAAGCGATCTGATTATATCTATTAGCAATAGTTTGCCATACAATCTTTAGAAAATAATCTACGGTTTCTTCAGGCTTCATTCAAAATTACTATGCAAGCATAACAAATCTATTAAATAGAATTTAAATAACAAGCATTTAAGTTTAATTATTTTAGATTTTGGAAGCATCCTGAATAAATATTAAGCTTAGCTTTGAACAGAGATGAAAAAAAATAAATTAGTTATTCTTAGTCTATCTGTAATTGCAATTATCGCAATGCTTTGGAATGTTTTAAATGAGCCAGGCATTAAAGGCTTAAAAGGCAATCTGAAGGAAACGGCATTCATCAGAAACGAGCAAAATACCGGTCCTGTAATTAGGATATATGCCGTTAGTATTGATCAGGAAAACTGGACAGATATAGAACAATATGGCAATTATATGCCTCATAATAAATATGGCACAACTCGCGTTTATTTCTTTTTGAGCAATAAGCCCTATACCGGCAAATTAGAACTCGGAGATAGCAATATTGAGGAAGATTATAAACAACACTGCATTGCCTTGTATGAAAAGGACGGTATGAGCCAGTCTTCAATTGTCAAATATCCATTCATAAATTGATTTTGACCAATTAAAAACAATAGTATCTTACCTGTAAATGAAAAATAAAGGCCTTAGATTAATATTACTTTTTTTACTGACTGCCACCTGGCTTATACTCATGAGAGAAATGACCGCTCCTCTCAAACCGGGCAGTATTCTGGAATTTGAATTTATTGGGACAGCTGAAAAAGCAGAAAATTTTCTAAGTAATTTAAGGCAATTAGGGCATATTGAACTTATTACACTCAGCATTTACCTGGACTTTATTTTTCCGCTTTTATATGGAGCAATGTTCTATTATGGAAGTGCATGGGCCTGTAGTCAACTTGCAGAAGGGAGCATTTTAAAACGATTTAAACTGTTAAGTAGTTTAACTGTAATTGCAGTAGCCTGCGATATGATCGAGAACGTTTCACTACTGCAGCTGATTTATTTTGCACCAACTAATTTGTTTGCCAATGCAGCTTACCTATTTGCAGGAATAAAATTCATTCTACTCAGCATTGTTTTACTCCACTTTCTTGTGAGTACACTGCTACCCGGCAAAGAGAGAAAAACTAATTGATATTTCGGGCTTACAAAATTCGGGTATTACCAACCCAGTTTGGTATCATCTCCCCTTGGGTCTGCGCCGCCTTCATAATAACCCCATTGTGTTTTCAAGATCGCATCAACACGCCCTATGGCTTTTCTTTCTCTGAATTTATAGCCTTTTTTCTCAAGTTTGGTTCTTATTACACTATCTATTCCGCCCTTTTCAACCACAACCTCATCAGGGAGCCATTGATGGTGAAACCGTTTGGCATTTACGGCAGTTTGCATGCCCATATCAAATTCAATAGTATTCAGGATAGTTTGAAAAACAGAGGTAATAATTGTTGATCCTCCCGGTGTACCTACTACCATAAATAGGTCGCCATTTTTTTCAAGAATTGTGGGGGTCATTGAACTTAACATTCTTTTTCCTGGCTGAATTGAATTAGCTTCACCGCCAAGTAAACCAAACATATTAGGAGTTCCGGGCTTAACAGAAAAATCATCCATCTCATTGTTCAGTAAAAAACCAGCGCCTTTCACAAAAACCATTGATCCAAAGCCGCCATTGAGAGTTGTAGTTATTGCTACTGCATTTCCTTCGCGATCAACAATAGAGAAGTGAGTGGTTTCCTCTGATTCTGTTGGTACTATGCCTGCCTTAATATCGCTGCTCAATGTTGCCTTTGCCCAATTGAAATTACTCATGCGATATTTTGAATAGATGGGATTAATCAAATGTTTTTGAGGCACCTTGTAAAAATCAGGATCACCAAGATGAGTAGCTCTATCAGCATAGACTCTTCTCTCAGCCTCGATCATTACCTGCATGCTTGAGTCAGAATTGAATCCATAACGCTTGAGTGGATATTCCTCTACAGAACTTAAAAGTTGCAAAAGTGCGATTCCACCACTAGAAGGTGGAGGCATGGTTATTATTTTATATTGCTTATAGTTTCCAACTATCGGTTGGCGCCATTGAGCCTGATAATTTTTCAGATCTTCTTTACTAATCAAGCCTCCGCCGGCAAGCATTTCAGCAACAATTTGATCAGCCACTTGGCCAGCATAAAAGCCTTCCCGGCCTTTATCTCTAATCAATTCAAGAGTTTTGGCAAGGTCGTTCTGAATCCAAATATCTCCTTTAGCCCATTTATCCTTAATAAAATATGCTTTCCCGGGATTATACTTTTTTAACGACTCCTGCATTTCTGCAAATCCTTCGGCCTGATTTTCAGTGATCGGAAATCCGTTTTTAGCAAGATCTAATGCAGGCTGAACAACTTCGGCCCAGCTCAATTTTCCAAAACGGGCATGAGCCTTTACCATTCCATCTACGCTTCCAGGAACCCCGGTAGCTAAATGGCCAAAAATGCTTTTTTCTGTTATGGCATTACCTGCTGAATCCAGGTACATATCACGGCTTGCATTACCAGGTGCTTTTTCTCTAAAATCAAGCGTTGCCAGTTCACCTGCAGCCGACCGATACACCATAAATCCACCTCCACCAATATTTCCGGCATCAGGATAAACAACCGCGAGTGCAAACTGCACAGCAACTGCCGCATCTACAGCATTTCCACCTTTCTTTAAAATGTCAAGGCCAACTTTCGAAGCAGAAGGGTGAGCAGAAACCACCATCCCGTTTTTATATTGGCCGCTATTGTTCTTACCTGTTTGCCCCCCAACACAAGCTGAAAAAAATATAGCCAGACTACAAACAAAAAGCATGACCAAGGCAGATCTGATCTTCCTGTTTTTATGCAATTCTATATATATTATCAACTTGTGTCTTATATTTTTGTAAAATCATTTTTCTTCTTAAACTTAGCTTAGGTGTTAGTTCACCCCCATCTATACTCCATTCATTAAACAGTAATTCAAACTTTTTAACCTGTTCCCAATTACCAAAATCCTTGTTAAAATTATCGATAACAGATTGTATTTTATCTATAACCCTTTGATCTTTGATCATTTCCTCATTTGTTGTATATGGAATATTTGTTCTACCACACCAAGCCAATATTGCCGGAAATGAAGGCAGTATTAATGCAGCAGGAAAACGTTCATTTTCACCAATCACAATCACTTGCTCGATATAAGGCGATTCTTTAAATTTATTTTCAAGAACTTGTGGGGCTATGTACTTTCCTCCGGCAGTTTTAAATATTTCCTTTTTACGATCCGTAATACGCAGATATTTGCCTTCTAAAAGCTCACCAATATCTCCGGTATGGAAAAAGCCCTCCTTATCAATCACTTCATCGCTTAGATCAGGACGGTTGTAATAACCCTTCATTACATTTGGGCCCTTACATAATATTTCTCCATCATCAGCAATTTTAACCACTACATCTTTGATCACTTTACCTACGGTTGTAAATTTTGCATCTCCAGGTTCAAGTCCATTTACAGCAATAACTGGCGATGTTTCAGTTAATCCATAACCTTCCAAAACCGGCATATTCGCCGCCCAAAAAACACGAGCAAGCCTGGGTTGCAGCGCAGCTCCACCAGATACAATGGCCATGATTTGCCCACCTAAAGCCTCACGCCATTTATTAAATATAATTTTATTTGCAATCTTAAGCTGAATGGCATAAAAAACACCATTTTTTCCATCCATCTCGTATTTGAGCCCAAGATTAAGTGCCCAAAAAAACAATTGTTTTTTAATGCCTGTTAAACCTGCCCCTTTGGCAACAATCCGATCGTAAACCTTTTCCAGCAGTCGCGGAACTGTTGTAAAACCATGAGGTTTCACTTCAGCAAGGTCTGCAG
Organism: Pedobacter schmidteae; assembly: GCA_945901155.1. GTDB lineage: Bacteria > Bacteroidota > Bacteroidia > Sphingobacteriales > Sphingobacteriaceae > Daejeonella > Daejeonella schmidteae_B. Next base: position 4,845 of record CAMDKO010000106.1, read on the forward strand.
CTATGGTATCCATACTTTGAGCATAGTAAATAGATATGCCAAGGTAGAAATACATATAAAAAACCATACGCTCAAAAATATGAGAAAGAGGCAAAAAACTCAATGCTTTGGAAAAATTCTTGGGATACATCACCGATGAGGCAATGCAATTACTCACCAGGTTGTCATGGGTAAGCATCACTCCTTTAGGTGTTCCGGTTGTGCCTGAAGTATAAATTAAAGTCAAAAGATCAGTAGGAAGAATACGATCGCGATATATTTGAAGATCAATTGGTTCAGACCGATCTGCAAGTTCAGACAGTTCCATCCAATAGGGCACTCCTTCAATCTTATCAAAACTAAAAATCTTTAAATCAAGTTGTTCTTTTTTCCTGACGCTGTTCAGTTTTTCATACAGTATACTATCAGAAACAAATACAATTTTGACTTCAGCATCTCGCAAAATAAATTTAATATCGTTCTCGGCGAGTGTCGGGTACATGGGAACCTGGGTTGCTCCGATCTGCATAATTCCAAAATCGCAAATATTCCATTCCGGCCGGTTGGGCGACATAATAGCAATTTTATCATCCTTCTTGATTCCGGAGGCTATTAGGCCAGTGCTCACTTGATTTACTAAACCTACAAATCGCTCAGTAGAATACTTTTCCCAATGCCCATTCTGCTTGGCTGCCACCATATCATCCTTCTGATACTTTTCAACAGAAAGTTGCAGTAGATCAAAAACCCGAGTTATTTCTGCCATAATAACAATTATTTTATTTTGATAATTTAGCAAATTAACTAAAATTAAGGGCTCTTCAAATAAGATTATATTTAGTTTCATGATTTTTCATCCTTATGATAAAAAATGAAAAAAAATCAAAGCATTTAATTTTTACAGGAATGATGAGGTTCGCAAACCAATGGCTTAGCCTCTGGCCATTTTTGGCATTATCGCGGCGGTGCTAGTATTGGATCCTACAAACAAAGAGATTTTGATGACGATTTATTTTTGAGTGCTGACGGGGTTCTTGGCTTGGATTATAAAATAAACGGAACTCCATTAAACCTATCTATTGATTGGCGACCGCGATTGGAATTAACTCTAACTACTGATTTCAAATCTGGAGATGTAGGCTTGGCAATACGTATTACCATTATAGCTGCCAGAAACAACTAAATAAAAATTAGTCTTCGACTGCTTTTTTATTTAGTTAATTTTTAACCATCGCTTCATTACAGCCACTTGAGCTGGCGTAGCAATTTCAAGGGCTGCAATTCTGAATTTATGATTTGGGTTTCTAACAAGCACCACATCGATATTCAGCAACTGACTATCACGGTTAACTAGAACTTTTACCTTATCACCAACACGCTTATTGGCAATAAACTTATCCACTTCAGATGATCTAGGATCAGAATTAGTATTGATCTGCTGATCATTCATAGACAGAATTTCATCATTCACATTTAATCCTCCTACCCATGCAGGACTTTCACGAGAGACCTTGCTAATTATAATCTTTCCGTCTTTTAGCGAGGTTGCCGCACCCAGATAGGCATCGTTTGCAGAGGCAGCATCATCAATCAGTGCTAGGCCAGCATAATTCAAATAGGTATTATAGTCGATGGTTTTAACACCGTGTATATAATCTGCATACATTGAATCAAAAGATTTTCCGGCTATTTTTTCTGCCATCGCTTTAAATTCTTCATCCGTATAACCTCTAGATTTTTTGACAAAATACTCGTCATACATTGCCTTCATTACCTCATCAAGCCCCGATTTGCCAGCAGTAGAATGAATAATTTCTAGGTCCATGATCAAGGCAATCAGTGAGCCTTTACTATAATAGGAAATAGTTGAATTAGCTGAATTTTCATTTGGGCGGTATAGCTTGATCCAGGCATCAAAACTTGCCTGACTAACAGGATCTATACGATTACCTGGCTGATTCTCAACCTGACTGATCGTGTTTGCCAAATTCATAATAAAACTCTCAGGACTTTGCAATCCGGCTCTTTTGGTATAAATACCCTGGTAATAAATAGTGAACCCCTCCACAATCCACAAATTGCTTGTGTAATTTTCTTCGTTATAATTAAAGGGGCCTAATGCTATTGGTCTCAATCGTTTGGCATTCCAAAGGTGAAAATACTCATGCGCAACAAGGCCTAGAAACCTTAAGCGGCCCGCCTCTGTAGCATAGGAATTACGATTTGCACCCAAAACCGTAGAATTTAGATGTTCCAAACCTCCGCCATTTGAGTTGAAATTATTAACAATGAACACATATCTTTTGTTTGGGTTAACTCCAAATGTTTTGGTTTGCTCCACAACAATTTTTGCCATGTCTCTTTTCAGAATGTCTTTGTCATAATTGCCGCCTCCGTACATCACAACCTCATGTTTTACTCCGGCTGCATCAAACTCAAAAATATCCTGATTACCAATTTCAAATGGAGAGTCATAGAGCACGTCAAAATCTGGGGCATTAAATGTATTAGCCTTTGATCCTGCCATTTCAAGACCAGTAGATATTTTTGTCCAGTTTTTATAGGGTTTAATGGTGATGGTTGATGCCATATTCAGCTGCCCTTCAGGATACATGAAAATTCCCGCTGGAGATAAAAAAGCATGAGATTCATCTACAAAACTAGTCCGAACAGATATTTCAAAAGAATAAACACGATAACTTACTTTGATACTACCATTCTTCTGGGTAGATACCCTCCAAGTATTTTTAGTTACTTTCTGGGCATTTAAGGGTAAGCCTGCGGTATTAAACGCCTCAAAAGACTCCACATTTTTACCGAACTCTCTAATTAAATAAGAACCAGGTGTCCAAACTGGCATTTTCAAGTCAAGATACTCAGCCTTTAAGCCTGAAATTTCCATTGCGACATCCACATAATGTGCCTGAGGTTCTGAAAAAGATATTTCATACTTAATTTTATTCTGAGCTCTTGAAGAAGT
>CAMDKO010000107.1 GCA_945901155.1 Pedobacter schmidteae
AATCATCGCATTATTTTGCATCTTTTGAAGAAAGGGGCGAGTCAAAGAATACAAGAGGTCTTTATAGCCCTCTTTTTTAATTTAGAACCTTTCAGCCAATCTAAATTTGATAAAAAATCAATTACGCTCGCACCGCTCTTTCTATATCAGCCCGCTCTTAAAAATATATACATAAACTCTATAATATTCATCTATATTATCAATTTTATCTATAGTTATATCAATATTATTGAAGTGTTTTCACCAGATATTCTCTTAAATTTGCAATACAACGATTAATTATACTAAAATTATGGAAAATACATCTCATAGCACATCCTCAGATGCAGTAAAATGCCCTTTTTTAGCGGCATCGCAAAGGCAAACAGCAGCCGGAACTCTGTCAAACGCAGATTGGTGGCCGAATCATCTAAATCTGAAGATGCTGCATCAAAATTCATCTGTGATCAATCCTTACGGTAAGGATTTTAATTATGCAGAAGAGTTTAAGAGCATTGATCTAGATGCCCTAAAGAAAGATATTTTCACATTAATGACTGATTCACAGGATTGGTGGCCAGCAGATTATGGACATTATGGCCCGTTCTTTATACGTATGGCATGGCATAGTGCAGGAACCTACCGTGTGGGTGATGGTCGTGGTGGTGCTGCGGCAGGAACTTTACGCTTTGCACCCTTGAACAGCTGGCCCGACAACGGTAACTTGGATAAGGCTCGCCGTTTACTTTGGCCGATCAAGCAAAAATACGGACGTAAAATATCATGGGCAGATTTGATGATCTTAACAGGTAACTGTGCGCTTGAATCGATGGGCTTTGAAACTTTTGGTTTTGCTGGTGGTCGTGAAGATGTGTATGAGCCAGAATTAGATATCTATTGGGGGCCAGAAACTACTTGGTTGGGTGATGAGCGTTATAAAGGAGATCGTCAACTTGACAATCCTCTTGGAGCGGTTCAAATGGGTTTGATCTATGTGAATCCAGAAGGGCCTAATGGTAATCCTGATGCCTTAGGTTCGGCAAGAGATATTCGCGAAACATTTGCTCGTATGGCCATGAATGATGAAGAAACTGTAGCATTAGTTGCCGGTGGTCATACATTCGGTAAAACTCACGGTGCAGGTGATGCAGGGCTTTTGGGTCCTGAACCTGAAGGTGCAGCTATACAAGAACAAGGTTTAGGATGGATTAGTAAATATAAATCAGGTAAAGGTGTTGATGCCATTACCAGTGGTTTAGAAGGTGCTTGGACGCCAACGCCAACTACTTGGGATAATAGCTACTTTGATATGTTATTTGGCTATGAGTGGGAGCTAACTAAAAGTCCGGCCGGTGCACAGCAATGGGCGCCTAAAGGTGGTGCAGCAGCAGATTTAGTTCCTGATGCTCATGATCCATCTAAAAGGCATGCTCCTTTTATGACAACGGCAGATATGGCCTTGAGAGTTGATCCAGCTTATGAAAAAATTTCAAGACGTTTCCACCAAAATCCTGCAGAGTTTGCAGATACTTTTGCCAATGCCTGGTTCAAGTTAACGCACCGTGATATGGGTCCTGTTTCTCGCTACCTTGGTAAAGAGGTTCCGGCCGAAACTTTAATTTGGCAAGATCCAATTCCTGCAGTTGATCATAAATTGATTGACGATCAGGATATAGCAGCTTTAAAAGCTACAATTCTAGGTTCAGGGTTAAGCATATCTCAGTTGGTTTCAACTGCATGGGCTTCTGCTTCAACATTCCGTGGTTCTGATAAGCGTGGTGGTGCCAATGGTGCACGCATCAGGCTTGCTCCTCAAAAAGACTGGCAGGTTAATCAGCCTGCAAAACTTGCCAAAGTTTTAGAAAGCTTGGAAGCAATTCAGGCCGATTTTAATAACAAACAGTCAGGAGGCAAGAAAGTATCTTTAGCCGATTTGATTGTTTTAGGAGGAACAGCTGCTGTTGAAGCTGCTGCGAAAAAAGCTGGTCATAATTTGGCCGTTAAATTTACAGCGGGTCGAACAGATGCTTCTCAAGAGCAAACTGATGTAGATTCATTCTCTTATTTAGAGCCAAAGGTTGATGGTTTCAGAAACCATACCAATCAGCCAGTTATTGATCGTTATGCTGAAGAAATGCTATTAGACAAAGCTCAGTTGCTTACGCTCACTGCACCAGAAATGACAGTTTTAGTAGCTGGTTTACGTGTCCTTAATGCCAATACCTACGGAAGTCAGCATGGTATTTTCACCAAAAATCCAGAAACATTAACTAATGATTTCTTTGTGAACTTACTGGATATGAGCACTAAGTGGGAAATATCAGCTGATTCTAGAGATGCCTTTGTTGGACGTGACCGTACAACAGGTGATATCAAGTGGACCGGTACCCGTTTCGATCTTATTTTTGGATCTAATTCTGAGTTGCGTGCCCTTGCAGAAGTTTATGCATCTGCAGATTATCAGGAGCGATTTGCTCAAGATTTTGGAGCCGCATGGACCAAGGTGATGAACTTGGATCGCTTTGATCTAGCCTAGGTAAGTAGTAATAATTTCAAAATAATAGTAAATAAAAGAGGTGGTTTTTTTAAACCACCTCTTTTATTTGTTGGTTAGTTGGTTAGTAGTTAGTAGTCAGTAGGTTAGATGGAATAAATCTATCCTAAACAAAATTTCGCTTTTTAATAAAACCCTTGACTTACTACTTATTACTTTCAGCTTTGACCTTTGGGCTTTTAGCTTTGACCTTTCAGCTTTCCGCTTTCCCCTTTTAGCTTTCCCCTTTCAGCTTTCCCCTTTCAGCTTTCCCCTTTCAACTTCCCCTTACCAATCCAAGCCCGGTTGTTTCAAAGTTTTTATATTTTCCTTTGCTTTGGCCTCCTGAACAATTTTGCGAGTGTCTTCAAGCAATTGTTTGGCATCATATACAATTCCATCTTTCACGGTATATTTTACTCCACCTACACGAATGGGTTCATTATTTTCGTCTATACGGATGGCCCCAGTTCCATACAATACCTTGAGATTTTGCAATGGGTTTTCTTTCAGGATAACAAAGTCAGCCAGTTTCCCAACCTCTACGGTACCAATCTCTTTTTCCATACCCAGGGCTTGTGCAGCAAACATGGTTGCCGAACGGATCACTTCAAGTGGATGGAATCCTGCCTCTCTAAGTAATTCCAATTCTCGGATAAAGGCAAAACCATACAGCTGATAAATAAATCCTGAATCAGAGCCGGCCGTAACCCGGCCACCCCTGTTTTTATATTCATTGACAAAAGTCATCCAAAGGCGGTAATTTTCTTTCCACTGAAGTTCTTCTTCGGTGGTCCAGTCAAACCAATAAGATCCATGCGACTCTCTGCTTGGCTTGTAGAATCGCCAAAGCGAAGGCAAGGTATATTCATCATGCCATTCGGCTCTTCTTGCCCGCATTAAATCTCGGTTGGCTTCATAAATATTAAAGGTTGGGTCGAGGGTGAAATCTAGATCCAATAATTCTTGCATAACCTTATTCCAATGATCTGAAAATGGGGGAGCGGCCTGTTTCCATAATTTACCGGCTTCGGCAAAGCGATGCTGTTCGTTTTGGTAATTATAATCCAGACGGTAATCCTGTATGGTACGATCTACCAGTAAAGCTTCGGGTAATCCATACCAATGTTCCATGGTAGTTAAACCAGCTCTGGCAGATTGTAAAACATTCCAGCGTGCCACATCCATTTGAGCATGATGCATGCCTGAGCGTAAGCCAATTCGTTTATTTTCTTCTAAGGCTGCTTTCATGACTTCAGGTTTAGCGCCAAAAAACTTAATTCCATCGGCTCCCTTTGCAGCATTTTCATTGACCCAGGCTTTAGCTTCAGTAGCGTTTGTAATAGGTTTTGTTGCGCCCTGACCAAAACTGGTATAAGCAAGAAGTCGCGGAGCAGTGATCAAATTTGCTGTTGATTTTTTCTTTTGATCGAGCACCCACTTTAAACCGTTTCCAGCCGATGGATCTCTAACTGTGGTTATCCCATGGGCCATCCATAGCTTAAATACATATTCTGCTGGAGTTCCTTGTCCGGTTCCACCAATATGACCATGCATATCGATTAATCCAGGCATCAAATAATGTCCTTCCAGGTTCATAACCTTATCGCCAGGCCCAGCCTTTGGCCTACGTTCTTCTTTGATCGGTAAACCCGGATATCCCACGATCTTAATTTCAGTAATTTTATTTTTTTCTACGACAATATCTACCGGGCCGATTGCTGGTGCACCGGTGCCATCAATCACGGTAACACCGCGGATAATCAATTTATTAAAAGGACCCTCGCCCTCTTTCCTATCGGGAGCCGGTTTAATTTGTGCCAAACTAAATAAAGGCAGTAGCGCAAAGGCAAAAAATAGACTGTTTAAAGATTTTTTCATACGAATGAAAGATAAGAAGTATAAATTGATTTTTATGCGGTGTCTTCATTTTTGATTACAAGAATAGTGCTTAAACTAGAACGAATGCTTGATTTTTACTTAAGATTTGAAAAAAATAGGTACAGGTATAATTAAATATCGTAATATTGCGATATAATTCATTTCAAAATGTCAGCTACGAATTGTTTGCCAACTCAGCAACGAAAAAAATTAGGTTTTTTAGACCGCTATTTGACATTATGGATCTTTATGGCGATGGCGCTTGGTGTTGGCATTGGAAATTTTTATCCAGACGCTTCAACCTATATCAATTCACTCTCAAAGGGTACAACCAATATCCCCTTAGCAATTGGCTTGATCTTGATGATGTATCCTCCTTTTACAAAAGTGCGGTATGATCGATTAGCTGAAGTATTTAAAAACACCAAAGTATTGACAGTTTCGTTGATTTTAAACTGGATTATTGGTCCGGTTCTTATGTTTTTACTAGCTATAACTTTTTTACATGATTACCCTGAATACATGGTCGGTCTGATCCTGATCGGTTTGGCTCGATGCATTGCCATGGTTATTGTATGGAATGAGCTGGCAGAAGGCAATAGGGAATATGCGGCCGGCCTGGTGGCATTGAATAGCATATTTCAGGTTTTACTTTACAGTGTTTATGCATATATTTTCATTACTGTACTACCTCCATTATTCGGATTGTCGGGTTCTATCGTTCCGATTACCATAGGTGAAATTGCCTTCAGTGTAGCCATTTACTTGGGTATCCCATTTTTGGCTGGTTTTTTAACTCGTTATTTTTTGATCAGGATCAAGGGAGAAGAATGGTTTACTAAAAAATTTATTCCTCGGGTATCGCCTATTACATTGGTGGCTCTGTTATTTACGATTGTGCTGATGTTTAGTTTGAAAGGGCAATTGATCGTCGAGATTCCAATGGATGTTGTTCGCATAGCCATTCCATTAGTTATTTATTTTACACTCATGTTCTTTATCAGTTTTTTGATTGGAAAAAAGATGGGAGCCGATTACAGTACGAATACGTCTATTGCATTTACCGCTTCTGGTAATAATTTTGAATTAGCAATTGCCGTAGCCATTGGAGTTTATGGTATCCATAGTGGTCAGGCTTTTGCCGGTGTTATTGGACCATTAGTAGAGGTTCCGGCACTCATCATCTTGGTGAATGTTGCTTTTTGGTTGAGAGATAGATTATATAAAACTTCATAATATGAGAATTGCACTATTTTCGGATATACATGCAAATTTGCCAGCTCTAGAGGCCTGTTTTAATAGTATCGATGCACAAGATGTGGATGCTATTTATTGCCTTGGAGACCTGGTTGGCTACAATGTCTGGCCTAATGAGGTAGTCAATGAGATTAGAAAAAGAGGTATTCCCACCATTGCAGGAAATTACGATGAGGGCATTGGTTTAATGAGTGATGAATGCGGCTGTGCTTATAAAACCGATCCTGAAAAGGACATGGGTAAGATTTCGATTTCCTTTACCAATAATTTGGTAAAGCCAAAGGAGCGCAACTACCTCCGTACTTTACCATCACACTTGCGAGTTGAGTTTAAATTGAACCATGAGCAGATGAACCTGCTGCTGGTTCATGGTAGCCCACGGAAAATCAATGAGTATTTATTTGAAGACCGGGAAGAACAAAGTTTGTTGAGAATTCTAGAAAATGCCGATGCGGATATCCTCTGTTTTGGACATACACATAAACCGTATCACAGGGTATTGCCTAGTATGGAATCAGAAAGTCAGACTTATCGTCATGCTATAAATATTGGCTCGGTAGGCAAACCAAAAGATGCTGATCCGAGGGGATGCTATGTGATTTTAACCATAAATTCTGAATCCAATAAGCTGGATAAGGATGCCATAGGTGTTGAATTTATTCGATTTGAATACGATGTGGAAAAAGCGGCAAAGGCTGTTGAAGACAGCCCCTTACCTAATGAATTTGCAGAGATGTTAAGAAGAGGGTTTTAGCCGTTTTTAATGACAGTTTTTAAAGGATATAATTAATTATTCCCTCCGCCTACTACATGCAATTTAGTTTGCCGACCATCAATGTACCAGAATCCATTTTTATCAAAATAGCCATTTTGTTCGAGCATAAATCGTACCGGCTTATTCCATTCTTTAATGTCAACAGCTGCATTTAATTCAATGGAATAGGCAGTTTGAAAATGCATCGGATAATCACCGCTACCCGAAACGCCATTTTGCTGGTCCCATAATCCGATGGTTGGTCCTGCAGCATGACCATGATAGCCAAGTGGATGAGTATAGATTGTTCCATTGATATTTTCCTGTTTGGCCTGGGCTAATGCAGCTGCAAGAATCTGATTTCCGGTTCTATTTTCTTTGAACTGACTGGTTAGAATGTCCTGTAAGCGGTTTGCCTTGGCTAAGCCTTCGGTTAAATAGGCAGGTGCTTCTTTTTGGCCCGGAGCAAGTACATAGGCATGTTCCTGAATATCATTATTTAAACGAAGGTAGCTTATCCCAAAATCTACATGCAGCAGATCACCTGTTCTGATCACATTATCCTGATCTTTCGATTCTTTCGAAAATGCTTTTAAATGATCAAAAGCAACTTGATCATTTCTTTGGATATTGACTGAAGGATGAAACCAGGTGCTTAATCCCATATCATTCACTTTTTGTCTGAACCACCATACCAAGTCATCGCTTGTGGTAATGCCTGGTGTGATCACTTTACTGCTAAATCCTTCAGCAATAATTTTATGGCTTATGCTGTTTAATTGAGGGTAGATCTGCATTTCGCGTGGAGTTCTAGTTTCTAGCCATGCTACCGCCAAATCAGCAGCAGAAACTAGTTTAGCTTTGTTTGCAGCAGAAAGTTTTTGTGTCAATTCCTCAAAATCGGTATGATCGATACCATCAGCCTGTCCAAAATGTTTGGAGGTGTTCAAGGCTATTTTTTCAGGTTTTAATTGCCCGATTATATCGTTCAAGGCATCCCATTGGTCCGGAAATTTTTTCATATCCCATTGAGCCTCAATTTCGTCGCCAATAGCGTATCTGGAAATAGCAATTTTCATAAATACCTGAGTATTCGGGTTATTATAAAATACCAGAATGGTTCGGCGTCTTGCACTTAACCAGGTTGCTGGCAGCATGGTTCTGATAACCGGATCTTCATTGTATTCCCTGGATACAATCACCCACATATCGATCTTATTTTTATCCATGAGGGAGGGCAAAAGATTATTTAATCTATCGGCCAATACTTCATCGATAATTCTAGC
>CAMDKO010000108.1 GCA_945901155.1 Pedobacter schmidteae
ATGGTCTTCAGTTGCCATCCAGTAAACGGGCACAAAATTTTTATCCGGGAAATTATTTTTTAATTCCTTGGCTAGGTTGATAGCACTTACAATCTTGAAAATGAAGTAAAGCGGACCCGTAAACAGGTTTAACTGATGGCCAGTACAAACGGTAAAGGTGTTGTTGTTAAGAAGGAGATTGATATTTTGCTGAACGGAGGCGTGTATAGGGGATCCAATTTTTGAATACTGCTCGCTTAATGTCTCAGCAAGTATTTCTCTATCGGCAATCGTTTTTTTTCTGTTAATTAAATTTCTAAAACCTTGTATGTCGGCTCTTTCAGAACTGAAGGGTGCTAATTCCGGATCATTAGCCAGAAAGCGTATCAGGCCTTCCGAAAAACTACGGGTTTCACTGTAATCAATATATGTTGCCTTCATGTTGAACTAAATTAGAGGAATTTACTGAATTCCTCTGCACAGATCTATATTTTGACAATCTGACCATACAGATCGAAATCTTCTGCTCGGTCTATTTTAACCTGAACAAAAGTGCCTGGTGTTGCATAACTTATGCGGGCGTCAATTAAAACTTCATTATCAACTTCAGGAGAATCAAATTCGGTACGGCCGATTAGGTAGTTGCCTTCTTTTTTGTCGATAAGTACTTTAAAGTGTTTTCCAACCTTATCCTGATTGATATTGAAAGATATTTCCTGCTGAATATTCATGATATCTTCAACACGTTGTTGTTTTACCTCTTCTGGTACATTGTCGTTTAAAAGATGAGCATGTGTTTTTTCTTCATGCGAATACGTGAAACATCCAAGACGATCAAAGCGACTTTCAGATACCCATTCTTTCATTTCTTCAAAATCTCGCTCTGTTTCACCAGGATATCCGCAGATCAAGGTAGTACGCAAAGCAATGTCAGGTACTTTATTGCGGATTGAATTCACAAGATCAATGGTTTTCTGTCTGGTAATTCCGCGACGCATAGAGCTCAGCATCGTATCGCTGATATGCTGCAAAGGCATATCCAGATAATTACAGATGTTGCTGCGCTCATTCATTACATCCAAAATATCCATTGGGAAGCCTGAAGGATATGCATATTGTAAGCGGATCCATTCTATCCCATCTACATCAGACAGCTTGCGTAGCAAATCAGCAAGATTCCTTTTACTGTAAAGATCTAATCCGTAATAGGTAAGATCTTGGGCAATAAGGATCAATTCTTTAGTGCCGTTTTTAGCAAGATATTTAGCTTCTTTAACCAGATCTTCTATTGGTTTAGAAACGTGCTTTCCCCTCATTAAAGGGATCGCGCAAAATGAACAAGGTCTGTTGCAGCCTTCTGCAATCTTAAAATAAGAAAAATGTGAAGGGGTGATTAATAATCGTTCGCCTACCAGTTCATGTTTATAGTCAGCTCCAATAGAGTTTAAAAGGTTTTGTAGGTCATTCGTTCCGAAAAAAGAATCTACATTTTTTATCTCAGCCTCAAGTTCGGGCTTATAACGCTCAGAAAGACAACCGGTTACAATAACTTTCCCTACTTTACCCTGATCTTTAAATTCGCTGTACTGTAAAATGGTATCAATCGATTCCTGTTTTGCATTGTCAATAAATCCACAGGTGTTGATTACAATAATATCATCTTTATTCAGCTGTTGGTCTTCGTGAACAACATCCATCTGATTGCCGCGCAACTGTCCCATCAAAACTTCTGAGTCGTGAATATTCTTTGAACATCCAAGTGTAATCACATTGACTCGTGGTTTAACCCTACTTACTTCTTTACTACTTTTTGTTTTCATTCTTCTCTTCCCTGTTTATTTAAATAGGGAGTCTACAAACTCTTTTTTATTAAATAGTTGAAGATGATCTATGCCTTCACCTACACCGATGTATTTCACCGGAATTTTAAACTGATCGGATATTCCGATGACTACCCCGCCTTTTGCGGTGCCATCCAATTTTGTAAGAGCAAGTGCATTAACCTCAGTTGCTTGAGTAAACTGCTTACATTGTTCAATTGCATTTTGGCCAGTAGAGGCATCCAGAACAAGTAGAATTTCATGAGGAGCCCCCGGAACAACTTTTTGCATGACCTGTTTGATTTTGGTAAGCTCATTCATTAAAGCAATCTTATTATGTAAACGCCCTGCAGTATCAATAATTACAACATCATCACCATTTGCAAGGGCAGATTGCAAGGTGTCAAAGGCTACAGAAGCAGGGTCTGAGCCCATTGGCTGAGCAACTATACGTACATTAACCCGTTCGGCCCAAAGCTTTAGCTGATCAACTGCAGCTGCCCTGAAGGTATCTGCAGCTCCCAAAACCACTTTGTTTCCTGCAAGTTTTAATTTATGTGCAAGTTTTCCAATGGTAGTGGTTTTACCTACCCCATTAACACCCACAACCATAATCACATAAGGCTTATGATCGCCGTATTCAAAATTTCTGAAATCATTACTGTTGTTTTCTGAGAGCAGGCTTTGTATCTCTGAACGAAGAATCTCATTCAGTTCGGAGGTATTGATATATTTATCACGTGCAACACGTGCCTGTATTCTTTCAATGATTTTTAAGGTTGTTTGAACGCCAACATCTGAATTGATTAAGATCTCTTCCAGCTCATCCAGAACATCATCATCAACAGTTGTTTTGCCGACAACGGCTTTAGTGATTTTGGAAAAAATACCTTCCTTTGTTTTCTCTAAGCTTTTATCCAGTTCAACCTGTTCCTGTACATTGCTTTCTTTCTTTTTGAAAAAGTCAAATAATCCCATAGGTCTGAATTTAATTAATTTTGCTGATGCAGGCAAAAAATTTCTGTTGTAATAAAACCAGGATTAAGCAGCCTAGTACATTCAATCTTTATATTCTTTCAAAAACAATTCTATTCTAATGAAAAAAGCCCCCCAACGATTAGACGCGGGCGGCTTCTGTTAATACAATGCGAAGATTACTTAGAGGAATTAATTCCTGCGATAGCGTCTTTCACGTGATCGTTATGAACGATAATTTCTTTGAATGAATAAGCACCTGTTTTTGGTGATTTATTCATTGTAATTACCTTTGAATATTCTTTACCAGCACCTGTTTTCAGGGTTGCAACTACTTTCTTTGCCATTTCTGTATATTTTTTGTTTGTAGGTTTTAAGTTGTAGGTTGTAAGTTGTAGGTTTTAAGTTGTAGGTTGTAAGTTCTTTAATAAAATACTTATTACTTATTACCTATTACTTATTACTTATTACCTATTACTTATAACTTACTACTTAATCTCTTTGTGAACAGTCACCTTTCTCAAAACCGGATTAAATTTCTTTAACTCCAAACGTTCTGTCGTGTTCTTTTTGTTTTTTGTTGTTACGTAACGAGACATTCCAGCCATGCCACTCTCTTTGTGTTCAGTACATTCTAAAATAACCTGAACCCTATTACCTTTCTTAGCCATTGTATTAAGTTTTGAGTTGTAAGTTATAGGTTGTAAGTTGTAGGTTGTATAAATTACTTATTACCTATTACTTAATACTTATAACTCCTTATATATATCCTTTTTTAAGGAACTTATTAATTACAGCAGTGATGCCATTTTTACTGATGGTTTTAATCGCTGAGGTAGAAACCTTCAACGTGATCCATCTATCTTCTTCTGGAATGTAAAACTTTTTTACATGCAGGTTAGGATAAAATTTACGTTTGGTTTTTACGTTCGAATTAGAAACGTTAAAACCGTTCATCGCCATTTTTCCTGTTAAATCACAAATTCTCGACATGACTATAGGTGTATCTTATAATTTAAATCAATTCTCCAAAGAGTTTGCAAATATCAGCAGAAAAAATCAGATACGCAATACTTTATCAATAAATTTAGTCTTTCCTTTTAAAAGAGGTATTGGTTAATGTTTTATTGTAATTTTTTTGCATCTATATTAGGCTAAAAGCCCTGAATATGATATAATTGTATTCTGAAATTTTTAAAAAAATATACTGAACAAAAATTAAAAAATGGATCTCCGTATTAATTCCTTTGACGATTACAAACGTGTTTATGATTATAGTGTAGCTGAGCCAGAAAATTTCTGGGGCTCTGTTGCTGACACGTTCTACTGGCAAAAAAAATGGGATAAAGTTCTAGACTGGAATTTTACTGAACCCAATGTGAAATGGTTTAGTGGCGGAAAGTTAAATATAACGGAGAATTGCCTGGATCGTCATCTTGCAAATGATGCTGATAAAACTGCGATGATCTGGGAACCAAATGATCCTGAAGAGCATTATAGATCATTTACCTATAAAGAACTTCATTTTAAAGTAATTCAGTTTGCCAATGTGCTTAAGAATAATGGCGCCAAGAAAGGCGACAGGATCTGTATCTACATGCCAATGGTACCTGAATTGGCAATAGCGGTTTTAGCTTGTGCACGTATTGGTGCAATTCACTCTGTTGTTTTTGGAGGGTTTTCAGCTCAATCTATTGCTGACAGGATCAACGATGCTCAGTGTAATTTGGTAATCACTGCAGATGGTGGCTTCAGGGGCAATAAAGATATTCCTCTAAAAAATATTATTGATGATGCTCTTGTGCAATGCCAGTCTGTAAACAAGATCATTGTTTTGACCCGTACCCGTACGCCTGTTTCCATGATCAAAGGTCGTGATGTGTGGTGGGAAGATGAAATAAAAAAGGTTGAAACTCAAGGCAATCCTGATTGCCTTGCAGAACCAATGGATTCTGAAGACCCATTGTTCATATTATATACATCCGGATCAACCGGAAAACCCAAAGGGGTGGTTCACACTTGCGGTGGCTATATGGTTTATACTGGTTATACCTTTAAAACTGTGTTTCAATACCAGCCGGGAGAGGTGCATTTCTGTACTGCCGACATTGGATGGATCACTGGGCATTCGTATATCGTATACGGGCCTCTATCTCAGGGAGCTACTACATTGATGTTTGAAGGTGTCCCAACCTGGCCTGATGCGGGTCGTTTCTGGGAGATCATTGATAAATACAAGGTAAATATTTTATATACTGCCCCCACAGCTATTCGTTCATTGATGAGCTTTGGCGAAGAGCCATTGCAGGGCAAAGACCTTAGTTCATTAACCAAGCTTGGTTCTGTTGGTGAGCCGATTAATGAAGAGGCATGGCATTGGTATAATGAGAAGATTGGAAAGGGTAACTGTCCAATCGTGGATACCTGGTGGCAGACAGAGAATAGTGGTATTTTGATTTCAGCAATAGCGGGAATCACTCCTACTAAACCCGGTTATGCAACGCTTCCATTGCCTGGTGTTCAGCCTTGTCTGGTAGATGAAGCAGGTATAGAACTTGTTGGAAATGAGGTAAGCGGTAATTTATGTATTAAGTTTCCATGGCCGGGTATTATCCGTACCACTTATGGAGATCATGAGCGTTGCCGCCTGGCTTATTTCTCAACTTATAAAAACATGTATTTTACAGGTGATGGTTGTTTGAGGGATGAGGACGGATATTATAGAATTACTGGTAGAGTTGATGATGTGATCAATGTTTCTGGTCACCGTATAGGTACTGCAGAGGTTGAAAATGCTATTAATATGCATGCCGATGTGGTTGAAAGTGCAGTTGTTGGGTATCCTCATGATATCAAAGGACAAGGAATATACGCCTATGTGATCCTTAGAACGTCAACTCATGATCATGATCTTACACGAAGAGATATACTTCAATCCGTTGTCCGAATCATCGGTGCAATTGCCAAGCCGGATAAGATTCAGTTCGTTTCCGGTTTACCAAAGACCCGTTCAGGAAAGATTATGAGAAGAATATTACGAAAGATTGCCGAAGGTGATATCGCCAATCTTGGAGATACCTCAACCTTGCTTGACCCTAATGTTGTTGAAGAAATTAAACAGGGTGCTGCCGATATGTAATTTTTAAAATCTTTTCAGCTGCAAAGACAACAGATAACAGGTAAATCACGTGAAGGTGTGATCGATTGGCTTAAAAGCTTATTGAATACCATAGAAAGCCCCGCTGATTATATCAGCGGGGCTTTTTTTATCCGCCACTTTGGTTGGTGTTCTCCATTAGCAAAAGCTAATGTGCCTAAAAAAATAAATCAATTTAAAACTAATGTCATTCCGAAACCTGCCCTTTAGCAGGTGAGGAAACTTTCTGAGTAAGGCACAAACTAAGCTATAGGCTTAGGTTAATAAAGAATCTCGCAAAGACGCAAAGACGCGATTGTAGAATATAAAACAAATGTCCATGAATAATCTGTAAACTTTGCGCCTTAGCGTCTTGGCGAGCCACCCTCTCGGTAGGTTTTCTTTTGGTCGGTATTTTTAGCAATGTACTGTCATGCGGTGGGATGAAAGAACGGCGGGCCAGGTGTTTTGCCCTGTGCGGTGGAAGCAAAGCCTGCCCCGACCTTTAAGAGGGGTCATTTCTTGAAGTTACTCAGTATTTTTATTGTTTTTTACAGGTCTTCGTGGTCTCAGCGCAAGGGCGCTTCGGCATTGGTGCCTTTTGTTTCAAGACAAAAGACACAAATACTCTTTGCTCCAAAGGAGTCCCCTGGACCAAAGGCAAAAAACAAATTTTTATCAAATAACTAATTTACCCAATGCTTGGTGGTACCCACCAAGCACCTATAATTTCACTCCGCTCATAGCCGCGGGGGCCTTACCTTTTTCTGTAGCAAAAAAGTACCAAAAATGCCACCGCTGCGCCTGCTGCTATGAAAGGTTCTGCGAGGGCTGGGTCTGTAATTGCCGCACCAGTCAATGCGGAAGAACGGTTATTAAAGGTCTGTGCGAGCGTGGCGGAGAAAAATAATTGTGTTTCACCTTCATAACAATATTAAGCGAGTTAAGCGCAGCGACTGATTTGCAAATGTAGAGGAGTCTTCAGAATCCTCCATAAAGATTCTTCAGTGGTTGAATTTTACAGCTACCACAGGAAAATGGGGTGCTTGTAGAAGAACGCCAACCACAGGAGAACCAACGGAAAATTTCGTATTTTCGTCACAATGAAAATAGCTAAACCAACCATACTGGTCGTGAACGACGACGGAATTACAGCACCAGGAATTAAAGTCCTGATTGAAGTCATGCAAACCATTGGCCATGTAGTTGTTGTGGCACCTGATGGTCCGCAATCGGGTATGGGTCATGCCATTACCATTGGCAAACCATTGCGTTTGGATAAGGTAGATTTGTACAAGGGGGTTGAAATGTACAAATGTTCCGGAACACCTGCTGATTGCGTTAAGCTAGCCGTAAACAAAGTTTTTAAAGGTAAGAAGCCTGATCTTTGTGTGTCTGGTATCAACCATGGACTTAACAATTCAATCAATGTACTTTACTCCGGAACCATGTCGGCCGCAGTTGAAGGAGCCATAGAAAGTATTCCTTCTATCGGTTTTTCTTTTGATGATTTTTCGAATGAAGCTGATTTCAGTAACTGTACAAAATATATTGAATCGATAACCAAACAGGTATTAAACCACGGCTTGCCCATAGGTACTTTGCTCAATGTGAATTTTCCTAGAGTAGAAGCCATTAAAGGTATCAAGATTTGCAGGCAGGCAAATGCCAAATGGGCAGAAGAGTTTGACGAACGAACAGATCCTAATAGAAGGAAATATTATTGGCTGACAGGTGTTTTTCAGAATAACGATCATGGTGAAGATAC
>CAMDKO010000109.1 GCA_945901155.1 Pedobacter schmidteae
GGAACCAAAGAATACTTCGTGGGAAATACTGGGTTCGAACCAGCGACCCCTACCTTGTCGAGGTAGTGCTCTAAACCAGCTGAGCTAATTTCCCGATCAATGCTAAAACTATAGAATTTAGATCAATCCTAGGGCTTTAAAAAACCTTATCGCAATTCATCATTGATATCTGCCAATACCGAAGCGCCGGGGCATAATTCTTGTTGAAGTAGCGTATTAAGAGCTCTGTCAGAAGAATTTATAGTATGGTGTAGATTTTCCGTTTCTGTTGCCACAAAAAGCAATCCGGTGAGGATCTCATTCCTGTTCCTAGAATCCTGCAGGGCATTCATGGCACCTATTCGGTCAAAAGGATTACGGTTTGCGGCAAGTTTTTCTAAGCGGATAAACGTTCCGTCATGCATCATCACATCGGTACCGGTACCGCTTTCATAGCTGGTCAAGATCTCTGTTTTTTCAGGAACTAGATCAGTTTTTCCGGTCGATTCAATATGCTCACGCACATAATCATATGATTTGGTTGAACCGGGGTTATTATTGAAGGTTACACAAGGAGAAATAACATTGATGAAGGCAAAACCCTGGTGGCTTATAGCCTCCTTAATCAGCGGAATCAATTGCTCCTTATCTCCAGAAAAGCTCTGCGCCACGAAACTTGCTCCAAGCTCAAGTGCCAGTCCGGCAAGGTCAATCGGCTGAAAAGGATTCACAGATCCTGCTTTACTCTTTGATCCTTCATCGGCTGTTGCTGAATCCTGGCCCTTGGTCAATCCATAACAGCCATTATTCATCACAATATAAACCATGTTCAGGTTACGGCGGATCACGTGGACAAACTGTCCCATTCCAATAGAAGCGGTGTCCCCATCGCCCGACACGCCAATATAGGTGAGATCGCGGTTGGCCATATTTGCACCGGTAGCAACAGAAGGCATTCTTCCATGCACCGAGTTAAAACCATGCGAGTTACCCAAGAAATAGGTCGGGGTTTTAGATGAGCAGCCGATACCTGATAATTTAGCAATCCTGTGTGGGGGTATCGAAAGCTCAAAACAAGCCTCAATGATACTTGCGCTGATAGAATCATGTCCGCAACCAGCACATAATGTTGATATAGAGCCTTCGTATTCCTTAGTTGTATAACCGAGATCATTCTGCGGCAAATCCGGATGACGGAATTTTGGACGTATATAAGTCATAAATTTTTTTAGCTGTTGTGTTAATTAATGGCTAGAGATAAAGTTTTATTAATCCTAGTTGAGATGAACTGAGCGGTGATTGGCATACCGTCAAAGTTCAGAACAGAGATCATTTTCTGAGGATTTACATTCAGCTCATTAATCAGCAGGCTGCGCATTTGAGCATCTCTGTTTTGTTCAATAATGAATACCATTTCATGCGAATGGATAAAATCTTCAACCGTTTTATTGAACGGGAAAGATCTTAGCCTCATAGCATCGAAAATAGTTCCAGCGACCTCCATATCATCCATGGCCTCTTCAGCAGAATAGGTGGATGTTCCAAAGAAGATCAATCCGTAAGGACTCTTATTTTCTTGCTGATACAAAACAGGCGCCGGAACGATATCTTTTGCAGTATCCCACTTCTTTAAAAGCCTGTCCATATTTCGAGCATATACGCTACCATCTTCGGTATAGGCTGCATATTCATCTCTGGAAGTGCCTCGGGTAAAGAATGAGCCTTTAGTTGGATGCGCTCCCGGGATGGTACGGTAAGTAATTCCATCGTCATCTACATCCAGGTAACGACCAAACCGAGGCAATTCCTCTATCTGCTGGGCATCCAATACCTTACCCCTGTTATATTTTTTGTTATCATCCCAAATAAATGGCTCAGACATATGGTCATTCATACCCAGGTCAAGGTCAGTCATCATTATAATTGGTGTTTGTAATAATTCGGCCAGATCAAACGATTCGGCAGTCATTTCAAAACATTCCTTAGGCGTAGAAGGGAAGATCAAAACCTGTTTGGTATCGCCATGAGATGCATAAGCAGCCAGCAAAATATCAGATTGCTGGGTGCGTGTCGGCATTCCCGTTGAAGGACCGGTACGCTGTACATCGATCAATACGGTCGGTATTTCCGCAAAATAAGCCAGTCCCAAAAATTCATTCATCAGCGATAATCCCGGCCCGCTAGTTGCCGTAAATGAGCGCGCTCCATTCCAGTTGGCGCCAATCACCATACCGATTGCGGCCAGTTCATCTTCGGCCTGTACAATGGCAAAATTATTTTTACCTGTTTCCGGATCAATTCTTAACTTCTTGGCATAGGTTTCAAATCCTTCAACAACGGAGGTGGATGGAGTGATTGGATACCAGGCTACAACAGTTGCTCCTCCATAAACGGCTCCTAATCCACAGGCTGAATTTCCGTCAACCAATATTTTATCCCCAACTAAATCGCGCCTTTCCAGCCTGATTTCAAGTGGAAAGGAAAAATTATCATGTATGTACTGAACGCCAAGTTTAAGAGCTTTAATGTTTAATGAGATCAGTTTTTCTTTACCCTCGAACTGCTCTGCCAACAATTGCTCCAATACTTCAAATTCAATATCGAGCAATGCCGCTAAGGCACCCACATAGATAATGTTTTTGAATAACTGACGCTGTCGCGGATCAGTAAATTCGCGAAGGCACATTTCCATCAATGGCATCCCGATATAGGTTACATCGTTTCGGATTAATTCAGGATGCAGGGCCTTGGTACTGTCATAAATGAAGTATCCTCCGCTCCTTACCGAGCGAACATCATCAGACATACTCTGTGGGTTCACACAAACCATGATATCTACCCCTTCGCGGCGGCCCAAATAGCCTTTTTCGCTAACGCGGACATCATACCAGGTAGGTAGGCCCTGGATATTAGAAGGGAAAATATTCTTGGGAGTTACGGGAATACCCATCCTGAAAATAGCTTTTGCAAACAAATAGTTTGCACTTGCAGAACCGGTACCATTTACGTTTGCAAAACGTATGACAAAATTGTTGACTTTAGAATTAGGCATTTAGTGGCATGCTTTGGTAACTTTATACAAATATTGCTGCATATCCCATGCAGAAGTAGGGCAACGCTCAGCACAAAGGCCGCAATGTAGGCAAACGTCTTCATCCTTCACCATTACTCTTTTGGTGGGAAGAGTATCGGATACGTAGAGGTCTTGAGTAATGTTAAATGCAGGAGCTTTCAAACGAGATCTAAGATCCTCTTCTTCTCCATTGAGGGTGAAAGTAATACAGGAAGTAGGACAAATATCCACGCAGGCATCACATTCAATACATTTATCCTTTTCGAATACGGTTTGAACATCGCAGTTCAAGCAGCGATGGGCTTCTTTTACTGCTGTAGCAATGTCAAAGCCAAGTTCCACCTCAAGTTTACGATCAGAAAGAGCTGCTTTTTTCTCAGCAAGTGGCACTATAAAACGCTGGTCATTGACTACATCATTATCGTAGCTCCATTCATGGATACCCATTTTCTTGCTCACCAAATTGGTGAATGGTGCAGGACGTTCCGTAAGGGCATTCCCCTGGCAATATAGGTCAATAGAAATGGCAGCCTGATGCCCATGAGCAACTGCAGTGATCACATTCTTAGGACCAAAGGCAGAATCGCCGCCAAAGAAAACTTTTTTGTTGGATGATTGATGTGTGGCACGATCAACAAAAGGCATTCCCCATTCATCAAAGTTTACACCCGTTTCTTTTTCTATCCATGGGAAACTATTTTGCTGTCCGATAGCTACGAGCACATCATCGGCTTCAATAAATACATCCGGTTCACCAACTGGAACAAGCTTACGCTTTCCGCTATCATCGAATTCAACCATCACCTTTTCGAAAAACATTCCTTTAAGGCTGCCGTCTTTTACCACGAATGATTTAGGTACGTGATTCTCTAAAATGGGAATATCTTCATGCATGGCATCCTCAATTTCCCATGGAGAAGCTTTCATCTCAGAAAAAGGACTTCGAACCACTACTTTTACCTGCTCTCCACCCAAACGACGCGACGTACGACAGCAGTCCATGGCGGTATTACCACCACCCAGAACGATCACCTTTTTACCAATCTTATGAGTATGCTCAAAAGCAACGCTGGCAAGCCATTCAATTCCGATATGTACATTTTTACCGGCCTCTTCACGTCCTGGAAGATCGAGGTTCCGACCGCGAGGTGCACCGGTGCCTACAAAAACTGCATCGTATCCCTTCTCGAGGATTTCATTCAAGCTTGAAACATAGGTTTTGAAATGGGTATGAATGCCCATATCCAGGACATAGCCCACTTCTTCATTCAGTACTTCAGTGGGTAAACGGAATGAGGGAATTTGGCTGCGCATCATTCCGCCGCCGGCCTCATGCTCATCATACAAATGAATTTCGTAGCCAAGGGGAGCAAGATCACGTGCAACCGTTAAGGATGCTGGTCCGGCACCAATCAAAGCCACCCGCTTTCCATTCATTTGAGAAGGAACTGCAGGCATGTAGGCCTTTACATCATCCTTATTATCAGCAGCTACACGTTTCAAGCGACAAATAGCCACAGGCTCTTCCTCGATTCTTCCACGCCGGCATGCCGGTTCGCAGGGACGATCACAGGTGCGGCCAAGTATTCCAGGGAACACATTGGATTCCCAATTGACCATGTAAGCTTCTGTATATTTGCCTGCTGCAATCAGCCTAATGTATTCAGGTACCGGTGTATGTGCTGGGCAAGCATACTGACAATCCACAACTTTGTGGAAGTATTCCGGATTTGAGGTATCTGTTGGTTTCAAAAATTATACAGCCGTTAAAATGAAAATATTCTTAAATAATCAATATATATTTCACTGAAATTTTAAAAATCTCAATGTATTTTACTTTATGAATTCAATTTTCGAATCTGCCAATAAGCTGCAGAAACATTTAAGTGTTGTTTTCTGTTTTGTAATCCTTTTAAGACTACAATTTAAAAAGACAATTTGACTTATAGAAATAAATAATTATGGAATATATGGAATAAATTTCAGCTTTTGAAAAATGAAGTGTAACGGATAGTATATTTTTAATTAAAATTAATGACTTTAGAGATGAGATTTCACTGCTAGCGCGCGTGTCGAGCCTGCCTTATTAAGCTACCTCATGATCAGAAAAATAAAAATCCTGTTAATCGCCCTGATAGTATTCACACTGAATCAATCTAGCACCCCCGAAAAAACTTTAGCACCTGCAGAACCAAATATCATTCTGATCTTTATGGACGACATGGGTTATGGTGATCTCTCTTGCTATGGTGCACTCGATATAAACACCCCCAATATTGACCGATTAGCCTCCGAAGGCATTCGTTTCACTAATTTCCTATCAGCACAAGCCGTTTGCAGTGCCTCTCGTGCGGCAATTCTTACAGGATGCTATCCAAACCGTCTGGGCATCTCTGGTGCACTATTCCCAGCTTCAGCAATCGGTTTAGCTAAAGAGGAAATGACCATTGCCGACCTGCTAAAGCAGAAAAATTATGCTACCGGTATATTCGGAAAATGGCATCTTGGCGACGCCCCAGAGTTTTTGCCGCTCAATCATGGATTTGATGAATACCTCGGCATTCCTTATTCTAATGATATGTGGCCGGTTAATTATGATGGTACTCCGGCACAAACTGGGACTAGTAAATACCGCTTTCCTCCTCTTCCATTGATCCGGAATTCTACACCTCTTGATACCATCAGCACGCTCCAAGACCAGGCTTTACTGACAAGCAGGCTGACAGATGAAGCCATCAGTTTTATTCGTCGCAACAAAAAGAAATCATTCTTCGCTTATATTCCACATCCCATGCCGCATGTTCCGATCAATGCAAGCGCAGCTTTCAGAGGAAAAAGCAAACAGGGATTGTATGGAGATGTGATTCAGGAAGTTGACCATAATGTTGGAAGAATTATGGAGGCGCTAAAAAAAGAAGGTCTCGAAAAAAACACGATGGTAATTTTCACCAGCGATAATGGCCCTTGGCTGAATTTCGGAAACCATGCAGGAAATACTGCAGGTTTAAGAGAAGGAAAAGGTACTTCATTTGAAGGGGGACAACGAGTTCCATGTATTATTAGGTGGAGTGGTAAAATACCCGGTGGTTTAGTATCCAATCAGTTAGCATCAACCATTGATCTTTTACCAACCATTGCTAAACTAGCAGGAGCGCCACTTTCTGACAAAAAAATTGATGGCATTGACCTTGGAGAGATATTAAAAGGCAACCTTCAGGCTAGCCCAAGAAAGAACTTTTTATATTATTATCGCAAAAACTCGCTTGAAGCTATTCGTCGTGATAACTGGAAACTAGTTTTTCAGCATCCTTCCCGATCGTATCTAGATCAGGCACCGGGTATTGATGGATTTCCCGGAGCATCTCCAGAAAATATAATGATGAATGAGGCACTTTACGACCTTCGCAGAGATCCCGGTGAGCGCTATGATGTACAGGCCTATTTTCCGGAGATTGTAAAAGAACTAAAAGCGCTTGCT
This sequence comes from Pedobacter schmidteae, assembly GCA_945901155.1. Taxonomy (GTDB): domain Bacteria; phylum Bacteroidota; class Bacteroidia; order Sphingobacteriales; family Sphingobacteriaceae; genus Daejeonella; species Daejeonella schmidteae_B. Next base: position 6,531 of record CAMDKO010000109.1, read on the forward strand.
GATCTGGCAAGAGAAGATTTGGGAGATGACCTTCAAAAGAAAGAAGGTGCCAATAATCGCCAGCCCGGAAAATTAAAAAACAATCGGGGATGAAATTGCCTGCAAAATCAGAGGTAAAAAATAAGTAGAACAATCAATCACCTTATTCCCACCAAAAAAATTAGTCCCAGGGCACGATTTATTATTCCCGCTGCCCTCATTCCTCTGCCCTGTACTCAGGTCGAACCAGTGATGATAAACAATGCTTTGAGTATTCACAGGTATAGTAAAATGCCGGCATAAAATAGCGGTCATTTGGATTATAGTTTCACGCTGCTCGGCAGACATGTCATCACCACCTATATCAAAATTACCCAGATGCTCCAGACAAATACTATTGGCATTTTGTCCTTTAATACAGGCTGGCGACTGCTCCAAAGATCTACCACTCAAAATAGTGCCATCCGGAAAAGTAGAAAAATGCTGACCGATATCAGACCATCCATTTTGACTGATATGGTAGTTTTTAATACCCTGCTGTAGCTCAAAATGGTTTGAACCATTAAAATCAGCATAAGAAGGGCTCAATGTATGATGCTGCTGAATAAGCAAAACAGTACGCACTAGCTGAAGTGAATTTAGCCATTCTTCAAATTCAACAATACTCCATTTAACTAAGCCAAATTTCTTTGTCATAGTAACTTATTTTTAGTGTTCAGATTCTGATCAATAGTTCTTTACCGACTCCAATTTGGCCATCAATTTTTTCAGTACTTCAGGATTCTGTTCAGCCAGGTTTTTCGTTTCGCCGCCATCGTTTTTCAAATGATATAGCTGAGGTTTCATATTATTCCCTAATTCAATATTAACCAGAGGGTTAATGGCTGGCCCAGGACCAGGAGAAATATATTTCCAGTCGCCTTGAATAATTCCAAGCGTACTGTTTACCGCCTGCTGAATAACAAATTCGCGGTTGATTTTGCCGCCAAGTAAAGTACTCAAACTGTTACGGCTGTCTTGAGCATTGATCTTTCTTCCTATTAAAGCCGCCAGGGATGCATAGATATCAATCTGACT
>CAMDKO010000110.1 GCA_945901155.1 Pedobacter schmidteae
TGAACAGGACAAACTAAATGACCCTTCAATGGGTATAAGTCAGACTTATCATCTTTGAACTTCATATTACGTTTACGACCCTTTAGTACATCGTTGGCCGTTGCAAATAACTCATCAGATATAAGTTGTGGATGAAGACCATGAACAATCTCTTCAGGGTCTCCTCTAAATTCTTTTACTCTAATTTTTCCTGTATAAGTAATATTACGAACTACATCAAGGAACGTATTTTTTGACATTGTCATTCCTCTTGAGTTTAACCATCTTCTAATTTCGTCAGCACTATAAGTTCCACTAGCCATCTTCTCAAATGCCTCTCGTATCAATGGTGCATCGGAGTTGAATTCAAGTGTTGATTTTTCGTCTTCGTTTCTATAGTTTTTATATCCTTTTGGAGCAATCCCGGTAAAACAACCAGACTTACGTGCCTTGTGAGAACCTTCACAAGAACGGCGACTAATCTTTGAGTTCTCAACCTGCGGGAGCGCATATCCGATTGCCTGAAGTAATAATGCATCAGGACTTGTTTCATCTACTTGTCCTTCAACAAATTCAACCTCACAACCTAAACCGGCTAATTTAGTAGTTTCGGTAAATGACAAAATTAGATTTCTTGAATAGCGGTCGGGTCTTAAAATTACGATTGTATCAACGGCCATCGTAGTCTTTAAAGTACTCTTAATAAAAGATAAAATCTTCTTCCATTCTGGTCGTTCAAAGTTTTTAGCGGAATGGTCTTCTTGAAAACATTTGATAACGTTGTAGTTTTTGAATGTACAATGTCTTTGAATGGTTTCTTCTTGGTAATCCAAGGAATGACCCATTTGTGCCTGCTCATCAGTGGACACTCTGCTGTAGATAATTACGTTCTTCATGACTTATGCTACTTGTTTGTATTCTTGGCTAATGTCGACATTTGTTGCCGAGTTGCCCTCGCAGGTGGACTTTTTCTCCTCCAAATAAAGGTCATATTCAATTCGGGCCAGTTTGTCCAACAGAACCCATATTTTAAGGTTCTGCCGGTCTGACAAACTATATCCATCTAAACTTAACTGGGATTTTAATTGGGAAGGGTTCATATTTTATGCTGCTAATTGTAATTGATTTTGTTTATCCTCAATGAATTTTTCAAATCGTTTTTGACAGAATTCGATAGATTCAGGATCAACATCAAAACCAATAATGTTTCTCCCTATGGTTAAACCGATCCCCACAGAACCGCTGCCGACAAAGCCGTCCAAAATCGTTTGCCCTGGTTTTGAGTATGCCAGCAAAAATTTTCTGTAGATTTCAATTGGGCAAGGGCCATCGTGTTTAAACTGGTCATCAACCTCCTTGAATTCGCTTGGATTGTGAACACTTGATTTAATTACATTAGTAATACAAGATTCTGGTGATGCCATATAATGTCCTCCACTGCTGGTTTTTTTAATTTCATATTCCTCTGTTGAAGATTTTCTCATAATTTCTTCAAAGTGTGTTTCTCCACCAGGTTTTCTAACAACGATAATTCTTTCGTACGCATTTACAAATCTTAATGGGTGAGGAGCAAACTTTCCATTAAGTTTTTCCCAAATATTACAATCAACTGGTTCCCATCCATCATCAGCCAAGGCTACTTCTACTCTACTACAAACGAGTTGGTAGCCTTCCCTATAAGTTTCGCCAAGGATTGTAACTAACACACCTCCTGGTTTTAATTTCTTTCTTTTCTGTTGACAGAATTTAACAAAATTATCTACGTACTCCTTAACGATTTTTTCTTGTCCGTGACTAAGTTCATCTTGGTTTTTATATTCACGTAATTGAAAATATGGATGCGAATCGATGCACATGTCGATACTATTGTTTTTAATTTCATCCATAATTAAAGATGATTTGTTGTAGAGCTGATACCACGTATCGGTATTCTGTCCTTCAATCATTGCTAACTTCCTCGACTCTGATTTTGCAATTTTTTCTTTTTTACTCTTCAGTAATTTGAATGCCTTGTGAATAGAAATTTCACCTTTATCTAAAAGATCAATTACACCAGTCTTCTTTTCAATTGAAAGAATTTGTTCAGCATAGAATACGAACATCAATTTACGTAGCGAAGAACCTTTCAAATCTAAATTCAGTAAAGTGCAGATCAATTCATATCGATCAGGACAAAAGTCTCCAATGTCGTCTGGCGAAATATCAATAGAGTCTAATCTTAATAGATCCCTTTTCTTGCCTTGAGAATTGCCAACCACATTTAATAAGTGCTCCGCATTGTGGCAGGTTTCTATGATTGAAGGCTTGACTTTTTGGTTCATTCGAATGCGGTAATCTCTTACCTCTTTGTCTGTCATTTCTCTTTCAATACATTGCAAGGAATGAGCCTCAATTGATTTAGCAGCAAGGAATCTTAGTTGGCCATCAATAATTTGGTTTTTGCTGCCACGTTTTACAAAGTGAACAGGTTGTTGTTGCCCAAAGTACTTAAACGTCAACTTAATTTTGTGGAGGTTGACTGTAGTTTGGAACTCAGCAACTTCGGGATGAATTTCTAATTCATCTAAGGGTATTTCAATAATCGAACTTAAACTTTTCATTTGATTGAATTTATATGTTATAAAATATATTTAACTTAGTTTTTTAATAAAAAAATAGCTATAAAATTTGAATTCTATCTCAGGTTGGTGCCGCCCGAATGTTTATGTTATACATAATATATGACTTAGTTTATGAGTAAAAAAATTAGTTTTTGAATTCCCCCTTTGAAGATTTATCAGCAATTGCCTTCTGAAGTTTTTCAATCGCCTTAGCCTTTGCCACAGGACTTTTTGTATCATTGTCATAAAGAGCTGCAGAACCTAAATACACTTTCACCTCTTTCTTCTTTCCTCCTTTTAACGGGATGAATGTCTTGGCATTGAAATAGACTTTCTCAGTTTTTGGGTCTTTCGTTTTTGCGATATAAACTGGGGGATTCATACGGATAGACTTTTGAATGAGATCTAAAATTGCGTCTTCAATTTCTGATAGAGCGTCCTTGTGTTTATCCAATACATTAAGTATTCTGTGTCTTTCCTCAATGAGTGGTCTTGATAACCCCTTATCGGAAAGAGCAGGTTTGAATTTCAATCCGTGTTCAAATTCCTCGTATAAAGTTTCGTAACTCACAATTGTGGGAGTCTTACTTTTGATTACGTCTTTTTTTGTAATTTGTTTTGCCATTGTTTTATGTTACTGGGGCAAAGATAGTATATAACTTAGTTATCTTCCAAATTTATACTAAAAAAACTTCCTGTAAAATTACACGAACTTAAATTGCCCCCTACTCCCTGCAGGATTAGGTGCAGAACCGTCCCGCCGTGCCCCACCTCTTAAAACACAGAATATCAGTATTTTACCTCCATCAATAGTCCGTTGTAATACCAGTTGGTTTTACCAAAACTTGATTTAGGTACGTACCTAAGATTGTTTAAAAAAAATATTTTGGGATTTTGACCTACCTATATGGATTTTGGTTCGTACAAAAGTATTTATATAAGAACATTGAAAGACTATAAGCCTTAAAGGATGTCCTGTATCTAAAATTTAATTAAAAATGAAGAAAAAAGAATACCCATTATATCATCAAATCCTAACTATAAATAATGAAGGTAATAAGGAATATATAAGAACTGGTGCAACTCTAAATAATGCAACCTATATTTCATTACCAGTTATATTGGCTATGTATAATACCAGTGATCCTACATTGAGAAAGTACTTGAGGGAACATGGAACTATTGAGGATTCATTCTTAGCCGACGGCAGGTTGTTTATTGGTGAGCAATTTTTAAAGATGAATAGAATTTATCTAAAGAATAGTAATATGTCAACATATCACCCATACAAAAAGGGAATGATTACTGGAGCCAGATTACCATACATCATTAGTTCAAATCAGTTGGGTCAGCAGGAGAAATCAAATATTTTTGGATTAAAAAATCCAAATCTTGACATCAAGAAGAAGATTGTAGAAGAATTAAAAAAACAGAATTGGGATTACTTTATTACTATCAATTCCTCGTCAACCACAAAACAGGATTACTGGGATATGACTATGTTAAAGTTCATTGACCAACTTGCAGAAGTTGTTGGAGATACTGGTGTATTAGGAGCATATAGTACCGAATTCGATTATGAAAAACCTGATGAGAGAACAAGCATGTTTATATCAAATCATAGGCACCTTCATTTATTACTGAAGAAAAATGCTAAATCAATACAAATAAAAACTATCAAAGGATTAATGCTATCATCAATGGGTAGAAAATCATTTGGAAAAAAGGAATTTAATATTTCAATGTATGATAAATCAATGTGGGCTACTAGTTACATTTTAAAACAATATAAATCGAATCGTGATTGTTTTTCAATGGTTAGTCCAAGAATAAATTAAACTATTAATTAGGTTGCAAATTGAGCACAGGAAGAGCTCCTATGGTTTTTTGAAGTGTTTTTCATCCTTAATTGAAGTTTTTTGCAGAGCCAGATCTTACCCCCTTACTTGCATTCTTCCTTCAACCATTTTTACGGCTACCAATTGTCTCATCCACTATGTTTTCCTATTATTGCAAGGATGTAGATTGTCCCTCGGATTAAACAGACCCTTCGCCTTCTTAGTTGCGGGTTGAGTTACTGCTGGTACTTCCTTTTTCTGTCAGAAGTGCCGTTACAATAATATAAGAAAAAAAAAGCATGAAAAAAATAGGAGTTTGAAAATCTAATTCCAATGTCGTGATCAATGTATATGAATCTAAAGGCTTTATATACTTCATTTACGGCATTGGAAATCCGTATAACTATATCAATATCCCAAATTTTACCCTTTAAAATTGGTTTAAAATACCCTTTGTGTCACATTGAAGGAATCGAGCCATTCGTGAATTGAGACCTGATTTTTAAATTATCCCAGTAATAGTTTCCTGCAGATCATGCTCAGATCAAATCTCATCTACTTACTGGGTTATTATATGTTTAAATATTTGCAACACTCATTTAAGTAAAAACTACTTAAAGCATTTGCTTCTTTTTCGAAGTCATTATCAATATATCCTTTTCGTCTTGTAAGATTATTGTACCTAATATTATCGTTTTTCCCTCGAATTTGAAGGTGGTGAACATATTCATGTATGAATACTTGAGCATTAGCTCTTAGTGTTTTATTTTTCAAAACATACATCATTATTCTTTTGATTGAGTATTGGTAGTATCCAAGAACATTACCTTTTTGACTAAAACTAATATCTATCCTTGGTCTGATTTTTCTGTCTCGTCCCAATTTGATGTTCTTTTCACACCAAATCAATACTTCTTTGAAGAATTCAATGTATTCTTTCTTAGTAACAGGGTGCTTTCTCGGTGGTTTAGGTGTTGGAACTATATCTACAATCTCAGGTACTGAAACAATCGATTCTGGTGTAACCGGGGGTGGTAAAATTTTAATTTCAGGACGAGTTGTAGGTTTATCCACAAATTCCAAATACACTCGGAATATAAGTCCGCAAACGACCACAAACTCATAGACAAAAAACACCAAATCACCTGTTTGAATATTCATATTTGCTAATATCCAAGATCCATTGGAATGTGCCATATTTTATTCATTCCAGTAATATAAATCATGATCAGGTTAAAGTTTCTACCATCTTTTGAGATATTTATTTTAAAATATATTTTATGAAATTAACGAATCTAGTAAGGGAATCAGTTCCCCCCAAAAGGAAGCGACTTTCTCTTCTAATTACTGAAAAGCAATTAACAAACCTTATTTGTAAAACTTTAGATAATCCTAACTTAAAAAACATCATGAAGAATGAAAAAAAATAAACCAAAGAAAGAAGAGATTGTGGTGTTTGCCTTCAAAAAGGGTTCGCAGGGAAGGTTTGAGGAAAGCGATAACAGCTCCTACCGATTTGTTGATGCATCGATAGAAAAAATGATGACAGGGCATAATGTTTTTAGTGATAAAATTGGAATAAGTGGGTATAGGGAAGATTTGGTAAGTTATATATCAAGTTTAATAGACGTTTATGTTAGAATTTACAATGTAGAAATAGATAAGGTTGAAGATTTTGACCATATAGATTTCGATCCCGACCTTGATATTGATGATTCAATAGTTTAAGTTAAAGGGTATTGTATTTTCAATACCCTTTTTTATGCCCCCTTCAATTATATTATACTTTATACCGGTTTTTCAGGAAACTAGTGTTTTATTGATTTTTGCTAGTAAATTCTCTAGCAAAACGCTAAAATATCAGATCTTAAACCCACGTTTATGGTTTGTTAAGTTTTGGCTGTTAACTTAGCCAAAACTTAAAAAGATGGAAAATTACATCGCATATGTCCGAACGAGTACTGGTCGACAGGTACTTGGATTAGAAGAACAACGATCAAGAATCAATCAATTTGTTCAAACAACAGGAGACAACTTGATTGAAGTTATAGTTGAACAGGAAAGTGGCAAGAACAATTATCGAACTAAGCTGGAATATGCGACCAATATGTGTATCAAACATGGTCATACCTTGTTATTTACAAAATTAGACCGGCTGTCAAGGGAAGTTGAGTTCCTTTTCACTTTAAGAAACAAGGGGGTTAAACTACGTTGTATTGATTTACCAGAGCTTAACACGTTAACTCTTGGTATTTTTGGGAGTGTTGCTCAATGGGAACGAGAATTAATTTCAAGTAGAACTAAAAATGGATTAGCGGCACTCAAAGCTAGAGGCGTCAAGTTAGGTTCTCCACAAAATCTTACAACTGGTGCTAGGATAAAAGGTGTTGAAACCATAGTTAGGAAACGAGTTGAGAATGAAAATTGGAAAATGGCCAGAATGTTTATTGAGCATTTTCAGATGAAGAATGGATTTATCAATTATACTTTAATTTCAAGTGAACTTAACCAAAATGGTTATAAAACAAGGTCAGGTTGCCTGTATACACCTGAAACCATAAGACGTTTAGTCAAACATTCGGAGGGGTAAAATCGTATTCCGCAATTTGCCCTTTAATTAGACTTTAATTGTCAAATTGATCGGTTAAATTTGCTATTTTTATTACAGAAATATAACAAAACTTAAATGAAGAAAATAAAATTTGATTGTATTATAGTTCTTGCGAATGAAATGGACAAAGAAGGAGTTTTGAACATAGAATCAGTTTCAAGAATTAAACTTGCCTGTGAATCGTATTTTAACAACCATTTCTAACAACTAAAAATATGAGCAGAACTAATTTAAATATCGGACTTTTTGGATTTGGCTGTGTGGGCTTCGGATTATATGAAGTACTTCAAAAGATACCTGGATTCCAAGCGAATATCAAGCATATTTGCGTAAAAAACAGAGATTGGAGAAAGTATTGAGGTTATTACTGGATTAGTTTATGATGGAATAAAACTAGAGCCGTTTGAAAAATGGACTTTTTCTGAAAAGATGCTAAACTATATACATTTCTATGATCCAATCTCATATTTCATGATTATATTCATTTCAATTTTCAGTAATAGTATATCATTCAACTATGTATAAAACATTAAAACGTATTGCAAAATTTCTACTT
>CAMDKO010000111.1 GCA_945901155.1 Pedobacter schmidteae
TTAGCACCTATGATGATCACCGCATGGCTATGGCTTTTGCACCACTAGCTCTGCTTATTCTGGAGCTTGAAATTGAAGATCATTTGGTCGTTGAAAAATCATACCCTGATTTTTGGAAACATCTTGAATTAGCTGGATTTGGGATTGAGTATTGAGATGGGAGATATGAGATTGGAGATATGAGATTGGAGATATGAGATTGGAGATATGAGATGTGAGATATGAGATTGGAGATATGAGATGTGAGATTTTAATTAAATTATGCTTCTAAAAAGATATTTTTAGGCATTGAACTTATAATGGATTTGAGATGGGAGATATGAGATTTGAGATTGCACAATTTGCTTTCTGCTTTTAGCTTTCGCCTTTCTGCTTTTAACTTACAACCTATAACTGATTTGAGATATGAGATGGGAGATATGAGATTGGAGATTGCACAATTTGCTTTTAGCTTTTAGCTTTCACCTTTCTGCTTTTAACTTATAACTTACAACCTATAACCTATAACTTACAACTTACAACTTAGTACTTAAAAAATGGCAGGTAATTCATTCGGTCAAATATTCCGCATCACTACTTTTGGAGAATCTCATGGTTTGGCCATAGGTGTGATCATTGATGGTTGTCCTTCAAACCTGGTGCTTGATATGAATTTCATTCAGGCTGAGCTTGACATGCGTAAACCCGGGCAATCGAAAATCACTACTCAAAGAAAAGAAAGCGATACCGTACAGATTCTTTCAGGAGTGTTTGAAGGAAAAACAACTGGAACTCCAATAGCCATGATCATTCCAAACGAAGATCAGCGATCAAAAGATTATTCACATATCAAAGATGCATACCGACCTTCGCATGCTGATTATACCTATGATGCAAAATATGGACATCGTGACCACCGTGGTGGTGGACGATCATCGGCCAGAGAAACTGCAGCAAGAGTAGCAGCAGGAGCAATTGCCAAACTTTTATTGGCTCATAATGGGATTGAAATTTTTGGACATGTTTCTGCGGTAGGCACAATCAATGCGCCTCAATTATCACTAAAATCTGTTTCTGAGCTTTTAGAAATTAGGGAAAGTAACATTGTTCGCTGTGCTGATCCGGCAACGGCAAATGAAATGATTGAACGTATTGATAGCATCCGAAAAGAGGGTGATACGGTAGGTGGAAAAATATCATGCATCATTAAAAATTGCCCTGTGGGATTAGGTGAGCCCGTTTTCGATAAACTACATGCCGATCTAGGTAAAGCCATGCTCAGCATCAATGCCGTTCATGGATTCGATTATGGATCTGGATTTGAAGGTTCTGAAATGAAAGGTTCTGAACACAATGATCTATTTATTCCTCCTGCCGATGGTAAAGTGGCAGATAACTTCAAAACTGTTACCAATTATTCAGGCGGCATACAGGGTGGAATTTCAAATGGAATGGATATAAGCTTTAGAGTTGCATTTAAACCGGTAGCTACGATCATGCAAAATCAGCAAAGCCTTGATTCATCAGGAAATGTCTCAAGTGTGCAGGGAAAAGGCAGACATGATCCTTGCGTGGTTCCACGTGCTGTTGCCATAGTAGAGGCAATGGCTGCGCTTGTGCTGGCCGATCATTTGCTGAGGAATAAGGTGATAAAGCTTTAAATATCCATATTCCTAACAAAATAACGACCAAAAATCTGCGAGATTAACGATTTAACCCATTACTACTCATCATCACAACAGAAGCACAATGAGAAATCTGTGGGGTCAACGGCTTAACCCATAACTACTCGTCATTTCGACAGAGGAACGACGAGAAATCTGTGCAGTTAAAAGCCTTTTTTGATGATTTAGGAACATTGAAAAAATTCATGTTTCATTCAACAGATTTCTCCACGACGCTAAAATATTCAGAAATTAAAAAATGGCTAATCGTGTTCGAAATGACGGTAAAACAATAACTACTCATCATCCCAACAAAGCAACGAGAAATTCGTGAGGTTAACGATTTAACCCATTAATACACGTCATTTCGACAGAGGAACGACGAAAAATCTGTGGTTAGTAGTTGTATCAGAATAATTTTGGAAACTTATTCGGGAAACTTTCATTCATCATTTCATAAACGATTTCTATCACATCATCTACTGAGGGCTTACTGAAATAATCTCCATCCGAGCCATAAGGAGTGCGGTGTGGTTTACCGGTCAATGTTCTTGGTTTCCCATCCAGAAAATGATAGCCATTTTGACCTTCCAAAACTTGCTGTAAAATAAATGCGGATGAACCACCCGGCACATCTTCACCAACAACAAGCAGCTTACTGGTTTTACGCAATGATTTAGAACAAAGTTGATCCAGATCAAATGGAAGGAAAGTTTGAGGGTCAACAATTTCGACATCAATACCCATTTTGATAAGTTCATCGGCCGCTTGCTCAACAATCCTTAATGTTGATCCATACGAAACAATGGTCATGTCAGATCCTTCACGAAGAAGCTCAGCCTTACCCAATTCAACCGTAAATTCACCAACATTTGTAGGCATTTTTTCTTTGAGGCGGTATCCGTTCAAACATTCAATAACTAGGGCCGGTTCATCACCCCTTAAAAGTGTATTGTACATTCCAGCTGCCTGAGTCATATTTCTAGGCACACATACATGCACACCTCTCAACGAATTAATGATCACACCCATCGGAGATCCTGAATGCCAGATGCCTTCTAAACGATGACCGCGTGTTCGAACAATCAATGGTGCTTTTTGTCTTCCCTTTGTGCGATAACTTAAAGTAGCAAGATCATCGCTTAAAATATTCAAAGCAAAAAGTAAATAATCCAGATACTGTATTTCTGCAATCGGCCGTAAACCGCGCATTGCTAGCCCAATACCCTGACCAATAATCGTCATTTCACGAATTCCGGTATCAGTAATCCTCATTTTTCCATATTTAGCCTGGAGTCCGGCAAAACCTTGATTTACATCTCCAATAGCACCAACATCTTCACCAAATGCAAGAATACGCGCATCACGCGAAAAATTTGAATCAAAACATGCATTCAAGATTTCCCGGCCATCAAGCATTTTTGAATCATCATTATATTCGGGCAAAATGGCCTTAACATGTAATGGAGATTCACTTGATCCGGTAAAAAGTTTTGAATTATATCGTTCAAAATTAGAATCATGCTGTTGCTGATACCAAAATTGCAATTGCTGCTTGGCCTCCGAATGCTCATTCCTCAACATCCGTATTGCAAGCCGCACCAATGCTGTAATATCCTTACGGGATGGATCAACACTTTCTTTCAGTGCATTTGCTATTTTTATAAGGTCCTGATTAGTTGTACCCTGAATCAGCTCAACTACAGAATCGAGCTCTAGCTTCATTTGTGAATTAAAATCAGCCCAAGCCTTTTTCTGACAATCACGTATATATGATTTGGCAGTAATTTCAATTTCATTTAACTCCTCTTCAGTAGCAATAGTAGATTCGATCATCCATTTTCGCATCTGCAGCATACAGTCGTATTCGTTTTCCCAGGCAATTCTCGTCTTATCTTTATAGCGTTCATGCGATCCAGAAGTTGAATGCCCTTGTGGCTGGGTCATTTCGGTTACATGGATCATGACCGGTATATGCTGATCGCGACAAATTTTTATGGCCTTTTTATAGGTTTCACACAAACCAGGGTAATCCCAACCTCTTACTTTAAAGATCTCATAACCCTCTCCCTTTTCATCACGCTGAAAACCTTTAAGAATTTCAGATATGTCTTGCTTTGTGGTCTGATATTCAGCCGGAACAGAAATTCCATAAGCATCATCCCAAATGGATATCGCCATAGGTACCTGAAGTACTCCTGCAGCATTAATTGACTCAAAAAATATCCCTTCAGAAGTTGAGGCATCACCAATGGTACCAAAAGCTACTTCATTTCCATTAAAAGAGAAATTCTTTGAATGTTCGAGCTCAGGATTATTCCTGTACAATTTTGAAGAAAGTGCTAACCCAACCAAGCGACCCATTTGACCGCCCGTAGGTGATATATCTGCAGAAGAGTTTTTTGTTTTTGTATTATCCAGCCAATTGCCGTTTTCATCTAAGAGTCGGGTTGCAAAATGACAATTCATCTGCCTTCCCCCAGATGCGGGATCAGCATCAGTATCTGTGTTAGCGTAAAGCTGAGCAAAAAATTCAGGCAATGTTAACATACCTGCAGCAAGCATAAAGGTTTGATCTCGATAATAGCCTGAACGCCAGTCGCCAGCCTTAAATGCCTTTGCCATAGCTAATTGTGCTACTTCTTTTCCATCCCCAAAGATTCCAAATTTAGCCTTGCCTGTAAGAACTTCCCTACGACCTAATAAACTTGCCTGTCTGCTTTCAAAAGCAATCTTATAATCACTTATAATGATACTTCTAAAATCTTCAAAACTAAGCTCTTCGTTTTCTGGCAAAATGTTATCTGTCACTTGGGTTCCTACCATAAATTTGCTGTATGGCCAAAAATAAGAAAAGCGTTGATTAATTGATCATACTAACACAAAATAATAATCTGAACTACAAGTATTTTACCAAATTATTGCATTTCTTAGGTGTAAAAAATGGTTTAATTTCATGATTTGAAATAATATTTAGATTAGTTTAATCAGTTCACACTACGTAAAAAAAGAATAAGAAATTCACCAATCGAACATTGTTTGCCGGCAAAGCTGAATGCTATGTCGTATGAGTTTAAATGGTGCCAAATGCCAATTAAAATGAAATGTTAAATATTTATGATAAAGCCTAACCCAAACGGGGAGGTTTTTTTTTATTTTTGCTACATGCCAGAAATTTCTAGTAAAGGCCGGCACATGCCCGCCTCCCCTATTCGTAAACTAACACCATTTGCTGATCAAGCAAAAAGTCAGGGTAAAAAGGTATATCATTTAAATATCGGGCAACCAGACATTGAAACTCCTGAAGGGATGCTGAATGCCATAAAGAATATAGATTTCACAGTTTGGGCATATACTCCGTCAGAAGGCACCTTAGCTTATCGCACAAAACTGACTGAATATTACAACAAGTTGAATTACAATATTGACCCTTCGCAAATATTAGTTACAGTTGGAGGATCAGAAGCCATTACCATTGCAATGCAGGCCTGTGTAAATGAGGGCGATGAGATCATTATTCCGGAACCTTTCTATGCAAATTACAATGGTTTTGCCTGCATGAGTAATGTTTTGGTCAAACCTATTCTATCCCATATTGAAAATGGTTTTTCATTACCAAAGATCAGCGAATTTGAGAAGCTAATCACCTCTAAAACAAAGGCCATCATCATCTGCAATCCGAATAATCCAACAGGGTATTTATATTCAAAACAAGAACTTGAAGCACTCAGAGATCTTTGCCTAAAATATAACTTATTCCTTTTTTCTGATGAAGCCTACCGTGAGTTTTGTTATGATGGCAAGGAATTTATTTCACCGATGCATCTAGAGGGGCTAGACCAGCATGTAGTAATTTTGGATACTGTATCCAAGCGCTATAGTGCTTGCGGCGCCCGTTTGGGATGCTTAATTACCAAAAATAAGGAAGTTATTACTGCAGGATTGAAGTTTGCACAAGCAAGATTAAGTGCGGGTATGGTTGAGCAGATTGCGGCAACTGCTGCCGTAGATACACCTGATAGCTATTTTGAAAAGGTAAATAAGGAATATACCATGCGCCGAGATACCTTGGTAAACCGCTTAAACAGCATAGACGGAGTATTCTGTCCAAAACCAGGTGGAGCATTTTATGTGGTAGCTAAATTCCCTATTGACAATGCAGATAAATTCTGCCAGTGGATGCTTGAAGATTTTGTACATGACAATCAAACAGTCATGATGGCCCCTGCAACTGGCTTTTACAGTACAGCGGGTGCCGGAATGAATCAAGTGCGTTTGGCATACGTTTTGAATAAACAAGATTTGGAAGCAGCCATGACCTGCCTGGAGAAAGCCTTAGCGGTTTACCCAGGGCGTGTTAACTGATTTATAACAAGGATATCAGCCCTATTTCGTATCTTTGCAACTGTATTTATTCCAAATAAACACCGGGCCCGACCGGAATTGACAGGGTGGAGATAGGTATGTAAGCATGCAGCGCGTTGTAAGTATTGGCGCTTAAATCTTAACTTTCAAACCACAGTTGGCGAAAATAACTACGCCTTAGCTGCTTAATTTAGAATTAAGTAAGCTTTTGTTCCGTCAGATTCTGTTCTGTAGTCTGACATTAGGGGCATCGAAAAACAGGACTGGCCAGGGTTTAATGGTGTGATAATCCGGCAAGACAAAACACCTACGGAAGAAGGTATAGGTAAGCGGTTGACCTTCCCCTTCCCGACAATTAAACAACAGCTAAGCACGTAGAAAGCATAATTTGTCCCATGTTTGGACGAGAGTTCGAATCTCTCCGGGTCCACTTGATGATCAAAAGCCAGGCCGCAGTCTGAGCGAAATAAAAAAATCAAGCCCTAAAAGGCTTGGTTTTTTTTATGCAGCGAAGAATGCCTGAGCGTAGCGAAGCTGGCTTTTGATTCCTTGCACGGGTTAGGATAGATCAGCGTAAGCTAACCTCTTCGGGTCCAATGATGATCAAAAGCCAGGCCGCAGTCTGAGCGCTTAATCTTCTTTTCCCGAAGGCCCTAATTGGAGCTGAAGCGATTGTTTAACCCGATACAGCATTGAATTTGATACCATCTTAACCATTTCCTTTTTTATACAAATCGTATAAAACTCAAATTTTTTAGTCTCACAATCTTATCTTTGACCGCTAATTAGTTACGATATTTATCCCTTTATCATCATTAAAACAACCTATGTCATTAAGCAGGAGTTTTGAAGAAATCATACAACGCAGACGTTCTAACCGAAAATTTGATAAAAATATTGAAGTACCAGACGATGTAATTAAACGTAGTTTAGAACGCAGTATATTGTCTCCTAATAGCAGCAACATGCAACTTTGGGAATTTCAATGGATTAAAGACGCTGCATTAAAAGAAAAATTTACCGCACTTTGCTTAGACCAAAATGCCGCCAAAACAGCCAAACAATTGGTGGTTTTTGTTACCAGAAAAGACCTTTGGAAACAAAGAGCCGCTTGGAATTATAGTAAAATTAAAGAAGGTATTTCTGGTGAACCCAATACCGCACAAAAAAGAGGACTCGATTATTATGGTAAATTAATGCCACTCGCCTACCGCTCGGATATATTTGGAATCTTTGCTTTAATTAGAAGATTAATCTGCTTTTTTATGGGCCTTCAAAAACCATTTATGCGTTTTGGTGGTGATTCAGATCAGCGTGTTACCGTGCATAAATCTTGCGCCCTTGCTGCACAAACATTTATGCTGTCTATTGCCGCAGAAGGTTTTGAATCTTGCCCAATGGAAGGCTTTGATGCCGTTCGCGTAAAAAAAGCTTTACAATTACCAGCCGGTGCAGAAATTAATATGATTATTGCTGTTGGTAAAGGAACAGATGCAGGCGTTTGGGGACCAAGGTTTAGAGTTCCTTACAACGAAGTTGTTGTTGAACGATAATTACAAAGTAAATAAT
>CAMDKO010000112.1 GCA_945901155.1 Pedobacter schmidteae
AAAAAATCCACCATTCTATTAAAAGGTTCTAGAGGAATGAAGCTTGAAAGTCTGCTAAATCTCCTTTAATTTTTTCCGGTACCGCTGAAGAAAGTAAATGATGGGTGCGCAAACAAAAGCTATACTATAAAGGGGATGTCCTGAATCAAGTAATAAAACGGAAGAAAGGCAAAAAACGATCATAAATATTATTAACCAGATGAAATATCTGCTTAAAAGAAATCGTTTAAAAATTGTCATAATTATAAAGCTTTTTCAACGCGAATACCCGCATCGCTTACATGATACAGAGGATTATCTCGCATATTCTGTTCAAGCTCAAAAATATAAGTGCCTTTTACAGGAAATTTATAATTCTCTTTGAAATTGATCTGATAGCTGTACATATTTCCTGAACCACTACCAAGCCATTCACCGTCTGCCAATGCCAGTTTAAACTCTCTGCGTTCAGAAAATTTCTTACCATCCGGACCAGTTATATGTATAATAATGAAGATATTGGAATACTTATATGCTGCAGAATGCCTAAGATTGAGATACAGATTATACGAAATATCTGTTGCTTCAATCTTTACTGGAATTATGATTTTTTCATAATAACTCCAATTACGCTTCTCAAATTCAACATTGGTATCTGCAATAGTTACGGCGTCCTGACAGGAGATTAAGCCCAGCATCAGAAATGACATCAATAAAAACAATGTTTTAAACTGCTTCATTTTATATTATTCTGCAGGACGCTCACGGTTATTATTATTTCTAAAGTTTTTTCTTCGGTTATTGTTCCGGCTAGTTCCGGCCGGACGGTCTGCTGATGGGTCAGCAGACTGATTGGCCTGTGCCGCATTTGGCGTAATTTCTTGCCTTAAGGGCCTGGTGCCTGAACCTGCCTCAGCCTGTTGCTGTAAGTTTCCCGGTCCTTTAGGTTTATTCCCTTTTTTACGATTGTTCTTCTTGTTTCTTACAGACTTATTATCAAGGCGAGTTAAACTATCCTGACCCACAACATTTTCATAGTCAAATACCTTGGCAACAACTGGTTTATCTTCATCAGGAACCTCCTCTTTAAGGAATTCGGGTTTAATTCCTTCTTTATTAAGTTTCTGAACTTCTTTAACTCTTGCTAAGTCTAATGCTATCCAGTTTTCATCATTAGGATAGCTAAACCACATTAGTTTCTTAAAAATATCTGTTTTTTGATGTCTGACCGTGCCGGTTAATGTCTCTAAACGTTCTACATTGTCTGGAATATCTTTCAGAGCATCCATATAGGTATCAAGCTCATAATTGAGGCAACACTTTAATTTGCCACATTGCCCCGCAAGCTTTAGGGTATTTAGTGAAAGATTCTGGTATCTGGCAGCAGAGGTTGAAACCGTTTTAAAATCTGTTAACCAGGTTGAACAGCAAAGTTCACGTCCGCAAGAACCAATACCACCTAAACGACTGGCTTCCTGACGCATGCCGATCTGGCGCATTTCTATTCGAATTCGGAAGGTTTCTGCCATTTTCTTGATCAGTTCCCTGAAATCAACGCGACCTTCAGCAGTATAATAAAATGTTGCTTTTGTTCTGTCGCCCTGATAATCTACATCACTAAGTTTCATAGCCAAGCCCAGTTCTTTAGCTAATACCCTAGACTTATGCATCGTTTCAAATTCAAGATCTTTTGAAACCTTCCATTTATCAACATCAGTAGGAGTTGCTTTGCGATAGATCTTTTTAACTACATCTTCTGTACGAACATGCCTCTTTTTAAGCTGCATACGAACTAATTCGCCAGTCAAAGAAACGTGGCCAATATCATAGCCGCCTGTTGTAGTTTCAACAGCTACAAGCTCGCCAGCTTCAAGATAGAGATTTTCTGTATTGAGATAAAACTCTTTTCTAGAGCCCTTAAATTTAATTTCGATGATATTAAATGGTTTATAATTTGAAGGCATGTCCATATGCGACAGCCAGTCATAAACATCTAATTTACTGCAACCATTGGTAAGGCAAGAGCCATTACTCTTGCATCCGGCAGGGGCACAGCCACCTGTTGAACAACTTCCACATCCCATATCTAATTCAGTATATATTGAGTCCCCGCGGGGAGCGTATTAAACTTTAATATTTTAACGAATTGTAAAGATACATCTAAAAATAAAATTTTCGGATTCGCATTGCGCTCAATATGATAATGAGCCTTTTCCAATTCATTGATAATGGCTTCAGCTTTTGCAAGATCAAGGTGTTTGCTGAAATTTTGAACAAAATCCAATTCTGAAGTTTGCAGGTGAACCAATTCTTCTGCTCCTGAAATAATCATGATACATTCCCGAATCAGATGTATTCCATATCGCAAAAGGTTTTTTTGATTTTCGCGGCCTAATTTTGATGATTCATCAACAAATAAAAATATCTGGCCTCCTTTATCTGCAAAGGTCATTCGCATCCATGAAGAAAAGAGCCTGAAATCATCACTTTCATCTTCTTTCAAAAAATTTAATGCGCTTTGTAGATTTCCTTCACTTAAATAGGCGATCCTGGCAGCCTGTGTTTCAGGAATATCCTTACTTTGAACCAGATAATTTACAATATCCTGTTTAGTTAAGGCCGGAATTTTAACCAGCTGAGTTCTTGAAATGATTGTATTTAAAATCTGATCCTGATTTTTTGCGATCAAAATGATCAGGGTTTTTTCTGCAGGTTCTTCTAATGTTTTCAACAACCTGTTTCCTTCATTCTTTAAATATTCAGGAAGCCATACAATCATTGTTTTATACTCAGATTCGAACGGTTTTAGCGATAATCTATGCAAAATATTCAAACACTCTGCCTTATTGATATTCGGCTGCTTATTTTGAGCATCCAAACGGTTACGCCATTCTTCCAGATCAAAATAGGGATTACTTAGAACAAGATCTCGCCATTCTTCCAGATCGGCTGAAGAATCCTCCTTTTCACCTCCTCTAAAAAAAGGATATGAAAAATGAAGATCGGGATGAATGAGTTTATTATACTTTCTGCAGGAAGAACATAAACCACAGCTGTCTGCTTCTTGGCGATCAGTACAGGAAATAAATTGTGCGTAAGCTAAGGCAAGAGCGAAATTTCCGGAACCATCCGGACCAAGGAATAACTGCGCGTGACTAACCCGGTTCTCATGAACCGATTGAATTAATTGTTCTTTAACTTCCTTCTGACCAATAATTTCACGAAACAACATGGTGCAAAATAAGAAAAATTATGCTTTTCAACAGATGTTCTTTAGCAAGTTTATTAATTCATAAGGATCCTGATTCTAAGTATTTTATGAGTATGGCTATGGCTCAGACAAAAGGTACAGCCGCAAGGTACCAGTAAATTATACCTCCCAGGTTTAAAAAAACCTTAGTTTTGCCTTAACCAATTATTTTATCCCATTGAAGATGTAAAAAATACCCTGACACTATGCGAGAAGTTTGCTTTAGAATAAACAAATAATCAATTAACATCTCTTAATCCTATATTTGTTTCTGTTCTACATTAACCAGCCTATGCGAGTTCTAGCTTTCGATTATGGTACTAAACGGATTGGAATTGCTGTGACCGATCCGCTGCAGATCATAGCTACTGGTCTGGATACCATTCATCCTAAAGATATTATTGAGTACCTCAAAAAATACCTTTCAACAGAACAGGTAGAACTTTTTGTGGTCGGCGAACCCAGACAGATGAATGGCAATCCGTCACAATCGGCACCTCATATTAAAGGATTTATCACTACCCTGAACAAAAATTTTCCGGAAATTCCCGTCGAGCAGATTGATGAACGCTTTACGTCAAAAATGGCATCAGCAGTTGTTGCTCAAAGTGGTTTCAAAAAAACAGACCGACAAAATAAAGAGCGACTAGATACTATTTCTGCAACAATCATCCTGCAAACCTATCTGCAGAAAAAAAGCATGGGCTTTTAAAAATGGGCAAAAACTCAAAATACCTATCTTTAAGCCATGGAGCTACTCAGTGAAGAACTAACACACTATTTAGAAAATTCTTGCGAGCCTGAAAATGAACTTCTCAAGCATATAAACAGAGAAACACACCTCAAGGTTTCTATGCCACGTATGCTTTCAGGGCACTATCAGGGAAAATTGCTTAGCATGATCAGTAAACTGATCAATCCTGAAAGGATACTTGAAATAGGCACTTTTACAGGTTATGCAACCCTTTGTTTGGCAGAAGGGCTCAGAGAAAATGGACGTATCTATACCATAGATATCAATTTAGAACTTGAAGATATGGTTAGGTCAAACTTTAAAAGATCAAACTTGGATTCAAAAATAATGTATCAGATTGGCGATGCTAAAGAGATTATACCCACTCTAAATGAAATTTTTGATCTCGTATTTATTGACGCCGATAAAAAAAATAATGCTACCTATTATGATATGATTATCGATAAGGTTCGATCAGGCGGGCTCATTCTGGTAGATAATGTACTGTGGAGCGGAAAGGTTTTAGATGAAGCTGTTTCAGACCAAAAGACCTACTTCATTAGTAAGTTTAATGAGATGGTCAGCTCAGATCAACGAGTTGAAAAGCTGATCCTGCCCGTACGAGATGGATTATTTTTAATTAGAAAAAAATAAATAAAAAGATTGTGGATACTAAAACTAGTAATCAATAGCAGATGGTCATCTTTTTCAAAAATGAAATTCCTTATATGAAACAATCATTACTAGTACTGATTGCTTTGAGCATTGTAACGAGTTCATGCAGTCTGCTTAAAAAAGAACAACAATCAGCTCCGCTAACCCAGATTACTAAGCCGGCAGAACCGGTTAAAAACTCTAAGAAAGTTAGTACTACCAATTCTTCTTCCATAAAAACTCCCGCCGAAAGTTATATTGAACGTTTCAAGAACATCGCCATCAGTGAAATGAATGGTTCTGGCATTCCGGCAAGTATTACCTTGGCCCAGGGAATTCTGGAATCAGGAAACGGTAATAGCCGACTAGCAAAGGAGGCCAATAATCATTTCGGAATTAAATGTAGCACAGAATGGAAAGGGGAAACCATATTGCAAGATGACGACAATAAAGATGATTGTTTTAGGGTTTATCAATCACCCGAAGAATCCTTCAGGGATCATACTGAATTTCTAAAAAGAAAGCGTTATGCCCCCCTGTTCGAGCTAGATAAAAATGATTACCGCGGATGGGCAAATGGACTAAAAACTGCGGGCTATGCCACCAATCCAAGATATGCAGAGCTATTGATCAGCCTGGTTGAACGATACGAACTAAGTCGCTTTGACCGGATAGAAAACGAAAAAGATAAAACAATCAGAGGAGATAAGGTGATGAAGGAGATCGCTTTAAATATTCCCACTGAGAAAAAACAAGAAACTGTAAAAAAACCCGTAGTCATGAAAATTTATGAGGTGCGATCAGGAGATACCCTGATATCTGTTTCTAAACAATTTACGCTCAGTGTTGCTGATCTGAAGGCTTTAAATGGCTTAGAAAATGAAAGTTTATTTCCTGGACAGTTACTACTAGTTTCTAAATAAGTTAAAAATGTTAAAATTAAATTTATTATTTCTTAAAATCTTAGTTTTATCAGATTGAAAAAGATCATATTCATATTTCTACTACTATCATTCCCTGTTTGTAGCCTATTGGCTCAGGATAAACCCATACAAGGTATCGTATTTGATATGGAATCAAAGCAGCGATTAACACGTGTCTATATTTTTAACACCCGAACAGGCGAAGGATTCTACAATACCACTAAAGGAGAATTTAAAACGAATGCCCGCGAGGGTGATGTTTTAGTAGCCGCTTTACAAGGCTATGGTGTTGATACAGTAAGTATCCGAACAGTGAGTACCGTACTTTTCTACCTGAAACGGAATTCCATCCAGCTACAAGAAGTTGTGGTTAGAGATAGCTTAGGAACACCCGAAGAACGCCTGCAGAACACAAAAGAAGAATATAATGCGGCATATATTAAAGGAGCCGTTGGCAATTTGTTGACTACTGGTGGTAGTAATGGTGGGGGTGGAGCCGGACTAAGCATCAATGCCTTATATAGTTTATTAAGCCGTGAGGGCAGAAACGCGCGGCAGCTGCAAAAAATAATTGAACGCGATTACAGGGATGCGATGATCGAATACCGTTTTACAAGAACACTAATCAATCGGGTGATAGGCATAAGCGGGAGTAAACTACTGGATTTTAAACAACAATATAAGCCAGGCTATTATTTTATCATACAGGCCAACGATTATGAACTGATAGAATATATCAAGAAATCATACGCATCCTACCTTGATAATCCGGCTGCTTATCGTTTACAACCCCTGAATGGTAATTGATAGTGAAATCTATTTTATTCCTGTGGCTGCAAAACTATAGTTTTTGAAAGATAGGCCTTTGCAAATGCACAAAATCTAGGATAGTTGAAAAAACGCAAATTTGTATCCTGAATCAATTAATTAGGTAAGTCTAGAAAAAGCTAAAAACATGTCGAAAAGAAGTCTTTTTTGTTTTTCTTTGCTATATGTTTAAGAGAATACTGGCACTTGTTTTCATTTTATTTGGGTTAATCTCAATTTCTATTGCACAAAAAGCAGGATCTGAAGCAGATACACTTTTATTAAAGGAGCTTAAACAGTACCCGCGCAAAAATACACTACCAGTAAGACGACCAGTATTATTCCCAGAAGTAGTTTCCTTAAGTGCTGCATCTGCAATCGATGTGAAAGTGAATTACTGGCGTAATCTTACTGCATTTGGCATTAATATCAATCAGGCTTCGTTCAGCGATAACTGGGGTGCAGGTGGCGTAAACTCTTTAGCACTTGGTGGACAATTTTCTTATAAATCTGATTATACCAAAGAAGACAAAAACTATGTATCAGAGGTTATCATGCAATATGGGAAACTCAAAAACAAAGGTCAGCTATCCCGAAAAACAGTAGATCGTATATTCTGGGATAATAAAGTTGCTCTAAAACTTTCCAACAGCTGGTATTTCTTCGGCTCTGTCAACTTTGAATCCCAATTTGATTTTGGTTACAACTTCTCAAAAGATGCACAGGGAAATGAGAAAAGAACTCTACTTTCCAAATTTATGGCACCAGGATATTTGACAGAATCATTTGGGTTTGAGTACAAACCGGATAAGCACTTTTTTGTTCGAATAGGTACCGGAACCGCCAGGCAAACATTTGTACTTGATAAATCACTCTACTTAACAAACCCTAAAAACTTTGGTGTTAAGCCAGGTAAAGGCTTCAGAAATGAGCTTGCCTTTCAGGTTGTGAGCTCTTTTGATAAGGAGATAGCCAAAAATCTGACCCTGAAAAGCCGTTATGCCTTGTTTGCGAATTATGAGAAGCTTTCGAGCATTGACAACAGATTAGACCTTACCTTAACCGCCCATGTAAACAGGCTGATTAATGTATCAATCGCTGGAACAATTCTTTATGATGATGATACTGCCAACAAAATGCAGGCAAGTCAAGCCATGACATTTGGGTTAGTTTATAGGCTAGCGAACTAAATTATTCTTT
>CAMDKO010000113.1 GCA_945901155.1 Pedobacter schmidteae
TATTAAAGCGCCTAACAGACAAATTCCAATTAATTCTATAGATCTTCTTACTGTTAGGGGTAGTTCTTTCATCAGATGTGTAGCTACGGCTTATGTTTCCAATACATCAATTTTCATTACTAAGCAGGTCTTGAAAATAGTGTTTATCAATAATACTGTTTAAAAATCTGTTGATTACAATATACCTGACTGAAATAAAACTATAGAATTTATAATATTAAAAATCTTCTCAATATTCAACAATTAATTTTGATAAAAATAATTATCAAATATTGTTAATAACATTTATTAGGACTCTTATCTGTTTATTATAAGTTTGTAATGCATTAGGTTCTCGATTTCATTATCGTGATTAAAAGGGAACCGGGTTAGAATCCCGGACAGTCCCGCTGCTGTGTTCTCTATATACAGTTATTTAAATTATTGTCACTGTGCTGGTCTTAAACAGCATGGGAAGGCAGGATAACTGGGAGTAAGTCAGAAGACCTGCCTTTGCATTAATAATTCATAGCTTTCGGGGATTGAAGCTTGGAGATGATAGTTCTATAGAATTGTCTGTTTCTAGTATTCCTTCATTATCTGTTTGCTGTGGGGTAAAAAACTCACAACAAAATGAAAACAAAAAATTTTTACGTTGCTGCTTGCCTAGGGCTTGCACAACTTGCATTGCTTAATAGTAATGCCCTGGCACAGCAAAGGCCTGTAGCAGATCTTGATGAGGTAGTTGTAACTGCCAGTCGCTCACCAAAAAAAATATCTGAAATTGGTAAAGTTGTGAGAGTTATCTCGGCAGAAACTCTTGCTAAAAGCCAAGGGAGGACTTTGCCTGAGGTTTTAAACAATATTGCGGGTATTACAATTGGTGGAAATGGTAGTAATCCAGCGGATGTAAAAGCAGTGTATATGAGAGGAGCCAGTGCTGCTAATACCCTCATACTAATTGATGGTATTCCAGTGAATGATGCTTCAGAAATCTCTGGTGAATATAATATCTCGGCTATTCCAATAGATGTTATTGAAAGGGTTGAAATTTTAAAGGGAGGTAATTCAACTTTATATGGTTCAGACGCGGTTGCAGGGGTCATTAATATTATTACTAAAAAAGGAACAGGTGTATTGTCGGCTAATGTTTTAGCAACTGCTGGATCTTATGACACCTATAAGCAGGTTCTTGGTTTAACGGGTCAAATACAAAACACTTCTGTAACACTTAATGCTACCAATTCTGATTCTGAAAACTTTTCTTCTGCAGCCCCTGCCCAAGGTGTTACAAATTTTGATAAAGATGGCTTCCACCAAAAGTCTGTTTTGCTGAACATTGGTCAGCAAGTAAATACCAGATTTGTAATAAAGGGCAATTTTCAAGCAAATAATAATTTAGCAGATCTTGATGCTGGGGCATTTTCAGATGCTTTAGAATATACCTATAGTAAATCTTCTTTTCTAGCTGGAATAGGAGGGAGTCTGGTTCTGAATAAAGGAAAGCTTAACTTTAATTTAAGTCAGAATAATGTTAAGAATAGATACAATAACAAGGGTTCTGTAACCAATAATACCGGAAATATAACTCATCTTGAAACCAATTTAAACTATAATTTTAGTAGATCAATTGATCTTGCAGGTGGGGTCTCTTATAGAAAATTAAGTACAGAACAGTATAATCCTTATAGTTCTGCACTATTTGCAGATAATACTATATCAAGTGCTTTTACCTCTCTTTTTTTTAAAACAAATACTGGTTTTCAGGCCGAATTAGGAGGACGCCTTAATAATCATAGTGATTATGGAACCAATTTTACGTATACTATCAATCCATCATATCTTTTTGCAGAGCGTTATAAGCTTTTTGTAAATTTATCATCTGCATATCGTGTTCCATCTTTGTACCAATTATTTTCGGACTATGGAAATCTTGCACTTGAACCGGAAACGACAACGAGTTTTGAGACTGGTTTTGATTTGAATTTTACCCAAAATATCAACCTTTCGCTTTCGTATTTTAAAAGAGATATAGAAAATGTCATTGATTTTGGCCAGATCGCTACAAATAAGTTTGGTTATATCAATCAAAACAGGCAAAAAGATAATGGATTTGAAATTGAATTAGGGCTAAAGCCATCATCAATGATCAGTTTGAATGCCTATTATGCATACGTTACCGGCGAAGTAACTACTCCTGTAAATACAGCTTTTAACTTATTTCGTAGACCAAAAAACTCGTATGGATTGAATGCGGGTATTGAATTAAGCGAAAAAGTGAGTTTGAATTTGATTTATAAACATACTGGAGATAGAATAGACAGATATTATGATGGAAAAACTTTTAAAACTGTTCAAGCTGATCTAGGGTCATTTAATGTGGTTGATGTCTATATTCAATACAAACCAACAACAAAACTTACTTTATTCTCTGATGTTAAAAATATTTTGAATGAAGATTATATAGAATTTGCAGGCTACCAGACAAAAGGTTTGAATTTTAATGCAGGTTTTAGATTGGGAATAAACTAAACAAAATCAATACATTATTAAATAGCGATGGATCAAATTCATCGCTATTTTTGTTTTAAAATAGAAATAAATGAAAAAAGTTGTCCTGTTTTGGAGTGCTGGGAAAGATTCAGCAATGGCCTTGCATAACATTCTAAACGATAAGAGTTTTGAGCTAGTGGCGCTTGTTACCACATTAAACCAGGACTATAAGCGTATCTCTATGCATGGAATTCCTGAACATATACTTGATTTACAATGTGAAGCTGTAGGTATACCAGTAATTAAAATGTGGGTTCCTAATTTGCCGGATAATAATTCATACGAATATTGTTTCCTTGAATTATGTCAAGATTTAAAAGACAAAGGGGTTGAATTTCTTGCTTTTGGTGATATTCATTTGGAAGATCTTCGAAAATATAGAGAAGATCTGGTAAATCGGGGAGGTTTAAAAGCATGTTTTCCACTTTGGAATGTACCAACTTTAAAACTCATGAACAATTTCATTGCCAATGAATTTAAAGCTATAACCTGTTGTATTAATACCAAAATACTTTCTGCTGATTGGCTTGGAAGGCAATTAGATGCTGATTTCGTTGCAGAGCTTCCAAATGAAGTTGATTTGTGTGGTGAAAATGGAGAATATCATACATTCTGCTTTGCCGGGCCAATTTTCATGAATTCAATACCTTATCAAACAGGAGAAAGGGTCTTTAAGCCATTAAAGATTAACAGAATAGAAGGTGAGTCTGAAAGTGGATTCTTATTTTTAGATATAATTTAGTAAATCAATAAAAAGAATTGATTTTTTAGGATAACAAGGATATCAGCTGAGTTGACTTGAGAATTTTCTTGAAGCAATAGGTAATAGAATCTCTGATTTTTTGGGCAATTCTTGAATGTATACCATAAAAAAACCTGATTGAAATATCAATCAGGTTTTTTTATGAAAGCCAAATTGTTATTTAGCTAATACTGGATAACGCTTAGATAAAAGGTAGAAACTGCTAAATAAAACTGCAGAAAATACCATATTTCCAATTACCATATTTCTAAAGAATGGTAAACCAGCTGTATAGGATGTAAGAATACCAGAGATATTATGCGGGTATAAAGTTGCCGGATAAAAAAATGCAAAATTTGTGATCAGAAAAAATACACTTGCACTGATAAAAGAAGCAAGAACTACATTGGTAACATTAACCCTGCTTCGGATCAGGAATCCGCAAGCTACCATCGCTGTAAAACCAAAGTAAACTAACAGACTAAATCCATTTCCGATTACTATATCAGAAATTGCCATTGCAACTAATGGCAATATAAAGGCGAGGCCTCGGTTTGAAAATTGCGCCCCTGAAAAAATAGCGAGTGCTCCTATAGCTGTAAAGTTCCAGATGTGAGGAATCAAATAGGGGAGTGCGCGCGTTAAAGCAGCTGCAATTACTAAAAGGCTTAATACTATAAAACGAGGTGTTAGGAGATCTTTCATGATTCAAAAATATAAAAAATATTCAATGCTTTTTAATTGAAGTGAAATATGTAAAAAAGTATAAACTTTGCATTAATTTGGCAATTATAAGGGTCGATATTATATTTTGTTTAATATTATAATTATTTGATTATCAGTATTTTATAATATTAGATATAAAGTTTAAAGTAATGTAATGATTAAAAAATATACCTAAAATGGTCAATTTAGCAGAATTTAATTCTGTTTAATTAAATAAAATACTAATAATCAATGAGTTATGTTTTAAATATTATCATAATTTTGATATGCATTATTAAAATCTATCCTCATTTGATTGAAACGTTCAGCTGCTGATTTTATAAAATTATCGTTTAAAATCTTAAATACTCCATCTACCCCTTCGGATACATCAAGCTCTGATATTTTATAAATCTGTTCAAAAACTCCCTTTTCAAGTTTGATGATATACTTCTGGTTCATTGAAAATATACTGATCTTACAATCTGGATGTGGCAGCTCTGCAATGACTCTCATTTGTAGTTTTTGTTTTAAATATATTATTTAAGTTCTGATAATGGATCAACACCATTTAAAGTACCGGATCCTGATATTATTTTGAATCTGGCAAAAAGCTCTTCACTATACCAGTCTTCCTTTCTCGTTTTTTTGATTACTTCAGCATGTTCTTTAGAGCCATAAGCAAAGGCTTTCATATTCTCCATGTTATCCCAAATAGAAATGGTTGCCTGTCTGAAAAAAGGAGCTTCACCAATTCCTACAGAAGTTAAGTATCCTTTTGCCTCAGTCATAATCTGTGCAACCGGATCAACATGCGTCCAAAATCTTTTTAATTTGCTGAATCTTATGGTTGCTCTTGTCAATACTGCTACAGCTCCAGTATGATTTTGGTCATAATCAATCATTTTAAAGGGATCTTTACCATCCCATTTACCGTGGCTTGCTAATGGAACGCTGAGTAATGTCCATTTTTCTAGTGTGAATGTTTTCCACCACCAGGAAATGAAAGAATTGTTATTAAAATCATTAAAATCATCTTCCGATTCCCAGACTGCCATTAATGACCACTGTTGCCAGTCAGGTTGCAGGTCAAATGTTCCATTTCTACCGCATCCCATCAGTTTCCAGAACCTGCATTTAGTACTAAATAAAAGAGGTAAGCGGTGAATAGCCATAGCTATAAAAGCTAATGGGATAAACAAACGACGGTAGCGGATAAAGCTGAATGATACGATCATGTTAGACCTAAGATTTCAAATTGAAACCATAAAGGTAATTCATCCAAATGTTTTTTTAAGGTCATATATTTTGATCAAAATCATATTGAATTTTTATGTTTATCTTTTCAATTCATGAAAAATATGAATCAAAAAGCCAGTTTGACCTGAATTACTTAAAAGTTCAAATCTATATTTAAATTGCTTGTCCCAGATTTAATGCAAATGATTAAATAATCAAGTTAAATTGAATATGTTATATTTATTTAGGAGGATTATTAATTCAATGCTAATTTTGCATCATGGCAGAAGATCTGAATATTGTACTAGGGGCTAAGAATGATCAATACAGGTCTTTGATCCCTCAAATTTCCGCATTAATTTCTGGTGAAACAGATGAGATAGCAAATATGGCTAACGTATGCGCAGCATTAAAAGAACAGTTTAATTTCTTTTGGGTCGGTTTTTATATGGTTAAGCATGATGAACTTGTGCTAGGTCCATTTCAGGGGCCAGTAGCTTGTTCTAGGATTCAAAAAGGAAAAGGAGTTTGTGGCTCATCTTGGAATCAGGAAAAAATATTGATTGTTCCAGATGTTGATGCATTTCCCGGACATATTGCCTGCAGTTCTGCATCGAAATCGGAAATTGTAATACCAGTTATCAGGAATGGTCTGGTTATTGGCGTTCTTGATGTTGATAGCGATGAATTGAATAGTTTTGATCAATCAGATGCTGTTAATTTATCGACGATTATTGAACTTATCACATTTAAATCTTGAAATAAAAAATTCTTTACAATTAAATCGATGTGATTGTAATAAGCCTAATATGTAATCATTTGAATAAATTAGTTTAATGTTAACTATGAAAACAAAATTTTTTGCTGTTCTAAATCTATTAGCCTTTTCCTTTCACTTGATCCTGTCTTATTTGGTTCAAATGAACTATTTTTCGGTTATGGATGTGGGTCAGGTTTCTGCTCGATATGAAACCGTATTTGCTCCTGCAGGAATTACTTTTGCAATTTGGGGAGTAATTTATTTAGCCTTATTTGCTTTTTGTTTATTTCATTTGTTTGCAGCATTCATCAAGTCAGATATTCAACATACTAATCTGGATACTCAAAATATTGGCTGGAATTTGATAATCAATAATTTTGCAACTGGTTTATGGTTAGTAGCATGGGTAAATGAATACCTGCTTTTATCTGTAATTTTGATACTTATACAGTTGGTAACACTTGTTATTATTAGTTTTAAGGCTGACATATCTAATCCAAATAAACCAGTTTTAACAAAAATTTTTACTCATTTTCCTTTAAGTATTTATTTTGCTTGGATATGTATTGCTACCATTGCTAATATAAGTGCATATCTTAAATCGATAAACTGGTCTGGTGCTGGTATTTCTGACAGTTATTGGGTGATTATTATGATTGGGACTGCTACATTGATCTCATTTTTTATTATTCTGGTTAGGCGAAATATTCCCTTTGGACTGGTAGTACTTTGGGCGCTATATGGGATAGTACTAAAACGCCAACAAGTTAATCCAATTGATTTTCAAATTGTTATCCAGGCTGCATATGCTGCGTTTGTATTCATTCTGCTTGCTTTGATTATCCGCATAGCCAGTGCATTTAGAAATAATAAACAGCTCACTCGCTCTTAATCATCTAGTGTTTTATATTGCTTTTGATCCAGTTTATATTCTTCCTTTACCAGAAGGGCATCGGTTTCCGATGATAAAATATGAACTCATTCCTGAACAACTTATATATGAGGGGCTTATCTCTGAAAATAATCTCTTTTCTCCTTCTGAGGTTTCAGAAGAAATTATCTTATTGAGCCATGAAAAAGCCTACTGGGAACGATTAAAGAATCTTCAATTAAGTGAAGCAGAAATCAGACGATCAGGTTTTCCATTGTCTGCGGGTTTGCTAGAACGGGAGTTAAGAATTGCGCAGGGGACAATAAATTGCTGTTTATATGCCCTAGAACACAAGATTGCTTTTAATGTTGCCGGAGGGACTCACCATGCAGGGTCAAACTGGGCAGAAGGTTTTTGTTTGTTAAATGATCAGGCTATAGCAGCTAACTATTTGCTTTCAAAGGGCTTATCAAGCAGGATATTGATTATTGATCTTGATGTTCATCAGGGAAATGGAACTGCAGAAATATTTAG
>CAMDKO010000114.1 GCA_945901155.1 Pedobacter schmidteae
GATATTTCAAATCCATTTTTAGAAAAATATTCTTCTTCAAGGCCATATGATTTTAATTTGTCTGAAAAATTCAAATCCAGTATTCTGAACCAAAGTGTCAGTAGTCAGGTACAAACTATTTTTGCAGGTGATAAGCTCAAGACTTTTTATCCTGCACTAACAGACAGTACTGCTTTTTATATCAAGTCCGACAAAACGTACCTGCTCGATAATTTTGTGAGATTCAATACCATGGAAGAGGTTTTGAGAGAATACGTTACTGAAGTTCCTTTGATTCGTCAAAAGGATGATTTCACCATATTAGTTAGAGTTAAGCCTCATCCCAATGATTACCCAAGAAACGTAGAGCCGCTGATACTTTTAGATGGAGTGCCGGTTTTTGACCGTGGTAATAAGATCATTAAATATGATCCAAAGAAAGTTCGTGAATTGGAGGTCGTGGCAAAGCGGTATTTTCTTGGACCGCTAATGTTCAATAGTATTCTGAACTTCAAAACATATAAAGGTAATCTGCCTGATTTTCAACTGGATACACGAGCAACTGTAATGGATTACGAAGGAATGCAATTGAAAAGAGAGTTCTACTCGCCCGTATACGATACCGAGGCTAAAGTTTCTGAACGGCTTCCTGATTTTAGAAATGTTCTTTATTGGTCACCTAATCTAAAAATTGACTCAAACGGAAAGAAATCGATTAGCTTTTATACTTCCGACCAGCAAAATAAATATACGGTAGTGGTTCAGGGAATCAGTCAGGACGGGAAGCTTGGCGCCTCTAAAATTGAGATCCTAGTCAAGAAGTAAATTTCTTGCATTTGTAGCGTGTTTCATGTATTTGCCTGTGAGGATAAATTTGTAATTTCGGATTATAAATAAAAATATATCATGCGTTTAAATACTCTTAAAAAACAGCTGATTCTGTCATTAATTGCTGTAATATTTACTATTTTTTCTGGATTTTCTCAAGCTAAGAACTATAATATCAGTGTTCAATGGCAGCCTACTCAAAATAATTACGAAGGCAAGAATCAATCACTATCGGTATTGTCGATATTGAATGGATCTGAAAATGACCTACCGCCACATGGTTGGAGTTTATATTTTAACTATGGCGCAGATATACTAAAGCCTGATAGCAGAGGTTTGACCATGTCATTTATAAATGGTGATTTGTATAAAATTGAGCCCAATGCAGCATCTGATGGGATCTCGGCAGGAGCAAAGATCAATTTCCAGATGATCAAAACAGGGAGTATAGACAATGTGACTCAATCGCCGCAAGGGTTTTATATTGTATTTGATGATTCACCGAATAAAGCTGTACCAGTTAAGTGTACTTATCCTGATCCTGCATCTGAATTTATAAACGCACTTCCTGCATCTAAAACATGGATGGATCCAGCCTTTGTGTATTCAAAAAATAGGGATATTCAGGATATACCTGTTTCGAAATTACCCCCAATATTTCCAACTCCCTTAACCATTAAGGTGAATGCTGGTGAGTTTACGATTAGTCAAAATACTGGAATCGCAGCAGATTCATGGTTTAGTAAGGAAGCAACTTATCTGGCAGATGAACTAGCTAAAGTTTTGATTTCTAGGCCTTCGATGAATAAACAAGGCCAAATTATTTTCCAAAGAGATTCTAAATTGGCTTCAGAAGAATATAAACTTCAGGTCACTCAAAAAGGAATACAAATCTCTGCATCAAGCCCGGCAGGTGCATTTTATGCAATTCAATCACTTAAGAGCCTTATTCCACCTCTTAGCTGGAAAACTAAGCAGGCTTCTATTGCTATTCAATTAGTTGATGTTAACGATGAACCACGCTTTGGCTATCGTAGCTTTATGCTCGATGTAGCTAGGAATTTTCAAACAAAAGAGCAGATTTTAAAGGTTCTTGATTTAATGAGCCTGTATAAGCTGAACGTATTCCACTTTCATTTTTCAGAAGATGAAGGCTGGCGTGTTGAAATTCCTTCACTTCCAGAGTTAACTCAGGTTGGAAGTGTGAGAGGGCATAGCTTAGATAATAAGAATAATCTTCAGCCTGCATTTGCTTCTGGTGGAGTTCCAAATCAAATGCCTGGAAGCGGATATTTAAGCAAAAAAGACTTTATTGATGTTTTAAAATATGCCACAGCAAGGCATATACAGGTTATTCCTGAGATTGAATCGCCTGGGCATGCCCGAGCAGCGATCAAGGCGATGGAGAACCGTTATGCAAAGTTAATGAAGGCAGGTAAAGCAGCAGAGGCTTCGAGATACCGATTGATTGATCCTTTAGATCAAACGAAATACCGCTCTGTTCAAGGCTGGGAAGATAATGTGATGGATGTGGCTTTACCTTCTGTCTATAATTTTGTGGAAAAGGTAACCGATGAGCTAATCTTGATGTATAAAGAGGCGGGCGCCCCTTTGAAAACTATTCATTATGGCGGTGATGAAGTTCCTCCTGGAGTTTGGGAAAAATCTCCAGCTTATGAAAAACTTAAAAGCATCAACCCAGCCATAAAATCCACAAATGATCTTTGGTATTATTATTTCGGTCGATTGAACGAGATGGCTAAAAAGCGGGGGTTATTTGTTTCAGGATGGGAAGAAGCAGGTATGCGCAAAACGATGCTAGATGGCAAGCCAACTTATATTGCCAATCCTGATTTTGGGAATCAACATTTTCAATTACATGTTTGGAATAATGTGATTGGCTGGGGTGCTGAAGATTTAGCCTATAAATTAGCGAATAGCGGTTATAAAGTAATTCTTTCGCCGGTATCCAATCAATATTTCGACCTGGCATACACGAGTTCTTATTTTGAGCCTGGTTTAAAGTGGGGAGGAACTGTTGACCTTGATAAACCTTTCTATTTTATTCCTTTTGATTTTTTGAAGAACGTAAAAGAAGATGGTCAGGGCAGGCCTATTAAGAATCTAGATCAGACTAAAATGATCAGGCTTACAGATTATGGTAAATCGAATATTGTAGGCTTACAGGGTTTGCTATGGTCTGAAAACAATGTAACTGCTGAGCGACTTGAATATATGTTGCTACCAAAGCTTTTGGGTATGGCAGAGCGTGCCTGGGCAAAAGAACCTGAATGGGCAATGGGTGAGCGTTCTGCATTGAATGATCTGTATTATACTAATGCCCTTACCACCTTTGCAAATAGTGTTGGAAAGCGTGAGTTGCCTCGTTTAAATTATTATCATGGCGGGTATTCTTATCGCATTCCTGACGTGGGTTTAAAGTCTGATAATGCAAAGGTTCATGCCAATATTCAGCTGCCCGGTTTAACCATCAGGTATACGGTTGATGGCTCAGAGCCTGGTTCTGGAAGCACACCTTACACAGGTCCGGTTTCCGATAAGGGGAAATTAAGATTCGCAGCATTTGATGTATCGGGAAGGAGAGGGAGGATAGTGGGTTTAGAGAATAAATAGTGATAATAGATTATCTATTTATAGATTTTAGAACTAGAAGACTTTCTGCAATTAATTAATAGACAAAACTATATTAGAATTGGATCCTGACGGTTATCCCAAAAAAATAATAGATGAACTGATGTCTCTGTTACCTTGTAAAATAAAGAACATTGGCGGGTAATTAATGCAATTCTGATTTTTTCGTCAAGATCGGAAGCCTTGAATATAAAAGGTTGTTGCGAAATTAGATTAATAGTTTTGTCAGCTTTTGAAATAAATTTACCTGCTGACAGCTCGCCGAATCTATCCAGGATGAATCTATAAACAGATTCTAGTGATTCTTTGGAGCGTGGCGTGTAAAATACCTGCAAACTCATGTCATATTTAGCATGTTTTTAACACCTGAAAAAGGGCTTAACTTGCCATCATTCGCTTGTGCCTTTGATTCATTAATGCTTTTTATCACTTGTTCGGGATAAACCTGGCTTTTTTGTTCAAAAGTGACTTGCATTGCCTTCATTACTGCTTTTAGAGCTGCAAGTTGCTCTTTAGTTTCAGGGTAAACGATTAATGCGTCCATATGCAAATATAATTATTTCCTACGAAATTCACTCCCACCATATCGTGGGCGAATTATATTGCAGATGAATTAATCCACCTGCAATATGATGTTAGATAAAAATCTTAAAACTCCTTTAATAGAAAGTGACCCGATAGCTATCGGGTGACGAATTTAACGTTCAAGGTGCTTAAGTAAATTCGTAAGTCAGCACGATTATCGACTTACGAAATCACCTAGGCGATTAGAAAGTAGATTTCGTCAGTCACATCCTAGGGAAGCGACTGACGAATTTTACTGGCATGGTGCCCAGGTAAATTCGTAAGTCTTATTTAGCTAGTTTTGTTGTATTATTCAAATGCTCAGCCAGTCTGCTGATTGCTTTTGCTGCAATTTCGATCTGATCCTGAGCTTCTTTCCAATCGCGTTGTTCGATAGCCTCACGCACGCCAGGCATTGTTTTTACACCATATCCAGTATAAAATCCGGGAGCATAAATGGTATGTTTATACCAAGGGCGTCGTGGTAATCCTTGCTCTGTCAGTAGACTTTGCTCTGCACGATAAAGTGCCTTATTGATATCTTCTAAATTTGATTTTGAAATGCTTCCTTTGTTTAGGCTTTCTGATAATGAATTTGCCGACTGTTCTAGTTGAACCAAAGAATTCTGAATAGGTGAAAAATCAATGAAAGGGACTTCTGCTTTTGCTAAAGGCGCTTTTGTTGGCTTAGTTGGATCATCTGCCAGCTTATGGTTATTGCCTTTAAGCATCTGGTTAAAAATCAAAGTTGATTCTCTCATCTGATCGGTCATACTGATCAATTCAGCTACATAAGAAAATATGGTTTTATGAAGGTTTTTAAATTCAAACGGGAGCGTATTGGCATCAGCCATTCTAAGTACTGCACGCCCAATAGTTTGAGAAAGAGTGCGACCATAACTGAATCCCGGATCACCAAAGCGACTATAATAATCGTAAGAGTCATAAGCAGTATGATATTCCCCTCCGGCGTTTTCGCCACCATAAGAAATGTTCAATGATGGAATACCTGCATACTGCAGGAAAGATGAATAGTCAGATCCTGAGCCTAAAGCTCCAATAGTCATTGATTTTTTGGCCATATTATCTTTTCTGGATTTGTCAGATCCGGAATTAAAAATATCCCTAGCTTTTAAACGCTCAAAAACACTCACATTAGTCTGAGGGTCGATCACATCTTTTGCGATTCCGTCTATCATTGATTCCAATCCATGCGAGCCTGCAGCCGAAAGGAAGCCCCTGCCATTTCCATCAGAATTGATATATACTACCGCTTTTTGCTTGAGTTCAGCAGCATGATCTTCTACCCATTCGGTTGATCCAATCAGGCCCGGTTCTTCTGCATCCCATGCACAATAAACCAATGTTCGTTTCGGCTTGTAGCCATTTTTTACCAGTTCACCAATTGATTTCGCTTCCTCCATCATCGCTGCTACACCACTGATTGGGTCATTTGCACCCGGGTTCCATCCATCGTGATGATTGCCACGAATGACCCATTGATCAGGATAAACCGATCCTTTGATCTTTGCAATCACATTATAAGCAGGCACCATTTTCCAGTCGAATTCTACTTTTAGTCTGATGGAGGTTTTTCCCGGACCAATATGGTAGGTAAATGGTAAAGCTCCCCGCCAGTCAGGTGGTGCAACTGGTCCGCCCAATGCCTGAAGCAGTGGCTGCGCATCATGATAGCTGATGGGTAAAACCGGAATTTTCAACAGGTTTTCAGCATCTTCTTTTTTAAGGCGTTTTGCATTTTCAGTCGCGCCGATAAATGGCGTCAAAGGATCACCCGGATAAATAACCATATCCATAATTGAACCGCGCTGTACGCCGTATTCGTTTTTAAAACTTCCCTTCGGATAAACATCTCCCTGGAAATAGCCATCTTCCATCGGATCTGAATAGATGATACATCCAATTGCACCATGCTCCTGTGCAACTTTTGGTTTAATTCCGCGCCATGATCTTCCATATCTGGCAATCACGATTTTTCCTTTCACATCAATTCCGAGTTTATTCAAGGTTTCATAATCTTCTGGCAGACCGAAGTTTACAAATACCAGTTCAGCACTCACATCTCCATCGGCACTCCATGCATTATAAGTTGGAAGCTGATCTGGGTGACCTGAGGTTGCATCTTCTTTATAAGCCGGCTCCTTCAGTAAAGCTTTGAATTTTGTTGGGGCAGTCATCTCCAGAAGACGCACTTTAGGAGTTGGAAATAGAACATTATAGACTGCAAGTTCAGCATCCCATCCATAGCTTTTGAATTTGGCAAGCAGATTTTCTGCGACTTCCTTACTGGCCGGAGAACCAAGATAATGAGGTTTTAAGCTTAACTCTTTGATGGTTTTCCCAATATTTTCGCTACTCAGATTGCTATCGAAGCTCGATTCTAACTGTTTCTGATCTTGTGCAGATGCAGTTCCTAAAGAAATCAGAATTGTAGCCAGGGAAAGAAAGTACTTTTTCATTGATGTTATATTTGTTTTAATCCCGCTACTGCGGTGGTCTTATTTGAAAGGTAATTTGAGGGTAAATTACTTAATTTATGAGTATAGAAAAAATGGGGTTTAAGATTTATTTCATTTGAGCAGAATAAGTAGTATTTATTTGTGATTGACTTAAGTTTGATACATTAATGTTGAAGTATATTTTCATTTGTGATTGACTTAAGTTTATGCATTAATGTTGAAGTATATTTTCATTTGTGATTGACTTAAGTTTGATGCATAAAGGTTGAAGTATATTTTCATTTGTGATTGACTTAAGTTTATGCATAAAAGTTGAAGTATATTTTCATTATTCAATGTTTAGGTTTAAAGTGTAATCTGATCTATTTATTAGATTTTGGGCGTTTTAACACGCTGTACGCTATATCTTTTTGGCTCCAAAAAGCCAAAAAGGATACCGCTGCCATCGTTAACGCGGGCAGTGCAATATATTTACGCCTTTGCTAAACTAGTACCAGCATTCTATGAGTGATATCCCCTTTTATCCTGTCTTTAGAATCACGACATTTGTAGAATTAATAAAACATTTATGTCTGATACTCCTGTTTACAATTCCGATACCATCATTGCCCTGGCAACTCCTTCTGGAATTGGTGCAATTGGAGTGATCAGGCTTTCGGGACCTGATGCAATTGCTATAGTGAATGCGGTTTTTGGAGGAAAGGATTTGAGCATACAGCACAGTCATACGATTCATTTTGGTACGATAAAAGACGGGAAACAGGTTTTGGATGAAGTGCTGGTTTCGATCTTCATCGGACCTAAATCATACACTCGCGAAAATGTGGTAGAGATATCTACGCATGGTTCTGCATTTATTATTGAAAGTATCAT
>CAMDKO010000115.1 GCA_945901155.1 Pedobacter schmidteae
AGTACTCAAAAAAAATTAGTCTCAGAATAATAAGTAATTAAAATTCATGTTTCTTAGCATAATCTAATTAACTTTTTAAAACCAACTCTTATGATCAGCCCAATTCAACCAAGAAATGGAACTCTTCTTATTTCTGAACCCTTTATGATTGATCCTAATTTTAAGAGATCTGTGGTATTACTTACCGAATTTGAAATAAATGGTGCTGTTGGTTTTGTTTTAAACCAAAAAAGTAATTTAGTACTAAGTGATCTTATTTCTGATATAAAATGTGACGATTTTCCAATTTTTATTGGAGGACCTGTTGAAAATGATAGCCTACACTTTCTCCATAGGTGCTATGATAAAATAAAAAGTGGTATAAAGATCAGAGAGGGTCTATTTTGGGGTGGTAATTTTGAAACCTTAAAAATTCTTCTTCAAAACAATAGGATTAATACTGATGAAATTAAATTTTTTATCGGGTATTCTGGTTGGGGAGCTGGCCAGCTTGAAAGTGAAATGAAGGAAAATTCCTGGATGGTTGCAGACAAATTTGATTCTGAACT
The DNA here is from genome assembly GCA_945901155.1 of Pedobacter schmidteae. Taxonomy (GTDB): domain Bacteria; phylum Bacteroidota; class Bacteroidia; order Sphingobacteriales; family Sphingobacteriaceae; genus Daejeonella; species Daejeonella schmidteae_B. The sequence goes on from CAMDKO010000115.1 coordinate 549, forward strand.
GGTATTTGTTGAAGATGAAGAGAACTTGTGGCGTGAGGTAGTTGTCGGACTAGGGCCTAAATATGCTCACATTGCAAATTTCCCTGAAAATCCAAGCTTGAACTAGAATTCAAATAAGTACATTTTATATATATATTGTATTTATTAATTAATTTTATTTCAATTTAAGCAATGATTCATTAATCTTTTTTGATCTGTAAATGAATACTTAAGCTTCCATTTCTTTTGCACTTTCTTCTACCTTTTGTTTTAATTCTTCTTTGTAGCTAAGAAGTCGTTTAGAAAGTTCAGTATCGGATGTTCCCAGAATCTGTGCTGCAAGGATTCCTGCATTTTTTGCGGCATTTAAAGCAACAGTGGCAACGGGTATTCCATTTGGCATCTGCAGTATGGAAAGTATTGAATCCCATCCATCTATTGAATTTGTTGACTTTACAGGTACCCCAATAACAGGAAGTTGTGTAATAGAAGCAACCATCCCCGGTAAGTGAGCAGCGCCGCCAGCTCCAGCAATAATAACTTTTAATCCTCTACTAGCAGCTGATTTTGCATATTCAAACATCCTTTCAGGAGTGCGATGTGCAGATACTACTGTCATCTCAAAACCAACACCAAGTTCTTTTAATATGTCAGCTGCATCCTGCATGATATTCAGGTCAGACTTGCTTCCCATTATAATACCTACCTGAATTTTTAAATTTGAATTAGCACTCATTTTATTAATTTAAATATTTATATATTAAACACTTATGTATTTTAATTAAGATTTTACTTTAATAATATTTTGAACAAATCTAGCCTTCTCAATGGCTTTTTCTCGGTCATCATCCAAAATAGTAACATGTCCCATTTTTCGAAAAGGTTTGGTTATTTTTTTTCCATATAAATGAAGATATATTCCATCTAAGGCAAGAGCATCATTTAAACCTTCATAAATTGCAGTTCCTTCAAAACCCTTCTCTCCAAGTAGATTGATCATTACCGCATTACTGATTGTTCGTGTATCACCTAATGGCAAATTGAAAATAGCTCTAAGTAATTGTTCATATTGTGAAGTATAATTGCCTTCTATACTTTGGTGGCCACTATTATGTGGTCTTGGAGCAATTTCGTTCACAAGTAGTTCACCAGTTTTAGTAAGAAACATCTCAACGGCAAGAATTCCGATGATTTTCAGATCTTCTGCTACTTTTTTAGCAAGCTGGTCGGCTTTATCTAGAATTTCTGTATCTAAAGTTGAAGGAGATATCAAAAACTCAACAAGATTAGCTTCTGGATTAAATTCCATCTCCACACAAGGAAAAGTTTTAATTTCTCCTTTCTCATTTCTGGCTACTATTACAGCTAATTCTTTCTCAAAAGGAATAAGATCTTCAATCAGACTAGGCTCATTGAAGGCTTTTTGCAGATCGTTAACATTATTAATCAAAATTACTCCCTTTCCATCGTATCCATCACGTCTTAGTTTTTGAATGTAAGGAAATGAGATATTGGCAGATAGAAGATCTTCTTTGTTATTGAATAATTGAAAGTCTGCAGTTGGGATATGATTGTCTTTAAAAAACTGCTTTTGTGTACCCTTGTCTTGTATTAGTCTGATTACATTTGATTGAGGATAAACCTTGATGCCTTCTTTTTCTAACTGTTCAAGGGCATCAACATTCACTTTTTCGATCTCTATTGTCAAGATATTCAGATCTTTGCCAAAATTATAAACGGTATCATAATCCATTAAAGAACCCTGAACAAATTTTTCACAAAGATCTTTGCATGGAGCATTGTTATCAGGATCTAAAACATAGCTGCTAATGTTGAAATTAATTGATTCCTGTATGAGCATGCGTCCTAATTGTCCACCACCTAATATTCCTAGTTTCAAGTCGCCGTAAAATGCCTTCATATGCTTACAAGTTTAGGCCAAATCTGTGAGAATATCCAATTTCCTCTTGATTTCATGAATAATTGGTTTAGTGTATATACTCAAAAAACATAATATAAGCTTGTTTTTTTAACTGTTTAATAGGCTTTCCTGTTCTATTTTTTTCTGTAATTCGATAATTGCCCCAATTAATGCTTCTGGTCGGGGCGGGCAACCCTGAACATAAATATCAACAGGGATTATTCTGCTAACACCCTTAACAACATGATAACCATGTTGCCAGTAAGGACCTCCGCAATTGGAACAGGATCCCATCGATATCACATATTTAGGTTCTGGCATTTGCTCATAAAGTCTTTTTATGCGTTCTGCCATTTTAAAAGTTACTGTTCCAGCTATTATGATGACGTCAGACTGTCGAGGCGATGGCCGCGGAAAAACACCAAATCGATCTAAATCATAGGTAGATGCCATTGATCCCATCATTTCTATTGCACAACAAGCAATACCAAAGCTCATTGGCCATAATGATGATAAACGAGCCCAGTTTAGCAAATCGTCAACTTTGACAACTAAAACAGATCCACCTTCACTTTTAACTTCTAGACTCACTATTCAGTTTTTTTAAATTTAGGTTTAAATGCCGGTTTAAAGGGAATTGGATTTAGTACCGGCTCTGCTTTTTCTGATTCTATACTAACAGGATCTAATGTAAACTCTTTGACCTGGTATTTTTTATTATTCAAGTTCTGGTATGCAGAATAAGGAATTTTAGTAGGTGCCGAAGGCAATAACTGTTCTGGTCTGATCCAGTTAAGATCACCTTTTTTCCAAACATAAATCAATCCAATTAGGAGTATGCCAATAAAAATAAACATTTCGATTAAACTCAACCATCCCCATCGTGGGTCTGTAGTTAATAAGACTTCTTGCCCAAAGACGGTCGCCCATGGAAAAATAAATACTAATTCTACATCAAACAGTAGAAATATCAATGCAATAACATAAAAACGTGAATTGAACTGAATCCAAGAATTTCCAGTAGGTTCTTCACCACATTCATAGGAACTAAGCTTCTCTGGATTTGGTTTTTTAAGGGCAACGAGCCACCCTAAAAAAAAGGTTAATAGAACGAATAAGACACCCATTATCAGATAAATTAACACTTTACCGAATTCGGATATTTGTGAGATTTCATTCATTGCTCAAATTTATAAATATTTGATTTAAAGTTTCAATAAGGGATATTTATTTCTATATTTTTTTATTTCACTTTGTGGATAAGCTTTTTTTGAAAATTGAATAGTTAGCCTCAAATTCGCTGTGAAATACGAAATGCACAATGATCGTTAATAAGAACAATAAAATAGCTACCGAGCTTTCGATAACAGAGAAACAGGTTCAGGTTACCATTGATTTGATTAATGAAGGCGGAACAGTTCCATTTATTGCCCGATATAGGAAAGAAATGACTGGTAGTCTTGATGAAGTTCAGATTACTGCTATTCGTGATAGGAATCAACAATTACTTGAACTTGATAAGAGAAGGGAAGCAATATTGAAATCCATGAATGAAATGGAAATGCTTAACCTTGAACTTGAAAAGCAGATACTTGAAGCAGAAACAATGACTCATCTGGAGGATATTTATCTTCCATTTAAGCCAAAGCGCAAAACTAAGGCTTCTATTGCCAGAGAAAAAGGTCTGCAAAAACTTGCAGACTTTATTTTAGAGCAAACTAATGAAGATCTTGAAGCAGAAGCTCTAAAATATATAAATGATGAAAAGGCAGTAATAACTATTGAAGATGCTTTGTCTGGAGCACGAGATATCTTGGCAGAGTTTATGGCTGAGCAGCCTGAATTAAGAATGAAAATGAGAGAAATTTTTATTCAAAAGGGCAGTTTTCACTCAAAATTGATCAAAGGCAAGGAAATAGACGGACAGAAATATAAAGATTATTTTGACTGGACTGGAGCTGTAAAAACAGCTCCTTCACATCGAGTTTTGGCATTAAGAAGAGCTGAAAAAGAGATAATTCTTACTTTGGATATTGTTGTACCTGACAAAGATGCAATTACTCTTTTGGACTCATTTTTTGTTAAGGGCAGGAATGCTTCATCAGAACAGGTCAGCCAAGCAGCAGCTGATGCCTTCAAACGATTAATCAAGCCTTCTATGGAAACAGAAGTACGTTTGTTCACAAAGAAACAAGCAGATACTGAGGCCATACGTGTGTTTGCAGATAATGCACGCCAATTATTGCTTGCTGCACCGGTAGGGCAGAAAAGAATTATGGCTATCGACCCTGGATTTCGTACAGGGTGTAAACTGGTTTGCTTGGATGAGCAGGGTCAGCTGATCGAAAACACAAATATTTATCCCCATAATGGGAATGAAGCTTCGAAAGAGGCCGAAAAAACCGTTAAATTTTTGTCTGATAAATATAAAATCGAGGCAATTGCTATTGGCAATGGAACTGCTGGTCGCGAAACTGAAACATTTGTTCGTAGCTTACAAATTCCTAACCTGATTATAGTAATGGTGAATGAGAGTGGGGCATCAATTTATTCTGCTTCAGATGTGGCCAGGGAGGAATTTCCAGATAAGGACATTACCGTCAGAGGAGCTGTTTCTATTGGCCGACGTTTAATGGATCCATTAGCTGAATTAGTAAAAATAGATCCAAAATCAATAGGAGTAGGGCAATACCAACATGATGTTGATCAGAACCAACTTCAGAGCTCACTTGATGATACAGTAATTAGTTGTGTGAATGCCATAGGAGTAGAATTAAACACGGCCTCCAAACAGATATTATCCTATATTTCTGGTCTTGGCCCGCAACTTGCCCAAAATATTGTGGAATATCGAAATAAGAATGGTGCTTTTAAACGAAGAAACGATCTAAAAAAGATACCACGTTTGGGTGAAAAGGCTTTTGAGCAGGCAGCAGGATTTCTCCGTATTCGTAATGCAGAGCATCCTCTAGATAGTAGTTCGGTTCATCCTGAACGCTATGCTTTAGTAGAAAAAATGGCAAAAGATCTTAATTGTAAGTTGGATGATCTTATGAAAGATGAACAGCTTAGAAAGAGAATAAAACTTCAAGACTATATAAGTGATAGTGTGGGTCTTCCAACATTAAATGATATTCTCAATGAGTTGGCTAAACCTGGGCTCGACCCACGTGATCAGTTTGAGGCATTTAGCTTTTCGGATGGTATCAATGCAATTGCAGATCTTCATGTTGGGATGATCCTCCCTGGAATAATAACTAATATTACCGCTTTTGGTGCTTTTGTTGATATTGGTGTTCATCAAGATGGACTGGTTCATCTGAGTCAGCTGTCAAATAGATACATCAAAGACCCAAATGAAGTGGTTAAAGTGAGTCAGAAAGTAATGGTTAAGGTAACAGAGGTGGATATAAATCGAAAACGAATCGCTCTGTCTATGAAAACGGATGAAAAGCAAGAACCAAGACCAAGACCGGTTGTACAACAGTCTAAACCTCATGCAAAGAAGGTGGAGTTTAAAAAAGAAGAACCTGAAACGGATATCGCTATAAAACTTGCTGCATTAAAGAATAGATTTTCATAAACTAATCAGTTTATCTTTGAGAAATAATGGCAGATAATTTTGATGCAGTAATTATTGGGGCTGGTGCCTGTGGATTAATGTGTGCTGTTCAGGCCGGATTTCTTGGTAAAAAAGTTTTAATTCTTGAAAAAAACGAAAAAATTGGAGCTAAGATTCTGATATCAGGGGGCGGGCGTTGTAATTATACCAACTTGTATTCTGAAGAATCTAACTTTATTTCTGAGAACCCACACTTCTGTAAATCAGCATTTTCTCAATATTCTGTTGATGATACAATTAGTTTTTTTAAAACTTATGGAATAAACGGGCAAGAAAAGACGCTGGGCCAGTTATTTCCCCAAACCAATAATGCCAAAGACATTGTTCGTGTTTTTGAATCTCTTTGTGCCGATTTTGGACACAAAATCCTTACCAATTCTGAAGTTAAAGAGATAGTAAAATTACAGTCGGGTGAATTTAAAATCACTTTTATTCATGCTAATAAACTTAAAGATATAACGGTTCCCCGTGTAGTTATTGCTTCTGGTGGATTACCTATTCCTAAAATGGGTGCTACTGATTTTGGCTTGAAAGTAGCCAAACAATTTGGACTTAGAATAACTGAAACGGCTCCGGCCTTAGTTCCTCTTACAATAACAGGAAAGGATGCCGATTGGTATGCTAAGCTTAGCGGAAATTCTATTTTTTGTAGAGTTTCCAATGAAAAAATAAGTTTCGAAGAAAATATTTTATTCACCCATTGGGGTCTTAGCGGACCGGCAATTCTACAAATTTCTTCCTACTGGAAACCAGGTGAGCAGATCAGGATAGACCTGCTTCCAAACGATAATATCATCGAAATTATTCAGTCGCAGAAAATGATTAATGGCCGGAAAACACTTTTAGGTCTTCTTTCAGATATTTTTACTAGAAAATTTGCTGAGGCGCTTGATAAATATCTACCTGTTGAAAAGAACATGGCGACTTTGACCAAAGAAGATTTTCTTTTGATCGATCAATTCATTCATAAATTTGATGTTAAGCCAGCAGGAGATAAGGGTTATGATAAAGCAGAGGTAATGAGAGGTGGTGTGGCAACAGATGAATTATCTTCAAAAACACTGGAATCAAAAAAGGTGCC
>CAMDKO010000116.1 GCA_945901155.1 Pedobacter schmidteae
TCATATCCTAAAGTCAGATCTTTGAAAAAGTAATTTCTACCCCTAAGCTGAAACCTCAGAGTATTTGTTTGACGGTCACTAAAAGTTGTCTGTGAATATTCAGTTTTATTGATCGCATAAGAAGTCTCCAGTCTAAAATCTACCACCTCCTTGATATCGATTTGAAATTCAAGCTCTTGTCTGATCATGTAATTCTTAGCAATATTTTTATCCATATTAATGAAAGCTACGTTATTATTCAGGTATGCAGATCCTGAATAGGTTAGGGTATATTTTCTTTCAGCAAATGGTTTTCCATAAGAATAATCTCCCCTTAATGAATAGAAACCATCGGTATTAGTATAACTGGTTACCTGGTTAACTGTATTTGGTACTAAAACTTTTGTGGTTACAATCTTATCCTCTGTTTTATTGTAGTTTATGTTGGCACTTAAAATATGTCCCATGTTCCAATCAGATTGATTGTATTTAGCATTGATGGTGTGTACAAATTCAGGTTTAAGATTTGGATTACCAGTAAGTGTATTCTGGAGATTGGAATTGTCTGTAATCGGCTGTAACTGAAGAAAACTTGGTTGGTTATTCCGGCCCCAATAATTAACATGTAGTGCCTGTTGCTTAGTAAATCTATAAACCATCCGGGCAGAGGGTATAAAATTAAAGGTTCGATTTTGAGTATTGATCCCTCTGGTTAAATTTTGACCTTCTAAAAGTGCAGGTTGAGCATTAAAACCTAAAGTATAGTTATATTTTTCTGCTATATACCTATAGCTAAGTCCTAAGCGGTTGGTTGTGAATTGATATTCATAATTATTACTCAGGTCAGTATTGAATTTTTGAATGCCATTAACTATATCATTGGTTGAACGGTCTGCAGTTGTACTTGAATGACTATAACTGTAATTGAATTCGATAAATGATTTTTTCCATAAGGGCTCCATGTAGGTTGCGCTTGCCCAAGTTGAAAAATTGTTGTTTGTATTGGCAATTAACTGATTTTGTATTCTAGTAGAGTCAATACCAGCTTGTTTAATCAAGTAATTATTTAAAACCTCCCTATAGTTTTCTCCATTTGAATAGTTTAGGTTTGAGCTTAGGCTCATATTCCTGCCTTTTTTATGAAACCGATGGTTATAATAGATATTGTTTCCCAGATTTATTGAGGATGAGTTTGTGCCGGATAAATTATTTCTGAGTGTAGTCAGGCTCGGTTGGTTTATATCAATAACTCCCTGATTGTCTGATTCAGATGAGTTAATATAAAATCTTGGCGATATTTTTAAATAGTTTAAAGTATCAGGTTTATAGGTTAGATTACCTGAGAAATCATTGTTGTAATTATCACTTTTATTGTTGGAAACAGAGTTTTCAAGACGAGTATAATTTGACAAGAAGTTCTGAGTATAGGTTTTTGTAAGCGTGGTATTTTTTCTATTATTGAAATTAAATCCGGCATCTGCAGAAAGTTTTTTGCTCCATTCATTTCGGTAATTCATACTGGCTGAATTGGTACTTGTAATGCCATTATTTGCTGCGCCCCGCATATTAATGTTGTTCACTGTGCCATCAAATGAGACTTGACGTTCGCCCTTAAAATTGTTTCCTCTAAGTATTGTATTGTATCTGTCATCGTTCCCAAGGCCACCTGCAATTCGGGCAGAATAACCCCGTTTTTTTTCTTCTAGGATCGTAATATTCAAAATCTTCTCAGGTTCTCCACTTTTTATACCTGTTAAGTTGGCATGGTCTCCATAATCATCAATTATTTGTAGGTTTTTGACAATATCTGCAGGTAAATTTTTAATCGCTGTGGCTACATCAGTTCCAAAAAAGTCTTTACCATTGATCCTGATCTTTGTTATTGGTTCTCCCTGGGTTGTAACATTGCCATCTGCATCAACTTTAACTCCAGGTAGTTTGTTAAGTATTTCCTCTACGGCATCACCTTGTCTTACAGGGAATGCAGCAGCATTGAACGTTACGGTATCTTCACTTACTTTAATGGCGGTAATACCTGTGATGACCACTTCATTAAGGGTATTCGACGACGTTTTTAAGATGATTGGTGGGATAGTAAGTGTTTTGCCTTCAGTGATTTTATACGTTTTCATGAAGGTTTCAAAACCGATGAAAGCAGCTGAAAAGTTAAATTCCGCCCATTTTACATTTTTGAAAGAAAATAAGCCATTGATGTCTGCTGATGTAGCTATACTGTCATTTACTGATTTTAATTTGATGAGAGTTCCTGTAAGTGGGATGCCCTGCGAATCAAGTACGCTTCCTTTCACGCTAAAGCCTTGAGAATAACCTTGCAAAAAAAATAAAGTTAAAATTACCCCAAGGAAAATCCTTTTCATATTATATCATTGGCTTGTTCAGGTTATTAATTAAAATAAACCATTCAAAGTCTAATTTTTAGCTATTAAAGCATCAAATATAGTCTCCACTTTTATTTTTTTCCTTGAATAATCAGTATTGTTACATTCTTTCTATACTATTCTAATACTGATTCCTAAAAAAATAGCTTTATCATAGCTAATGAACTTATATTTTATGTTTACGTACCCAATGGTTTTAAATCAAATATTTTATGATAAATAGGATAGCTAATATCAAAATAATTGTATTTTTAGTTTCGAAGACAGAATGGAATTAGGTACAGGTTGATTATTAGCTGTCTGTAATTTTAATGAAAAAAAAATCGAAATGAAAAGGAGACAATTCATGAGTGGCTCGCTTGCTGCGGGTATTGGGAGTTTTAGCCTAGGGGCTTATGGATTTGAAAAAAAATCGAATTTAAATTTTCCTCTTGAGCGTAATAGTACTTTAATTGATATAAACCTGAGCCTTCAAAAGCTTCAGGAACGCTATCATTCAGATTTGTTCGATGATTTCATTCCCCATATGGATCAGTTCGTTATTGATCATCAGAACGGAGGGTTTATGTGTTCAGTTGACATAACCAATGGTAAGCAGGTCAATAGTAATAAAACTGCTTGGTTTGAGGGAAGAGGAATGTGGACTTATTCTTTTCTTTATAATCATTTTGGTAAAAATCCGAAATATTTGGAGATTGCACGTAAATCCAAAGATTTCATACTAAAGCTTCAGCCTAAAGATAACAGCTTCTGGACTTCCTCCTTTGATAAGGAGGGGAATCCGCTGAGCGGTCCTGGCGATATTTACAGTAGTTTATTTGTGGCTGAAGGTCTTGCTGAATTTGCAAAAGCATCTGGTGAAAAGCACTATTTTACACTCGCCAAGAAAATAATTCTATCATGTCTTGATCGTTACGATAGTCCGGATTATGATTATTATGTGGCTTATTTAAATCCTGAAGCCCCAAAAATTTCTGCCCCTAGGGTTTTAGGACATTGGATGGTGTTTCTTAGGGCTGCAACACAAATTCTTGAAGACGGCCCAGATGCAGATATGCAAAAAGTTGCAGATCGTTGTCTTGATGCCTGTTTAAATCACCATCTTAATCCTGAGTATAAGCTGTTTAATGAGGTTTTGAATCATGATATGAGCAGGCCTGCCAATTCTTTTAAAGACTTTTCCTATACCGGCCATGGAATTGAAACTTGCTGGATGCTTTTGTTTGAAGCCGCCCGAAGAAAAGACAAAGATCTATTTGCTCGAATTGCCGAAATATTTAAGAGACATGTACTTGTTGCTCATGATCAAGTTTATGGGGGCTATTTTAGAGCGCTAGATCATGTAGGAAATAACACTTGGAAAGTAGATAAAGTACTTTGGTTGCAAGAAGAAGTGTTAATTGGTAGTTTATTTATTGCCGAGCATACAGGTGATAGCTGGGCACAGAGATGTTTCAAGGAAACGCTAGATTACGTTCAACAGAAGTTTGATGTTTCTGGGAATTTGTTTTGGAGCTCTTCTGGCGACAGGCAGTTAAAGGAATATGCGAAGTACAGGGCTGAACATTATCATCATCCCCGTCATCTGATGCTAAATCTTCTTGCGGTTAATCGTATGCTAAAGCGTAATGGTCAAGTTTCAAATTTATTTGGCTAATTCTAATGATTTCAAAAAATGTGTGGTAGAAATGATTTATAATGAATAAAGAATATTCAAGAAGAGATTTTTTAAGAAAGAATTCAATTGCTGGATTTGGAATGATTGGTGCAGTTTCATTTGGGGGAACCTTATTAAGTACTGATGCCCTTGCCAAAGACAATGAAAATGCTGTCGAAATTAATAAGATCTCAGAACTTAACCTGAAAAAGCTTCGAGATACATACATGGAAGCTCTTTTAGGAAAGTTTATTCCTAATATGGATACTTATGTAGTTGATCATGAATTAGGTGGATTTATGTGTTCTATTGATATCCGGAGCAGAAAACTTATTAGCACTACTAAACGAGCTTGGTTTGAAGGTAGGGGTATATGGATGTATTCATTTCTTTATAATAACATTGAAAAGAAACCCCGATATCTTGAAATAGCTACTAAATCAAAGAACTTCATTTTAAAATTATTGCCAAAGGATGGAACCTATTATATCTCCTCATTTACCAAAGAAGGTGTTCCGGTTGGAAAAGTTGAAGGCGACATTTATGGCAATCTATTTGTTGCTGAAGGCTTAGCTGAATATTCGAAGGCGCTTGGTGATAAACGGTATTTCGATCAGGCTAAAGATATTATTCTTAAAGCTGTAGCGCGTTATGATCGTCCGGATTTTACCTATGCTTATAAGGCAGAAAACAGGCTTGCAGGTCCACGTATTCTGGGCCATTGGATGATATTACTTAGCCTTTCTACACAAATGCTGCGTCAGCATCCTGATACAGAAATCAAAGCCCTGGCCGATCGTTGTGTGGATGCAATTATGAATCATCACCTAAACCCTGAATTTAAATTATTAAATGAAGCATTGGCTCATGATATGAGTCCGCTCACTGATCCTGTAGCCTCACAGTTTGGGGATATTGGTCATGGCTGTGAAACTTTAGCATTCGTTATGAATTACGCAGTTTTAATCAAGGATGCAAACTTGTTTAAAAGAGCCTCGGCAGAGTTTAAAAGACATGTTGATATAGCTTGGGATGATATCTATGGTGGTCATTTTCATGTTTTGGAAAATGTCAGTACTAATACCTGGACCTTAAATAAGGTGCGCTGGTTACAGGAGGAGATCCTCATAGGAGCATTGATCTTGATTGAGCATACAGGTGATGAATGGGCTTTAAATTGTTTTGCAAAGACAGAAGCCTATATTAGAGAAAAATATGTACGGCCTGAATATGCCTTTGTTATTGATAGCGGTGACAGGAAGATGGAAAAGCATACCAGTGTTCGTGCTGAGCATTATCATTATCCCCGCCAGTTGATGGTATCTATATTGGCTATAGATAGGATATTGAAAAGAGGAGAAAAGCCTTCTGGAATTTTTTCGTAATAAATACTGAATCTGTTTTTGCAGATTACCCCATTTTTTAAAAAAAATATATTCTCCGGAAACGGAAAAAACATAAGCTAATAATTCTCAGATGAGTAAAACAGAATATCCTGGTCAGGCATTTTACAATGCTCCTTTTGTAGTCAATTCTTTCAATGATATGCCTTATCGTACCTTGGGCAGATCTGGTCTTAAGGTGTCAAATATAGGTTTAGGTACCTGGAAAATGGGTTATCCTGAAAGCGGTGACGATTCACGCATTGATGAAAAGAATTCCTTAAATATTCTTGACCGAGCCATTGATTTGGGCGTTACCTTTTGGGATACTGCAAATCGATATAATAATGCCTCAGGTAATTGTGAAAGGATTTTGGGTACCTGGTTTAAAAACAACCCTGACCAACGGCGCAATGTAATACTTGCAACAAAAATGGCCGGTACAATGGATGGTTTAAGTCCTAATCATTGCGGGATTTCGAGAGGAAATATCATGGAATCTGTATATGCAAGCCTTGAAAGGCTTCAAATTGATCATATAGACCTACTTTATTTTCACAGATTTGATGGAATTACACCTCCAGAAGAAAGCCTTGAAGCCATTGAAGATCTTGTAAAACAAGATCTTATACGTTATTTTGCCGTTTCAAATGCCAGTGTGGATATTCTCAAAACCTATCAGAATGCTCAGTCTCAACTTTCTGCCAGAAGCCGTATCCTTGCAGTGCAGAATCAGTTTGACCTGTTAGATGGCGAATCAGTAATTGATAAAGGGGTTTTGGATTATGCTTCTGAACAAGGAATCTCATTTATAGGTTGGAGTCCAATGGCTAGGGGGCTTCTAACCAACAGGTATTTAAATCCGATTGCAGCGGGTCCTGGCGATCGTTTGTTCGATGAAGGAGATCTGAAAGCGAAGACTAGTCCAGAAAACATGGCTAAACTACATGCTCTTGCCTCTATTTCAAACGAAATGGGAGTGGAACTTAGTCAGCTTGCTATGGCTTATATGTTAACAATGAAGGGTATGGGACCTATTATTCCATCTTCTTCAAGTGTTAAACAGCTGGAATCAAATGCAGCTGCAGGAAAGCTTATTCTTACAAATGAGCAGATTGCAAGCGTTAGGAATATTGTAAATTATTAAAGTATTCATTATGGCAAGGTTTAAATCTGTTTTTGGTGCTATTTCATTTTTATTGTTGTTAGCCTTTACTGGATTTGCACAGCCTAAAAATATGAATGAGGATGTCCGCTCAGCCATGCTTCGTGCTACTAGGTTTATGGTTGAAAAGGCAAGTACTAATGGTGGATATGTTGCCCATTATTTGCCTGATTTTTCGCGTCGTTGGGGCGAACTGGAAGGATACCAGACTCAGATATGGGTTCAGGATCCAGGAACAGTGAGCATGGGAAATATTTTTTTGGATGCCTATAACGCAACAGGAGATGAATATTACTATCAAGCTGCAGAGAAAGTAGCCTCCGCACTGATCTGGGGGCAGCGGCCTGAGGGTGGATGGAATTACATGATTGACTTTGCCGGCGATCGTTCTTTAAAACAATGGTACAATACAATAGGTAAAAATGCCTGGGGTTTTGAAGAATATTATTATTACTATAACAATA
>CAMDKO010000117.1 GCA_945901155.1 Pedobacter schmidteae
GTAAAGGAAGAACTTAAGATTTCGGATGTGCCTGCAGAATCTGTTGATATTGCAGATCAGGGTTCAGTCAAAAAAATACAGGAAAGAGGCATTGCTTTAACGGCTGTTGCTCAAAACAGCAATTATTTATCTGCAAATTTTGTGGCAATTGAAGCTTTAACTGAAAAAGATTTACAACTATTGGATCCAATCGCAAAACAATTGATCTGGCTTAAATTAGGAGATTCACAACTGAATGACAAGATGCTTACACGTATTTCAGATCTATCTTCACTCACTCGCCTTTCGCTAGAGCGAACTGCAATAAGTGATTTTGGAATGGTCCAATTGAAAAATTTGGGTAAACTTCAATATCTTAATTTGATTGGAACAAAGGTAAGTATGAAGGGCTTAGAACAGTTAAAAGGCTTAAATGAGCTCAAACAAATTTTTCTATTCCAGACCTTAGTTCAGCCTTCAGAAGTAGATCAGCTTAAAAAGCTATTTCCTAAAGCTAAAATCGATTTAGGTGGATATAAATTACAATTCTTAGAAGGTGATACCACCGAATTAAAAGATCCTAAACTGAAATAAGAATACAATTTTGTTTTTAATTATTTAATGTGAATTAAACATAAACAACATTTTAAATTCTGAATTTTACCTCAATATTTAAGATTTTCTAGGCTTTTTCAAATTATGGAAAAAAATTTCAAAGATCAATCAAGGCGATTATTTATCAGGCAGATATCACTGGCTTCGGCATTGCTTCTTAGCGGAAAGATTACAGATGTTTCTGCAGATGAAGTCTACGGTTTAAAGTCAAAGGTAAAACTCAGGTTTGTTGTGGCCTCCGATTTTCATTATGGGCAGCCGGATACAGCTTTTGAAGAAATGACTGATAAAGTTATCAATCAAATCAACCTGTTTAATAAAACCAATAAATTGAATTTTTGTGTTATTAATGGTGATATCATTCATAATGAAAAGTCTTTTTTACCATTGGTCAAAAAGAAAATTGATCAGCTTGATGTACCTTATTTTGTAACTAGAGGTAATCATGACATGGTGAGTAGCGAGTTCTGGAATGAGGTCTGGAAAATGTCTTTGAATCATAGCTTTGAAACAAAGGATGCAGCATTTATTTTGGCCGATACCTCCAATGAACAGGGAACTTATGTTTCTCCTGATCTCGTTTGGTTAGAGTCGAAGCTGGAGCAGTATAAAAATAAAAAGAATGTGTTTCTGATACTCCATATCCCTCAGGCAAAATGGACTAAGCATGCAATTGATACACCTGATTTTTTCACATTAATTAAAAAGTATCCAAATATCCGGGCAGGTTTTCATGGTCATGAGCATGATCAGGATGGTGTGAAAATGGCTGATAATATACCATTCCTGTTTGACTCGCATGTTGGAGGTAATTGGGGTACTCCTTACAAAGGTTTCAGGGTTCTTGAGTTGCTGAGCGATGGCACCTTGCTCACATACATGATGAATCCTGCCGAAAAATTAGCTGAGTTAAGCTTTTAATATAGATACATCTGATGAGTAATTCATCAGATGTATACATTATTCTATAAAGTAAGTTTCATTCCTGCAAAGAAATTTCGCGGAGCAGCAGCATTGAAAAATCTGCCACCAAAGGCATTCAGATCATTTCCCAAACTATAAGTTTCATCCAGGAGGTTATCTATTCCTGCAAAAACATCAAGTACAGGTTTACCTAGTTTACTGCTTCTCCATCCAGCTTTAAAATGAACCAAATCAAATGAATTTGAAAAGACGCTATTTGCATCATTCAACGCAATTTTTGAAGTGTAATTATGCTGTGCGAACAGGTAAAAATTCTTTTTGAACCGGAAGTCTAATCCAATGATTACTACCGACCTTGGTGTACCTGTAAGGCGGTTTCCTGAATAATTTATGGTTCCGTTAACATAATTCTGAAAAAAATACTTACTTAAAGTATAACTATTTTGTAATTGAAGCCCGCTAAGTAATCCTTTTGAACCCGGTTCAATAAGCCAGTAACTTGCCTGAGTTTCTACACCGTTTTGGCGAGTGCCACCAGCATTTAAATAATATTCAGTATCATTTGAATTAACCCTACGAACAATGGCATTCTCAAGTTTGTATTGAAAAATTGAGGCATCTAGCCACAACCTGTCAGTGCTGTTACGTAATCTCAATCCAGCTTCATAGTTCCAGCCTGTTTCTGATTCGATATTAGGGTTGATTATATTATCAGATGCTCTCACCTCTGCAATTGTTGGAGGAGAATATCCTCTGCTAATGGAAGATCTAAGTGCAAGATTGTTAGAAAGTTTATAGGACAATGCCAAACGAGGCATTAACTCCGGATCGAATTTACGCTCAAAACGGGTGGCATAAGTACGGATATTTTTAGAGAATTTATACTTGTAATAATTTAAGCTTGCCGCAACTTCAGCACTAAGTCTTTCACCGATATTGGTTGAAAAGCGGGTAAAATAAAAGAATTGATTTGAAATAATATCATCCTGTGCCTGAAGGCTGCCCTGAACACCTTTGTTATTATTGTAATTGGCTATATCAGCTCCGGTATTTTGTAATTCGAGACCTACATTCCATTTCCAATTAATTGATTTATCCTGATTGCCAGATAATTCGAGATAGGTACGTATTCCGGCAGTTTTCTCCTTTCTAATTTCATAATTAGTGATGAATGGATTCAGGTAATCTGTTGTTGAACCGTAAAGTGCAATAACATGTCTCAGATTATTGATGATCTTAGCTTCATTGACAATTCCGGCATATAAGGTATTATTTTCAATCCTAGCTTTTTGAGCTACAGGACCAGCAACAAATGCTGTTGAGGGTCTTGCTGCCCTTGGGTTAGCGGTATATTGAGCCAGCGTTAATCCACCGGGGGTTTTATACTCCAGATCTGAGTAGAATGCTAGAACTCGCAGTTGATTCTCTTTTGAATAGTTCATCCGATACATTACTTGTGCAAAGTTACGGCTCATAGCACTGTGTTCTCTATAGCTATCCGACCGTTGATAAGTATGATTAATATTCAGGTATTGATTTTTAAATTTTTTCTGGATTGCAATTTTTTCCTGAAATAAACCATACGAACCGCTACTAATTCCTGCTGATGCCCATGAACTGTCGGCACGTTTGTCAACGGGGTTTAACAACACAACCCCACCAGAGTTTGCACCGAACAAACTGCCATCAGGTCCTTTTAATACTTCAATATTATGAATGCTGTTTACATCAATAAGGTTCAGATAGGTATTGCCGCCTGCATCTGTTAAAGGTAATTCATCCAAGTAAACCTTTACATTTCTAACTCCGAATGGTGAACGTAATGAACTGCCTCGAATAGATAGGCGGTAACTGCCAGGAGATCTTTCTTCCATTCGTATCCCCGGTACGGAGTTCAAAGCCGGAAGCATAGAAATGCCAGGCTGATCTCTCAATTGCTTATTGCTGATCAGGCTAACAGACGAGGGTACCCGTAAAATTGGTTGCTCAGATAGATAAGCACGTATCACTATTTCTCCCACTTTCTGCACAGAATCAACCTTGCTTTGGGCAAAACTGAAATTAACAAGCATCGAAAATAGTAAGGTGAATGTGATTCTTGTAGTTGTTAAGTATCTGTTTAGATCCATTTCTTTAATTTAAAGCCAAGCGAATGAAAGGCAAAGCAAATTTATTAAAACTTAGGAGTATAAAACAGGCATTCAATCTTATGGATGTAATATTTTTGAATGAATTGCTAATAAATTAAAGAAATCGCTGAAAGAATTATTTAAAGCAAAAAAACCATCCTGGGAATGGGATGGCTTTTTATTTTTTTTGCCTTTATTCGAAATATTCTTTCATTTTATCGAAGAAGCTTTTTTCGTTTTTGCCAGGTTGTGGCTTGAAATTTGGTGAATCCTTTAAGCTATCTAAAATGTCAAGCTCCTCCTTTGAAAGTACTTTTGGAGTCCAGATATTTATGTAGATTAATTGATCTCCACGGTGATATGAATTTACCTCTGGAACACCTTTCCCTTTCAGGCGTAGAATTTTACCACCCTGAGTTCCTGGATCAATTTTTATTTTTGCTTTTCCATCGATCGTTGGAACTTCAATACTTGAACCGATAGCTGCATCAATAAAGCTGATATGAAGATCATAAATGATATTATTTCCTTCACGTTTTAATGAGTCATGCTGTATTTCTTCAATTAGTATGATCAGATCACCTGGAATACCACCCCGAGGTGCAGCATTTCCTTTTCCGCTCATCGATAATTGCATTCCTTCACTTACACCGGCAGGAATGTTTATACTGATTGTTTCTTCGCCACGAGATAAACCATCTCCATGGCAGGTTGTGCATTTTGAAGTGATCTGAGTTCCTTCACCATTACAAGTAGGGCAGGTGCTGGTTGTTTGCATCTGTCCCAGAATTGTATTTGTAACTCTTCTAACCGCTCCACTGCCATTACAGGTTTGGCAGGTATTGAATGATGATTTATCTTTTGCGCCACTTCCATCGCAAGTGTCACATATAACCTGTTTGTTTACTTTGATTTTTTTCTCAACACCCTTAGCAATTTCTTCCAAGCTGAGTTTAACCTTGATGCGAAGATTATTTCCACGTGCTGCACGACGTCCTCCTCGGGTTTGCTGTTGGCCTCCAAAGAAACTGTCAAATGGGCTGCCACCACCACCACCACTACCGAAGATATCTCCGAACTGGCTGAATATGTCTTCCATATTCATGCTGCCGCCATATCCGCCGCCACCATTAGGGCTTGAAGCTCCTCCGGCATGACCAAACTGGTCATATCTTCTTTTCTTTTCAGTATTACTTAAAACCTCATAGGCTTCAGCTGCTTCCTTGAAATTTTCTTCAGACTGTTTGTCACCTGGATTTTTATCCGGATGATATTTAATTGCCATCTTTCGATACGCTTTTTTTATCTCATCTGCAGTTGAGCTGCGTGTTACTCCAAGTATGTCGTAATAATCTCGTTTTGCCATTTTTCTAAATAAACACTATGCACCATTTTAAAAGCCCTGCATAAAGGCTGGCATAATATCTATGCTCCTATAATAACTTTTGCAAAGCGTATCACTTTGTCATTCAGGTAATACCCTTTCTCTAATTCATCTACTACTTTTCCCTTAAGATCATCTGATGGTGCAGGAATATTGGTGATACCCTCATGAACATCAGCATCAAATTCAGCTCCAATTGAAGTCATTTCTTTAAGACCTTTATTGTTTAGTACGTTTTTTAATTTGTGATGAACAAGTTTGACACCCTCTTTCACGGCCTCAATATCTGTAGCTTTTTCGATTGATTTCTGAGCTCTTTCAAAATCATCAAGTACTGGTAAAAGATCTACGATCACATCTTTTCCTGCAATTTGAAGCAATTCCAGTCGTTCTTTGCTTGTACGACGTTTGAAATTATCGAACTCTGCGTATAATCGTAAATATTTATTCTGCCATTCTGAAGCCTCAACTTTAAATTTTTCCTCATCTGAAATTTGCTCCTCATCTGGCTGAGTTGAATTTTCATCAATTTCTGGCACATCATTATTTACTGATTCATTTTGTTCCAGAATATCTTTTTGCTCAGTATTTTCAGTTGTTTGATTCTCTTCCATTTTAGTCTTCTTCTTTTTATTCAATAATTCTGAAAATTTCATATTAATTCATGGCAATTTTTTTGCCAAAAAATAAATCAGTCAAGCTGTCAGCATTTCCACTACAATCCACTTACAATTGACATTAATTGCCTGTGGCATTAGTGAAGATTGTTAGATCTTAGCGTCCTGGTGAATAATCCCACCTTCGCATTTAATTATTCTTGATGGGAATGTTCTGATGATATGATAATCATGAGATGCCATTAATACAGCAGTACCTGATTGACTGATTTGTTTTAACAAGGTTACAATGTCTTCGGATGTATCCGGATCCAGATTGCCTGTAGGTTCATCGGCCAAAATTAATTCAGGGTCATTCAGCAAGGCTCTGGCAATTACAACTCGTTGTTGCTCACCACCTGATAATTCATGTGGCATTTTTTTAGTTTTTGAGCGTAAACCAACTTTTTCAAGTACATCTAATATTCGTACAGAAATTAGATTTTTATCTTTCCATCCAGTAGCTTTTAATACAAACTCTAGATTTTGCTCAATGGTCCGATCTGTCAGTAATTGAAAATCCTGAAATACAATGCCCAGTTTGCGGCGTAAAAATGGGATATCTTTATCAGTGATTTTTTTCAGGTCAAATCCTGCAACTTGTCCTTGACCATTTGCAATCTGAAGCTCACCATAAATTACTTTCAGCAGGCTACTTTTACCTGATCCTGTTTGTCCAATAAGGAAAACAAATTCGCCGGGACTGATCTGAAGGTTGACATTATTTAGAACTAAATTCTTCTGCTGGTAGATGTCTACACCATCTAATTTTATAACTGAGTTGCCTATCATAATTCAAGTTTAAAAATTTGCCCGAAAGGCAGGTCTTTAATTTTTTCCATAATGTATTCAGCCTTATCAGCTAAACCTGCTTTGTCTAATGCTTTTTCAGGTCTATCTAATCGAAAATACGCTAACAAGGTGAATTTTTCATCACGCAGTTGAACATAATCTGGGATCTTTGCTACCCCTCTAACTTTTATCACATACATTGATTGCAAAGTTAATTATTTATTAGTAATTAGTATTGAGTTGTGAGTATTGCGTATTGAGTAATGAGATAATTCAGCTTCAGTTCAAAGCAGCATCTCAGACCTCCTACTTCATACCTCAGACAACAGATAACAGACAACAGATAACAGACAACCCTTACAATCCCCTCAAAAATGCCATCGTATCTACCCCATCTGCATAATCCCATAATCCTGGACGCTGGCTTTGCCCAAAAGGAAGAGCTTTCATGCTTAAATCTGATGTTGAAATAATACATTGAATACCTTCTTCTTGGGCCAATAATTCTTTTTCTGCCTCTTGAATGTTTTCATATTC
>CAMDKO010000118.1 GCA_945901155.1 Pedobacter schmidteae
TCACCCGGAGCTAAAGCACCGGGCTATTGAGTAAAATGGCTATCCCAATGATCAATATTTGTTATTAAATATGACATCAGAACGATTGCTCAATAGGCCCCAGCTTTAGCTGGGGTTAATGAGTATGGTAGTTATCGGGCCAGTCCGAACGGAGTTCATCCGGGCGGGCTTCAGCCCAACATTAAGCAAAGTGTGAGTAAAATGACATTAGGCTTTAGCCCAATCCAAAAACTGAACCTAGACCCAGACCTAAAACACCGGGCTATAACGTTGTACTAATTTTCAACTCTTTCAATTGCTCATCTGCAATCGTAGAAGGAGAATCGATCATTACATCCCTGCCTGAGTTATTTTTAGGGAAGGCTATGACATCCCGGATAGAATCTAGTCCGGCGAAGATTGAAACCAGCCTGTCAAAACCAAAGGCAATTCCACCATGTGGAGGTGCACCATATTCAAAAGCATCCAATAAAAACCCAAATTGCTTTTGAGCCTCCTCTACACTAAAACCAAGGTGTTTGAACATCAATGACTGAAGCTCCCGGTCGTGAATACGAATCGAACCACCACCGATCTCGGTACCGTTTACCACCATATCATAAGCATTTGCACGTACTTCTCCCGGATTAGTATCCAACATCGCAATATCTTCTGGCTTTGGCGAAGTAAACGGGTGGTGCATAGCATGAAAACGCTGACTATCTTCATCCCATTCAAGAAGCGGGAAATCAAGAACCCAAAGTGGGGCATACACATTTTTATCACGCAAGCCCAAACGATTACCCATTTCAAGGCGAAGTTCGCTTAATTGTTTCCTTACTTTATCAGTTTGCCCGGCCATGATCAGGATCAAGTCACCTGGCTCTGTATTAAATGCTGCCGACCATTTTTTAAGTTCATCTTCATTATAGAACTTATCTACGGATGATTTCAAACTTCCATC
Organism: Pedobacter schmidteae; assembly: GCA_945901155.1. GTDB lineage: Bacteria > Bacteroidota > Bacteroidia > Sphingobacteriales > Sphingobacteriaceae > Daejeonella > Daejeonella schmidteae_B. The sequence goes on from CAMDKO010000118.1 coordinate 944, forward strand.
CGCTCCATGGCGCAAGTAAATTAAGCCTGTAGCACCAATTTGAGGGCGTTTTATAAAATCAGTCAGCTCATCAATTTGCTTTCTGGTATATTCAGCACAGGCCTTAGCTTTGATCCCGATAACAAGTTCAGCACTGTCAAAAACAGGAAAATCAAATCCTTTAACAATCGCATTAAGTTCAACGAATTGCATATCAAATCGGGTATCCGGTTTGTCAGAACCGTACAAACGCATGGCATCTGCATATTGCATTCTGGGAACTTCTGCAAGGTCTACTCCTTTAACATTTTTAAAGAGCTGACGGATAAGTCCTTCAAAGACATTCAATATATCTTCTTGCTCAATAAAAGCCATTTCGCAATCAATCTGAGTAAATTCCGGTTGCCTGTCAGCCCGAAGGTCCTCATCTCTGAAACATTTTACGATTTGAAAATATCGGTCGAAGCCAGAAACCATTAATAATTGTTTGAAGGTTTGAGGCGATTGAGGTAATGCATAGAACTCACCAGGATTCATTCTGCTAGGTACCACAAAATCACGGGCACCTTCGGGAGTAGACTTGATCAGAACCGGTGTTTCTACTTCAATAAAGTCTAAACCATCCAGGTACTTTCTAACTTCCTGAGCCATTTTATGGCGTAAAACCAGATTATTCCTTACTGGGTTACGGCGCAAATCCAGATATCGGTATTTTAATCGAAGGTCATCACCGCCATCGGTTTCATCCTCGATCAGGAATGGTGGAAGTTTAGCTGCATTGAGCAATTCAAGCTTTGCAACCTTGATCTCCACTTCCCCAGTATTCATTTTAAGATTTTTGTTAGAACGCTCAATCACTTTACCCGTTACACGAATAACAAATTCACGACCTAATTCACGTGCCTTTGCTCTTAATTCCGCATCATCATCCGAATTGAATGTTAACTGGGTAATTCCATAACGATCACGCATATCAACAAAGGTCATTCCTCCCAGGTCGCGTGATTTTTGCACCCATCCTGTTAGAGTTACTTCTTTATTTAAATCGTTTATGGTTAGTTCGCCGCAAGTATGTGTTCTGAGCATAATTTTATACCAATAAGCAAAAGTACAGATTTTAAAAAAATGATAAGTAATTTCTTGAATTTTTGTAAAAACTGCAATATTTTTGATCTAAAATCGGATTTTTGATCTTTTGTCATGAAAAGATTATAAATAATATAAATAATTGACCCAACAAAACAATCGTTGAAACCATACTATTACTAATTAAGGACGTGTTCTTGCTGAATTTAAAGTATACCAATCCTAGTTGATTTAACTTTTGAACACCTACGAGTATAAAAACATAAACTCCCAGAAAAATCAGGTTAGTGAATTCAAAAAATCCATTAAAGCTATATTTTGCCTCGTCTATGTAAAAAAAATAGAGCATCAAAAAAACAGAACTAATTACTGGAATTACCCATTCAGGTTTAAGTTTAATAACTCCTGATTTTATCATACCTCGTTTTTGCATACAAAAATATCAATTTTTATATATCTTTGACCTATCAATAGGGGTGCCTTGTTTGCGAAATCAAACACAAAAACAGGCTGAGAATATACCCATCGATGGAGTTGAAACAAAAGTTGTAAGTAATAAGTTGTAAGTATTAAGTTCAATTGAACTCTTATAATTTATAACTCAAAACTCCTGAGAGCACCTGATCCGGATAATGCCGGCGTAGGGAGGTAAAAGTTAATAAACTGCATATAACCCCATTATGCAGGATTTTTAACTAATTAATAATTCAAATTGAAAAAGTTACTATTCATCGCTGCGGCGGTACTGTTGCCTTTTATAGCTTCAGCTCAATTCTCTATCAATGGGAAAATTTCGGAAAAAAATTCAAGTATAGCCCTTAATGGAGCCATTATCAAAGTAGAAAACACCTATTCTTCTGTCCGATCAGATGCATCGGGAAACTATTCACTCAAAAATTTAAAACCCGGAAATTATCTTGTCAAAGTTAGTTTTATTGGTTATCAGGCTTTTGAACGTAAAATTAGTTTGAATGGGAATATCCGTCTTAATGTTGAACTTATACAAAATAGCCTTGTTGCGGATGAAGTATTAGTCAGGGCAACTAGAGCATCCGAAAATGCTGCCAGTACCTATAGCACTATCAATAAAGAACAACTGGAAAAGAATAATCTTGGCCAGGATCTACCATTTCTGTTCAATCAAACTCCGTCAGTGGTGGTAAGCTCTGATGCAGGCAATGGGGTTGGCTATACTGGAATACGTATCCGCGGAAGCGACCCAACCCGTTTGAATGTTACAATCAATGGAATTCCATACAATGACCCCGAAAGCCAAGGAACCTTTTGGGTAAATCTTCCTGATTTTGCATCCTCAGTTGATAATATTCAGATTCAGCGCGGTGTTGGTACCTCTACAAATGGAGCAGGAGCCTTTGGTGGAAGTTTAAATATTCAGACTACAACCAAACGAGACTCGGCTTATGCAGAACTGAATAACACCTTTGGATCCTATCAGACTATAAAAAATACGGTCAATGTAGGCACCGGACTAATCAATAATAAATTTAGTTTTGATGGAAGGCTATCCAGGATCCAGTCGGATGGTTACATAGACCGTGGTTCATCGATGCTAAAATCATACTTTTTAAGTGCTGCCTATTATGGTAAAAAAGACTTGCTTCGCGGCAATGTGTTCTCTGGCTCCGAAAAAACCTATCAGGCATGGAATGGTGTTCCGCAGAATTTGCTGAAAACTAACAGAACCTTTAATAATTTTACCTATGATGACCAGACAGATAATTATGTTCAGGATCATTATCAGCTTTTATACTCCCATACCTTTTCATCTGTACTTTCAGCCAATACTGCACTCCATTATACCAAAGGTCGTGGCTATTATGAAGAATTTAAAGAAGATCAAAATCTTGCTAATTATGGTATCTCACCATTCCCAACAGGCGGAATTGCCATCTACAAAAGCGACCTGGTAAGGCGGCGCTGGCTTGACAATAATTTCTATGGTTTAACTTATTCTTTAGACTATAGACCAGCAGGTAATATTAGCTATACACTTGGCGGGGCATATAATGAATATGATGGAGATCATTTTGGAGAAGTGATTAGAGGGCAATTCATTCCGATTGGAAACAACATAACACCTTATTACAAAGGAAATGGTTTCAAAACTGATTTCAATTCGTTTGCCAAAGCAGCATTTAATATTGGAAGTTTAAGTCTGTTTGCTGACCTTCAATTTAGAAGCGTTAATTACAAAGTGAATGGTACCGATAAAAATAGGATGAGCCTTGATCAGTTTGATCAGCTGAGTTTCTTTAACCCTAAGCTAGGTTTCAATTATAAGGTAAACCAGAAAAATAATATCTACGCATCTATAGCAATCGCTAACAAAGAGCCGAATCGGGATGATTATATAAATTCAAGTATTTCGAACAGGCCATCTGCAGAAAGTTTATTAAATATCGAAACTGGCTATAGACATCAGGATGAAAATTTCAGTACGGGAATTAATGCGTATGCCATGTATTACAAGGATCAGTTGGTTTTAACAGGAAAGGTGAATGATGTAGGTGAGTATATTCGTCAGAATGTTGAAAAAAGCTTTCGATACGGATTAGAGATAGATACTAAAGCACAGATAAACAATCGTTTATCCTGGAATTTAACCGCATCCTTAAGTACAAACAGAATCAAAGATTTTACTGAGTTTTCAGATGATTATGACAATGGCGGACAGATCATAAGCAATTATGAAAACACTGCTCTTGCCTTTTCGCCATCATTTATAGGATCGAATGAATTCAGTTTTCTTCCATTCAAAAAAACAGAAATTGCTTTAATCAGCAAATATGTATCTGAGCAATTCCTTGACAATACATCTAATTCACAACGCAAACTAGATGCCTTCTTTGTGAACGACCTACGTTTAAGATATAATACTTCATTCAAAGGATTGAAAAATATTGGATTAACGCTTTTGGTTAATAATATATTCTCTGAACTGTATGAAGCCAACGGATATACCTTCAGCTACATGTATGGAGGAGATTTTACAACTGAAAATTTCTATTACCCTCAAGCAACCCGAAATTTTCTACTTTCATTGAGCTTAAAATTTTAATAGCGTTCAGTCTCAAACCTGATAGTTTAATAAACCATTATGAAAAAATACATTTCTAAATTTCACTATCTGACACAGGATTTGCCGCATCGAACTCATATTGAACAAACAGAAATAGCCTGTACAGCAGGGGCAAACTGGATTCAATATCGTTGTTTTTCAAAGGCTGACGAAGATCTTATTCAGGAAATTAATCAGGTAGCCTCCATTTGCGATGACTGGGGAGCTACCTTGATCCTCACAGATCATTACCATTTACTCGACCAGGTAGATGCTCAGGGAGTTCATATTGAAGATATGCATGCCAACTTTGCTACGATTCGGGCAATAATTAGTGACGAAAAAACATTGGGAGCCTCTGCCAATACACTAACAGATATTCAAAGAATTGATGCTTCTGGAGTGGTAGATTATGCAGGATGCGGACCATTTGCTGTCACAAAAACAAAACCGAATGACTATCCACTGCTGGGAATTGACGGCTACAAGAAAATTACAGATACCATGGCAGAATTAGGAATAGACCTGCCATTGATAGCCGTTGGAGGCATTAATTTGGAAGATACTGAAGCCCTAGTAAACTCCGGAATTTATGGAATAGCAGTTTCTGCAGCCGTAAACTCTTCAGATTTGCCGGGAAAAATGATCAGAGAGTTTTACAAAAAAATCTATTAAAATGGATCAAGGTTCAAAGAGCAAGGATTAAAGTAATTGAGATCGATATATAAATATGGAAAGATTAATATTTAACCATATAGATTGATTTATATTATCCTTTAAAGGAAACCTAGAATGCAAATCACATAGATTGAAGCAAAGCTTCAAGACTATCTGTTTCTAAAATATAGATTAGAAGCTATAAAAAGCTATGTTTCTATGGGGTTTTAAAAATGTTATTTCGAGTTCAAATTAATTAATACCCCGCAAACAGACAATTCAACCAATAACCGTAATCCGAACTGGATTTGTCTTGGCTCTTGGTTCCTTGTTCTTTCTTCATCGTTCTATCCTCTTTTTTTCAAAAAATATCTAAGTTTGATTCATGTCATCACATCACATAGTTCGCGAGAAACAGGAGCCAGCTTTACTGATCATGAGCCTTGATGGTTTTGAGAATGAAAATCTGGGACAGATACTGGAATGGAGCCCAACGGTTATGGTGCATGAGGCTATTTACGAACTAGTTGATTCGATGGCATTAAAAGTTGATGCGGTAGTAACAAAAGACCCCCATTTTAATACACAAGAAAGTACCAGGCTCATTCTGACAGACACTGAACCACTTGAGGATGGACTGAAATTTCTGGTTGCTGAGCAATATCCAGCAGTAAATATTATTACCAATCGGTTTGTTTTAAAAGACTATATCTTGTTTGTAGATGATCTGGATATTGTGGTATTCATTGGAAATAAAAAAATATTCCCGGTACGATCTGGCTTTAGCAAATGGCAACCTGCCGGCGAAGAAATACAATTACTTCATGAGGTTCAAAACCTGCGTACCAGCGGCTTAGTAAAAGAGGAAGACCGTATCATGAAAACAGAAAAAGACGGTTTCTATTCCCTGAATTTTGATCAGCCCTTTATTTTTATTTCAGAATCTATTTAATATGATTATCAGAAAAGCGGCAAAATCTGACATCTCGGCGATTAGTGAACTTGCCGAAAAAATATGGTGGCCAAGCTACCGTAATATTATTTCTGATGAGCAGATCAGTTTTATGCTGAATGATATGTACTCTGCAGAAAGCTTAAAAGAACAAATGAATTCAGGGATTGAATTCCTGATCGTTGAAAAAGAAAATTTACCAGTAGCCTTTGCAGGATATTCACTCACAAATGCGGAAAATCAGGTCTATAAACTTCATAAGCTTTATGTTCT
>CAMDKO010000119.1 GCA_945901155.1 Pedobacter schmidteae
TTTTTGAGTTGAATGGGATAAAGATCAGCTTTATTCCTGCAGGTCATATTCTGGGGTCTGCGCAAATTCTATTAGAATACTTGGATATAAGATATTTGTATACAGGAGATTATAAGCTGCAGGAAGATCCAACTTGTGAAAAAATCGAATTTGTAAAAGCAGATGTCTTGGTCACTGAAACTACATTTGCGAATCCATCTGTGCAGCATCCTAATGCAATAGAAGAGATTATGAAGTTGAATGCGTTCAATCATAATGTAATGCTGGGAGCTTATTCACTAGGAAAGGCACAAAGAATTTCTAGACTGATCACAGATCATTGTCCGCAACGAACTACATTGGTACATCACTCCATTTATAGCCTGAATAAGATCTATGAATCTTTTGGATTTAGTTTGGGTAAATATGAGCTTTATAACAGAAAGCAAATGAAACAACCTGATATGAATATGGTTTATATTATGCCTCCTTTAACCTTTAATAGCTATATCAGGGCAAAGAATGTTGTAAGAGCATTTGCCTCAGGCTGGATGAAACTCCAACTAAATAATGATCTGTCTTTATTGATCTCTGACCATGTGGATTGGAATGATATACTTACTATGTTAAAAGAGGTAAATCCTAGCCAGGTTTGGACATTGCATGGCAATGGAACCTACTTAAAGGAGCATTTTAAAGATAAATTAGTGGTAAAATTATTGAATCATGCTGATTGAAAATATTGATTATTACATAGATAAAGAAGGGAATCTTGTTTTTACTGAGACTTACCATTTGAAAAGAGGTAATTGCTGTAAAAATAAATGCAGACACTGCCCCTGGAAATATGGACAGGAAGATGAAAAATCATCATCAAACGATAAATAGAATGCTTTTTATAAATTATTCGCTTCAAGAGGTAGCCAAAAAATTTTATGTATTATGAAAATAGAGAAAGAAATTTTTAGTAATAAGTTTGAAAATAATCATCAGAAGGCGATCGTAAACCTGATCTATACCTATGGATGGATAACTAATTTACTTAAACAACAGCTTAATAAGTATAAAATTACCCTTCAGCAATATAATATTCTTCGAATTTTACGCGGACAACACCCTAATCCGGCAACCATCAATATGCTCAAGGAGCGAATGTTGGATAAGATGTCGGATGCCTCAAGAATTGTAGATCGCCTAGAACAAAAAGAATTGGTTAACCGTTTTATCAATACTAAAGACCGACGTGCAGTTGATATTCTGATTACGAAAAAGGGCTTAGATCTTCTACTTAAATTAGATGTTGAAATGTCATCTAAAAACTTTCTCGATGAAAATATCAATAGCGCAGAAGCTGGCATATTGAGTGATCTGCTTGATAAAATGAGGGGATAGGGTTCAATTGAGAATTGATAGTTGTCAGTTGTCAGTTGTCAGTTTGCAATATAACCTATAACCTACAACTTATAACTTATAACCTAAAACCTATAACCTATAACCTACAACTTATTACTTATAACTTAAAACTCCACCTTAGTGCATAAAAAAACCTGCCAGGGCAATACTAACTCCAAGCAGAACAGCAACTACCTTTTTCAAGTTAAATTTATGATCTACACTTGATTCGAACAATATAGTAGTAGAAATATGAAGGAATATTCCTATCACAACACCCATGATTCGGTCAAAATAGACTTCAATATTGCCAATAGCTCCTTTCCCAATCTCAAAACTCAGCCAGTAGCCTAAAGGACTCATTAGTGCAAATAATACCAAAAGAACTATAACTATTCTTTTACTTAATTTATTCTCCATTAAAACACTTCCCAATGCGAATGCTGCTGGGATATGATGCAATGCAATTCCATATACCAGTTCTTCATGCTGTCCTTTGGCTAATGGCATACCTTCAAGAAATGCGTGTAAACAAAGGCTGATCATAATACCTACAGGAAAAACAAATTGCTTATGGCTATGTTTGTGAATATGCCCATGTTCAATTCCTTCAGAAAATTGCTCCATGAAAATCTGAAGTAAAAAACCACCGAGAATAAACAGTCCAATTTGAGGATTTTCGGAAGAGTAAACGTCGGGCATCAGATGCAATACTGTAATTGCGAATAAATAAGCACCGCTGAATGATAAAACCAGTTTTAAACGATTCGAATTATCTTTTTTAAATAGAAATATTCCCAATCCGCCCAATAAAGCACTGCCGAAAAGCAGTATCAGTTGCCAGAATTCCATGCTCTGAATGTTTTACTTGCCAATAAAATTGTACCCATACTAAACCCTATCATTCCTCCAAGCATTGCCCCAGCGAGTATATCAACAGGATAGTGGACACCAACATACACCTGTGCGAAACTTATAGATGCTGCCCATAATAATCCTATGGGCAATATCAGCTTCCATTTTCGATAGAGCATCATGATTAAAAACACTGCTAATCCAAAATGATTGGATGCATGTGATGACGGAAAGCTGAAGCCACTACCACAATCAATTAAATTGTTAACAGCTGATTTAATTTCAGGGTCATTACAAGGCCTTAGCCTTTGAACTGTTGGTTTTATTAGTGAAGAGGAAATAAAATCAGTGCATCCAAAGGTTAGTCCTAAAAATAATATCATTATCCAGCCTTGCTTTCCATAATTGCGTATAAAAAATATAATGATGAACAGATATAGGGGTGTCCAGAAAAAACGATTTCTGAGTGCTGGCATGAGCCAATCAAAAAATGAATTACTTAAACCATGGTTGATGGTAAAAAATAGGTTCTGATCAAACTGAATTAATTGTTCAAGCATCGGCTTTTTGGCAAATAAAAATTAAACGGTCAGATTTGATTTCATTAAATGGATTTAATGCATAATCACCAAAGTGTTTTAATACCTTGAATCCGCTTTTTTCAAACATTCTTTCAAAATCACATTTGCTGAAAGCCTTAACTTCTTCCTTAAATGAAAAATCTTTTCTCTTATGGTTAAAGGAAATGCTTTTTATGATATTTCCATTTGCTACTTTCTTAGTGATATAAAACTCTATTCCATCCACCTGTTTTACTTCCTGATGCGCCAGATTTTGTACAATTTTTTCGCTGTTGAAATAATCCAGGACTAATATGCCTGATCTTTTCAATGATTTATTGAATGCTCTGAGCGCGTTTAAATGATCTTTTTCTGTTTCAAAATATCCAAAACTAGTAAAGAGGTTGAATGCAATATTGAAATAGTTAATATAAAATGAATTTCGCATATCATGAACATAAAATTGGAGATTCTCATTTTCAAATTGCTGCGCAAATTTTATACTAGCATTTGAAAGATCTATGCCAGTTACGCCATATCCTTTTTTATTAAGGTATACTGAATGCCTTCCGCGGCCACATGCAATATCAAGCAGCCGACAATTTTCAGCTGGTTTAAGAAAGTTGCAAAGATTATCTATAAAGAATTCAGCTTCTTCGTCATTTCTTTGATGATACAAGATATGGTAATATGGAGAACTAAACCAGTTTTGAAACCACTTTTTAGGCATATGCAGGTATCAGAATTATATCGCAAATATATACATTTACCTTTTTACAGTTCGTGTATACAATGGATTTGTTATTTTTGAACCATTAATCAAAGAAAGTGGCTTTAATCAAATCAATCTCGGGAATCAGAGGTACAATAGGTGGTATTGCAGGCAATAATTTAACACCCCCTGACATTATAAAATTTACAGCAGCCTTTGGTCAATGGGTTGTTGCGAACACTGGTAAGAAAAAAATTGTAATTGGCCGGGATGCCAGAATCTCTGGCGAAATGGTCAGAAATCTGGTCGTAGGAACTCTTCAGAGCATCGGAATCGATGTTGTTGATCTTGGGCTTTCTACCACTCCAACTGTAGAAGTAGCCGTTCCTGATGAACATGCAGGCGGTGGAATCATTCTTACAGCAAGTCATAATCCAAAACAATGGAATGCTTTAAAACTTCTTAATGAAAAAGGAGAGTTTATTTCTGATCTGGATGGTCAATGGGTTCTTGAGATGGCCGAAAAAACAGACCTTGAATATGCAGATGTAAATGATCTTGGTACAGTAGTTTACGATGATAGTTACCTCCAAAAGCATATAGATAAAGTTCTGGCATTACCACTTGTTGATGTAGATGCTATTCGAAAGGCAAATTTTAAGGTGGTGATTGACTGTGTTAACTCTTCAGGAGGTATTTTTGTTCCGGCATTGCTCAAGGCATTAGGAGTGTATACTATTCATGAACTTTACTGTGAACCCAATGGTGAATTTCCGCATAATCCAGAACCTCTTGCAGAAAATCTGATTGATCTGTCGCGTGAAGTAGTTTCCAAAAAAGCCGATCTAGGTATTGCAGTTGATCCGGATGTGGATCGTTTATGTTTTGTTTGTGAAGATGGATCAATGTTTGGAGAGGAATATACGCTTGTTGCGGTTTCAGACTATGTTTTGATGCATACTCCCGGAAATACAGTATCGAATTTATCTTCAACCCGTGCATTGAGGGATGTAACTGAATCTGCCGGTTGCACGTATACTGCAGCCGCTGTAGGGGAGGTGAATGTGGTCAATGCAATGAAAGAAACTCATGCGATAATTGGTGGCGAAGGTAATGGAGGGGTAATTTATCCTGAATCTCATTATGGTCGCGATGCATTGGTTGGAATCGCCTTATTTTTGACCCATTTAGCCAAGAAAGGTCAAACCGTTTCTGTTCTCAGAGCTTCGTATCCAGCTTATTTTATATCAAAGAATAAGATCACACTCACGCCAGAAATGGATATTGATTCATTGCTTGCTGAAGTTGAAAAACGATACGAAAAGCAACCTCATAGTACAATTGACGGATTGAAAATTGAATTTGATAAACAATGGGTTCATCTCAGAAGGTCAAATACAGAGCCTATAATCAGAATATACTCTGAAGGAAGTTCAGAAACTATTGCTGAGAATCTGGCTCAAAAAATCATTTCAGATATAAAAGAAATATTAAGGCTGACTGAATAGTCTATTTAATTTATTAATATCGCTTAATGTCAGGAGCGAAAAACTCTCTTCAGGTTTGCATAGTTTTTACCAATGGCTTATGCAAACTGTTTATTCGTTTATGTAATTTTAAAAAATGCGTGTATATCTAGATAATGCTGCAACAACACCTTTTGATAAAGAAGTGTTAAAGGCAATGTACCAAGTGATGGAAACTGATCATGGAAATCCATCTTCAATTCATTCTCACGGTCGTGAGGTGCGTACACTTATTGAAAAGGCTCGTAAAACTGTTGCAGGATTACTGCATGCCTCACCATCCGAATTTTTCTTTACTTCAGGAGGCACAGAAGCAGATAATATGGCTATACGTTGTGCTATTATTGATTACGGAATCAAACATGCTATTACTTCATTAATTGAACATCATGCTGTAATTCATACACTTCAAGCTCTAGAAAAAAGTGGTGATATTCGTTTAAGTTATGTCAATATTGATTCAAAAGGTTTAGTAGATTACAAGCATCTAGAAGAATTGCTGAGTTCAAATGAACGCAGCTTTGTTTCATTAATGCATGCTAATAATGAATTGGGAACGCTCACGGATATTGAAGCCGTAGGAGAATTATGTGAAAAATATCATGCTATTTTTCATAGCGATACAGTTCAAACCATGGGGCATTATCCTCATGATCTTAGTCGTTTAAAAGTGCATTTTTTGGTTTGTGCTGCACATAAGCTCCATGGGCCAAAAGGAGTAGGTTTTCTTTATATCCATCATGCTATTAAAATCAATCCCATGATTTTTGGTGGATCGCAAGAAAGAAATATGAGGGGAGGAACGGAAAATGTGTATGGAATCATTGGTTTAGCAAAATCTCTGGAGATCGCGTATGAGGAAATGGAAGAGCATCATGAATATATTCAGGGACTGAAAACATACATGATGGAAGAATTGGTCAAACATGTTCCTGGAATAGAATTTAATGGTGAAACTACCCCTGAAAAAAGTCTATATACAGTATTGAATGTATCTTTTCCCGAAATGGAAATGGCAGAAATGCTACTTTTTAGTTTGGATATAGCTGGGATATCAGCTTCAGGTGGAAGTGCTTGCAGTTCCGGAACTAATATAGGCTCACATGTTTTAAATGGTATACATGCAAACCCAGATCGGCCTGCTGTAAGGTTTTCATTTAGCAAATTAAATACACGCGAAGAAATTGATTATGTGGTAGAAAAGGTAAAAGAACTTTGCTCAGTGCAATTGAAAGCATAATTTGAACATGATTTAATAATTATATTGGTTTTAAACTATAGCTATATTTAACATAAAAATCTTAATTGGATGCAACGTAGAAAATTCATACAACATGCAGGTCTGTCATTGGGAATGATAGCCTTATCTTCTCATCAAACCTTTGCAGATATTTTATTGCAGCCAAAATATAAATTTAGTCTGCTTAGAAATAATGTGGGCATATTTACCGAGCAAGGTGGTACAATTGCTTGGCTGTCAAATAGTGCCGGGATGGTAGTTGTGGATACTCAATTTCAGGATCCAGCAACGCACCTTATTGCTGAATTGAAAAAAGGATCAGAAAAACCAGTTCAATATTTGATCAATACCCATCATCATGGTGATCATACCGGTGGTAATATTGCCTTTAAAGGCTTAGCTGAAAAAGTGGTTGGACATGTAAATTGTCTTTCCAATCATCAGAAAACAGCAGCTACACAAAAATCTGAAGATAAACAGTTGTTTGCTGATACGGTATTTCAAGATCAATGGAAGGCTAAAGTTGGCTCTGAACGTATTCAGGCCCAATATTTTGGAGCTGGCCATACCAATGGGGATATCATTGTTCATTTTCAGGATGCCAATATCGCCCACATGGGTGATTTGATGTTTAACAGACGTTTTCCTTTTATTGATAGGAGTGCAGGTGCTAATATTCAAAGCTGGAC
>CAMDKO010000120.1 GCA_945901155.1 Pedobacter schmidteae
GACTTAATTGAAAAGACCATAAACGACGGTATACATTCTGTGATGGATATCTTTTATCAGGATGATCTGGGCATTATTTTAGAAAATGTGAAGCCAGATGGTACGTTTTCTGATTCCTTTGAAGGACGTCTGGTTAATCCGGGACATGGTCTGGAATCTATGTGGTTCATTATGGATATTGCAGAACGCAGAAATGACCAAGCTCTAATTAAAAAAGCAGTTGATATTACCCTAAACATTCTTGAATATGGATGGGATAAGGAATTTGATGGAATTTTATATTTCATGGACGTGAAAGGGCATCCTCCACAGCAATTGGAATGGGATCAGAAATTATGGTGGGTACACATTGAAACATTAATCAGTTTGTTGAAAGGATTTCATCATACCGGCGATCAGCGATGCTGGGATTGGTTTGAAAAAGTTCATAAGTATACTTGGGCCCATTTTCCGGATGCTGAAAAAGGCGAGTGGTATGGTTACCTGAACCGTAGGGGAGAAGTATTACTTCCACTAAAAGGAGGTAAATGGAAAGGTTGTTTTCATGTTCCAAGAGGATTATTTCAATGCTGGAAAACCTTAGATAAGATTGACGCAAAATATTCTAAATAACACCTTTTTAGGCTTAAAGCTCTTAAAGCTAAAAGCATAATACTCAAAAAACTTAATAGATTATGGCAAATATACCTTTACATAACAGTGTAGTTTCCGATCAGGAGAATTCGGGCCAGAATTACATGCCTGCACTCATTTCACTTGCTGTTCTTTATTTTATGAACGGTTTTATTACCTGTTTGAACGATACTTTGGTGCCTTTTTTCAAAGAAGGATTCACCTTAAGTTATGCAGATTCATCATTGGTTCAGTTCTATTTTTTCTTGACTTATGGTCTGATGTCATTTCCAGCTGGGATGATTGTTGAAAAGATTGGTTATAAGAATGGAATGGTTCTTGGATTCGCAATCGCAGCAATTGGTTCCTTGTTATTTTATCCCGCTGCCGATATGCATCTTTATTATTTATTTCTGGCTGCATTATTTGTTTTAGCAATAGGTGTTGTGGTATTACAGGTAGCGTCAAATCCGTATATAACAGCGCTTGGTCCGGCCAGAACTGCATCCTCCCGTCTTACTCTGATCCAAGCAGTAGGGTCTATTGGAACCACCATAGCGCCTATTTTTGGCGCACACTATATTTTATCTAAATTACAGGAATCAGGTACGTCAAGCGATGCGGTTAAATACCCTTATTTAGGAATCGCAGCCTTGCTCATTTGCATTGCCTTGGTAGTTTATAATTTGAAATTACCAAACATTAGCACAGGGGCTGAAAGTATTTTGGCTACTCCCGAACAAAGAAGAAGCATCTTTTCCTTTCGTAACCTGAACTTTGGTTCATGGGCTATTTTTGCTTATGTAGGTGCTGAAGTTTCTATCGGTACTTTTTTGACAAATTACATCGCCGATACCCTAAGTATTGGTGTTGAGGATGCAAATTCTTATGTTTCCTATTATTGGGGCGGTATGCTAGTTGGACGTCTGATTGGTTCCTATCTTTTGAAAACAGTAAAACCTTCAATTGTTTTGACCATTTGTGCCGCTGCAGCAATAGTGCTCGTCGTTCTTTCTATAAATACATCCGGCACAGTAGCCGTTTGGTCGATGATTGGTGTAGGATTATTCAATTCAGTAATGTTTGCAATTATTTTCGCACTTTCTGTTCAGGGATTAGGAAAATATACTACCAAAGCGTCAGGAATATTATCAACAGCCATTGCAGGTGGTGCAGTCATCTCATTCTCTCAAGGTTATTTAAAGGATCATTCAACCTGGGCGATCGCATTTATGATTCCAGTTCTTTGTTATTTATACATTGTTTTTTTTGGTCTTAATGGCTATAAGTCAAAAACTGAAAATTTATGAAAAGAAGAAATTTTATAAGTCTCACAGGGCTTGGAGCTACCGGGTTGGCTTCAGGAGCTTTAACTTCATTCCCAACTATTTCATTAGCTGCAAGTGCTTCGGCTGAACAAAATTCCTCTGAACTGTCTGCAAATGTAGTGATTGCTGGAGGAGGTGTAGGAGGCTGCGCAGCTGCTTTATCTGCTTTGCGTAATGGACTAGATGTGATCATGACTGAAGAAACTGACTGGATTGGCGGCCAGCTTACCTCGCAAGGAGTGCCTCCAGATGAACATGCCTGGATCGAAACTCATGGTGCACCTAAAGCCTATCGCGATTACAGAAATGCGGTTAGAGAATATTATAAAAATAACTACCCCATCACAGATGTTGCAAAATCAAGACCAAGACTTAATCCTGGGAATGCAACCGTTTCAGCGCTTTGCCATGAACCTCGAGTGTCGCTTGCTGTTTTGCATCAAATGCTTGCCCCTTTTATAAGTTCAGGCAGACTAACGCTATTAATTGAGCATAAGATCAGCTCAGCAGAATATTCAGGAAATAAAGTAAAAGCCCTAAGAGCTCAGAGTTTAAGATCGGGCCACACAGTAATTTTAGTAGCCCCTTACTTTGTAGATGCTACAGAAACAGGTGAGTTACTGCCAATGACCAATACTGAATTCGTGATGGGAACCGAATCAAGAAATGAAACGCATGAATTACATGCACCATTAAAAGCCGACCCAGATAATCAGCAGGCATTTACCATGTGTTTTGCAATGGACTATGTCCCTGGATCAAATAATATTGGTGATAAACCAGCTGAATACGATTTTTGGCGAAATCTAGTTCCTAAAATGACCCCTGCATGGCCGGGTAAATTACTAGACTTGAGTTATTCCAATCCTAAAACGCTTGAAAAGAAACCATTGGGATTAAACCCTGATGGGAGCTTAACAGATCCATATCTTAACCTTTGGAATTACCGTCGCATCCTTGCAAAAGATAATTTTACCCCAGGTGTTTTTAAAGGGGATATCTCAACGGTGAACTGGCCACAGAATGATTATACTTTGGGAAACCTGGTGGGTGTATCTCAGAAAGAGTTCAACCATCATGTAGCAAGAGGTAAACAGCTAAGCTTATCCTTATTTCACTGGCTTCAAACTGAAGCTCCGCGGCCAGATGGCAAACTGGGTTGGCCTGGTTTGCGTTTACGAAAGGATGTAATGGGTACGGAAGATGGCTTAGCAAAATACCCTTATATTCGTGAATCTAGACGTATTAAGGCTGATTTTACTGTGCTCGAAGAGCATGTTGGTCAGGAAAATCGAATACAGGTTGCCGGACCAATTGCTGGTAAGATCGCAGCCGATTTTTATGACAGTGTAGGTATCGGCTATTACCATATTGATCTGCACCCCAGCAGCCGTGGAAATAATTATATCGATTTTCCATCTTTGCCTTTTCAGATTCCTTTAGGCTCTTTACTTCCTATACGAATGGAAAACCTGATTCCTGCAAACAAAAACATAGGCACCACACATATCACGAATGGTTGCTACCGGCTACATCCGGTTGAATGGAGTATTGGAGAGGCCGTTGGATTATTAGTGACATACTCCCTTAAAAAACAGGTATTCCCAAAACAAGTTCGTGAAGGAAAAGAATTACTTGCTGATTTTCAAGAATTTATTGTGAGGCAAGGGGTGGAGTTGAAGTGGAGGTAAGTTGTAGGTTGTAAGTTAAAAGCAGAAAGCTAAAAGGTGAAAGCTAAAAGCAGAAAGGGGAAAGCAAATTGTGCAATCTCATATCCGTTATAAGTTATAGGTTATAAGTTAAAAGCTAAAAGCAGAAAGCTAAAAGCTAAAAGTTAAAAGCAGAAAGCAAATTGTGAAATCTCATATCTCATATCTCACATCTCAAATCTCACATCTCCAATCTCACCACTCAATCATGAAAAGAAGAGAAATTCTAAAAAGTCTCACCATCCTTCCCTTAGCTGGAGCCATAGGCGCAAAAACTGCAGGAGCTGAGTCAAAGCAAAAATCAGACTGGACACCAAAAAAAGTATCGATTCCAAGTAAATATCCTAGTTCAAGTCCGTTGTCGGCATGTATTCGATCAGGGCATTTGGTTTTTGTGAGTGGCATTGGTGGCTGGTATGCAGATAGAAGAAAAGAACCTGGAGATATTCAGGTACAAATCAAAAGTGCATTGGAACAGATGAAGGATTTGCTGGAACGCGCAGGAACAAATATGGGTAATGTTTTGAAAGTGCACATGACTTTGGCTGAACCCAATAAAAATATCAAAGCACTTAATGAAGTATATGGCGACTATTTTCCTGATCCAAAGCCTGTACGTTCTTACAGTGGCTGTGGGGTAGATCAAATGGGAAAAGATGGAATTCTAGTACAGATCGATTGTGTGGCTTATATCGATTGATTGAGATTATTATTCTAAATTTAGGTCATTATTCCTATAAAAAATGCCCCGATCTCATGTAGATCGGGGCATTTTTTATTTAGTTAAATTGCAATTAGCTTGAAAGTGGTGGCCCGGTAGGAACAACAATTTTCTGGCGACTGCTTGGCTGAATATATTTCTTAGCACTGAACTTCGAGGTCAGGTATTCTCCATGATGGATATTTCCAGACATGGAATCACCAGTAACTGTTCCTGAGAAAGTAAATGGAACATTGTCAGCTAACAATTTTGATGAACTTCTGAATTTTACTTCATTACCTTCTATCGTGCCTTCCAATTCATTGGTCGTAAATGTACTCTTATGAGAACCTTTAAGCCAGTTTGAATCTTGTTGTTCAATAAAGAAAGTATGCTTGCTAGTTTCTCTGAAGTATTCAACTGTAACTTCCCAACGACCTTTAATGTCTGCTGCTGGAGCTTTCATTTCAGGGGCAGGTTGGCGTTTCATAGAAAGTGCTGCAAAAATACGCTCAGCAACGATTTTATCATCGCCCGGTTGCATCATAAATGCAGCAACACTGATAGAAGTTAAATTAGCAGCAGCTGCTGCACCTCGACCGCCACCACCAGCGCTTAATGCAATACGAGGAGTAGTTGTTGAAAGATAAGTGGCAATATCCTGTCCTGTTGCATTGAACTTTGTAGGGTCCCATGAAATATTCAGGTTTGGAGTACGGTTATCTAACCCTTCAGGTTGACGGATAGTAGTGGTAATACCAGCAATTGCAGAAACACGTTTGGCGATTGTTTCAAGGTAACCTGTCCAGGCAATTTCTTCCTGTGCATGGTTACGTTTTGTCCAAGCTTCAACAGCAGCAAGCATTCCTATTTGCTCTTCCTTTCCAACTTTGTTATCACGACCTGCACCATGGTGTGGTGCGCTTGATTGCCATGTCGCCATTAAGAATTTCTTATCTCCTAACAATAAACCGGCGCTTTGTGGGCCACGTATAGCCTTTCCACCGCTATAAGCAACAACTGTTGCTCCGTCGGCAAGGTGTACGTTAGGTTTTAAGGTAAGTGCTTCTGCAGCAGCATCTACAAATACAGGTACTCCTTTAGCTTTTGCTGCCTTTGAGATTGCAATAACAGAAAGTGGACCTGTATCGCCTGGAAAAGTTGGCATCATATAAATCATTGCAGTACGAGAGTTCATCGCGCCTTCAAGTTCCTCCTGTGTTTCTACAGTCACTACTTTAACTCCGACATTACGAACAGCATGGTCATAGGTATTACGTGAATGACGCGGGATAATCACTTCATTTTTTTCAAACCCGGTAAGATCAGGTACTCGGACAAGCTTTTCAGGATTTCCACCGGTTACGGCTGCTATTGTACCGATCTTTATTCCTCCTGCACAACCACAGGAAACAACTCCCCATTCAGCTCCTGATAATTCTGCCAGTTTTTTCCCAACACCCATTGCCAGTTCATCTAACTGAACATAGTTTGATTGAGCATTGTACATTGCTTCTTTAGCTTCAGGAACTAAAGTAGATGCACCTATAATTGTGAAGGTACCACGGCAGTTAATTACCGGCTCTACCCCAAGTGCACGATACACCTCAGGACCTAATAATGCTGATCCTGTTGCAGTACTAGCAAGACCTGCTCCTTCAGCAATAGCTGGAGCAGCCATTGCAGCCTGAGTGCTTCCAACAACTCCGCCGGTTAATGGCAGCAATGTCAAACCTTTAATAACGTCTCTACGTTTCATTGTATTATTTTTTTAAGTTATATTGAGATTGATTTTTACGTTTTTATTATTCTTGAATAAAGAATTTCCGAATTTAACCACTTAGTCAAATAATTAAGACTAATATAAGTAGAATTCATGTTACATCTGTTTCGTAGAATTAATCGATTGAATTTTGTTATTTTTTTTGACTATTTCTATATTCTTTTACCTCCTCAACACTTACTGCTGATGCAGTATTCCCAAAATTCTGCCTGATATAGTTTAGAATATTAGCAACTTCTTCATCTTTTAGGAAATTATGAGCCGGCATCAGCCCATTGTAGGGTTTATCGTTCACTACGATCTCTCCATTTAATCCCTTAAGTAAAGTATTTAATAACTTTGTTTTATCTCCAGTTACCCAATCTGTTCCGCCAAGAGGAGGGAAGCGGTTACCATCTCCTTTTCCATCATTTTGATGACAGGCAGCACAGTAGGTATTGTATAGTTTTGCCTTTTCTGGAATCTTTCCTTTTTCTAGATTATCCTTTACTTCATCAGGAGTGCGGATATGAGAAAGGAGTTTGTGTTTTTCCATCTCTGCCAGTTGTGCAGTGCCGAAATTCTTTTTATCTCCTTTGTACATCACACGCCAGATTTTCCCTTTTTCAGTCTCACTGATGTATAAAGATCCATCTGGTCCCATTGCAATTCCCATTGGCCGATATATCGCATCTCTTACGTTCACTATCGGATCTACACCGGCAAAACCATCTGCAAATACTTCCCAATCACCAGTAGGAGCACCATTCTTGAATGGAACAAATGCTACAAAATATCCTGCTTGTGGATA
>CAMDKO010000121.1 GCA_945901155.1 Pedobacter schmidteae
TTTTTTATTGCGGCAAAGAGCGTAAACTGACTCACCAGAAGGATATTCCCCTGAACCTCTGCTAGCGCTTTATTCATCAAGCCGTTCTCATCTGAAAATACACGCATATTCGCTATTTTTTGAGCGAGCCAAGTCATATCCTCATCGGTATCGCTGTCTTCAATTCCTAGTAAAACCATAAATCCTGTACCAATTTCGCCACTAATTACACCTTCAATACTGCAGGATGCATGACTCACTCGTTGTATTACTGCTCTCATCCTCTGGTTTCATTATCATGATAAATACTCAGGTAGCTATCGTATCGCGAAGTTTCTAACTCTCCCTTATCAAGGGCTTCCAAAACGGCACATCCGGGTTCATTAATATGTCTGCAATTGTGAAAGCGGCAATTTCCCATTAGTTTTCTGATTTCTGGAAATAAACGGCCTAGATCCTGTTTTTCAATGTCAAAAACCCCCAATTCACGAATTCCTGGAGTATCGATTAAGTATCCTCCAAAAGGCAATTGAAACATCTCGGCAAAGGTGGTGGTGTGTTTTCCTTTGTCGCTCCAGTCGGATATTTGGCCTGTTTTAAGTTCTTTTCCAGGAAGTAAGGCATTGATCAGCGTTGATTTACCAACCCCTGAATGCCCGCTCACAAGTGTTACTTTATCTTTTAATAATTCTCTTATTTGATCCAGATTAGTTTCTTTGAGCGCTGAAACACTATAGCATGGGTAACCTGCATTTTCATAAATTGATTGATATTCTTCAAGAATTTTAAGGCCTTCGTCATTAAACAGATCCAGCTTATTGAAGATGAGTTTAGCAGGAATTTCATAAGCTTCTGCAGTAACCAGAAAGCGGTCAATAAAACCCATAGAAGTACGCGGAGAGGCTAGTGTAACAATTAAAAATGCCTGATCTAAATTTGCCGCAATAATCTGAGCTTGTTTAGAAAGGTTCACAGATTTACGGATAATATAATTTTTGCGGGGATGAAGTGTAGTAATAAGGCCTGTTTCCTGATCAGGCTCTGGATCTATTTGTACACGATCGCCTACAGCAATTGGATTTGTAGTTTTGATATCCAGGGTTCTGAATTTTCCTTTTATACGACAGTTTATTGACTTCCCTTGGTCAGTTAAAACTTCGTACCAGCTTCCTGTTGATTTTATTACTAGTCCTTCCATCTACTTTGCAAAGATAAAACCTTGATGATGTATTCTGTAATTATTGGTCAATTTGTTGCCGTTTTATTAAAAAAACAATCTTTTTTTAAAATAAGTTAACAAACAGTTGTTTATTCAAAAATTAAGGCCGTAATTTACGGTACACAAAAAAGAAATGATAACTACTTTTTATACCACTACAAACACAACAACTACCACCACGCTTTTGCATGGGGAAGGTGAATGTATGGTGTAAATTAAATATAAAACATCAAAAACGCCTTCCTCAGATAACGGGGAAGGCGTTTTTTTTTACTAGAAATTGAAGAAATACAATTAATAATGAAAGTTTTAAAGTTCGGGGGCACCTCAGTTGGATCGGTTGAATCGATCAGCAAATTAGTGCAGATTATTGAAAAGGAACAGGCAAATTCTGGCAATCCAGTTGTAGTGCTTTCGGCTATGAGCGGTGTGACCAATCTCTTAGCTGACATGGCCGAGAAAGCAGAGCTGGGAGGTACTTTTAGCAATGAATTAAAAGAACTTGAAGAGCGGCATTTCCATGTGATTAAGGAGTTACTGGCAGTATCTAAGCAGAATCCTGTATTTACTAAGCTTCGCATCTTGTTCAATGAGCTTGAAGATTTGCTTCAGGGCGTGATGATCTTGAGAGAATTAACTCCGAGAACCCGCGACCTAATTCTTAGTTATGGCGAGCGTTGTTCAACTTTGATGATCAGTAAGATCTTTGGACAAAAATTGGACGATGATCTGTTTGTAAATGCGGCCGAATTAATAAAAACAGACAGCACCTACGGTCAGGCACGCGTGAATATGGAGCTTTCTGAAATGCTCATTCGTGACCATTATTCCAGGAATAGCGATAAAATTATTTTTGTGACCGGCTTTATTGCAAGTAATGAGGAAGGTAGAATAACAACATTGGGAAGAGGCGGAAGCGATTATACAGCTGCTATTGTTGGTTCTGCTTTAAATGCACAGGAGATTGAGATCTGGACGGATGTCAATGGAATGATGACTGCCGATCCGAGGATGGTAAAAAAGGCATTTTCATTACCTGAACTTTCGTATACAGAGGCCATGGAGCTTTCGTTTTTTGGAGCTAAGGTGATTTATCCGCCAACCATGATCCCTGCATTTTTGAAAAAGATTCCGATTGTAATACGAAATACTTTTGAGCCTGAATTTCTGGGTTCAGTAATCCGCCATAACTGTCAAAGTTCTAATCTGGCAATCAAGGGAATTTCATCCATCAATGATATCAGTATTATCAATATAGAAGGAAGTGGAATGGTAGGAAAAGCTGGATTCAGCGGCCGCTTATTTTCTCTGCTAGCACGCGAGCAAATTAATATTATCTTGATTACTCAGTCTTCTTCAGAACACAGTATCACCTTTGCTATTCATCCTTCGGATGCAGCCAGGGCTCAGCATTTAATTGAACATGAGTTTGAGCTCGAACTTTTGGCTAAGAAAATTGAAGCTCCTGTATTTGAGCAGGGGCTTTCAGTACTGGCAATAGTGGGCGAAAACATGAAGCGAACCCCTGGAATTTCTGGTAAATTATTCCATTCCCTTGGCCGTAACGGTATCAATGTTAGGGCAATAGCACAAGGTTCATCGGAGTATAATATATCGGTTGTGATTTCACGCGAGGATCTTAACAAAGGGCTTAATGCAGTTCACGATGCCTTTTTTGTAGAACTGAACAAGACCCTTCATGTATTCTGTCTGGGCACCGGCAATATTGGATCCACGCTATTTAAACAAGTGCTAGAGCATAAAGATTTTCTTCAAAAGCACAATGGTATTCAGATTAAAGTGGTGGGTATCAGTAATACCCGTAAAATGATGTTCAATGAAAATGGCATCACACTTGAAAACTGGGAGAATGATCTTTTGGAGCAGGGTGAAACTGCAGAACTTTCAACTTTTGTTAAGCGGATGAAAGCCATGAATCTGCCAAACTGTGTATTTGCAGATAATACCGCAAGTAAAAGCCCAATTGAATTTTATCATGAGATATTCAGTTCCAATATTTCTATTGTAACCTGTAATAAGATCGGAAATTCAGGGTCACTTGCGCAGTATAAACAGTTCAGAGATACAGCAAGGCTGCATGGAGTCGACTTTTTTTATGAGACCAATGTTGGAGCTGGGCTGCCTATTGTAAAAACTTTGAAGGATCTAATGATTAGCGGCGACCGGATCATCAGTATTGAATCCATTCTTTCAGGTACCATTTCCTACATATTTAACAATTATAAAGGAGATGTAACTTTCCATGATATTGTAAAACAGGCTCAAGAAAAAGGCTATACTGAGCCAGATCCAAGGGATGACCTTCGTGGTACCGACTTTATGCGAAAAATGCTTATTCTGGCCCGTGATGCTGGTTATGAGCTTGAAACAGAAGATATTGATATTGAAAGTATGCTTCCTCAATCCTGTCTTGATGCCAAATCTGTTGATGATTTTTACCTGGCTCTAAAAGCTGAAAATGATTTTTTTGATACCATAAAAAAACAAGCTGAAGAGGATAAAAAAGTACTGCGTTATATTGGTAAATTGGAGAATGGTAAAGTGAAGATCAGTCTCCAAATGGTAGATGATACACATCCTTTTTATGCCTTGTCTGGCAGTGATAATATCATTTCATTTACAACTGAAAGATATAGAGAAAGACCAATGGTAGTTAAAGGTCCTGGTGCTGGTGCCGAAGTTACCGCAGCAGGTGTTTTTGCAGATATCGTGAATGTAGGGGCACAGAAATTTTAGTAGTGGTATAAATTTTTATAATTTCGGTTAAGGTGTTTTTAGCAGGGTACTCAGGTGATAAATTAATATGAAGAGATCAGTTAATGTTTTTGCTCCCGCCACGGTAGCCAACGTTGTTTGTGGATATGATGTTCTGGGCTTTGCAGTGAATGCGCCAGGTGATGAGGTGATCATGCGACTCAGAGATGAGCCTGGTGTTATCATTACCAAAATTAGTGGCGATGAAGGACGTTTACCCTACGACCCTGCAAAAAATACAGTTAGTTTAAGTGTACAACATTATCTCAATCATATTGGTCGGCCAGATGTAGGAGTAGAGATTGAATTATTTAAGAAAATGCCTATTGGCAGTGGCTTGGGATCAAGCTCTGCTAGTACAGTAGCTGGATTGTTTGCAATAAATACGCTAATGGATAATCCATTAAGTAAAATGGAGCTTGTTCCTTTTGCGATGAAAGGCGAAGAAATGGCCTGCGGATATGGTCATGCAGATAATGTAGCTCCTGCCTTGCTTGGTGGATTTGTACTGGTTAGAAGCTATGAGCCGCTTGATATTATAAAACTTCCTTACCCTGAAGAGCTTTACTGTTCTATTGTATTCCCACAGATCGATGTACCCACACGTGATGCCCGACAGATTATTCGTAGTAAGATCCTGCTTAAAGATGCTGTTGTGCAATGGGGCAATGTTGCCGGTCTGGTTGCCGGATTATATACCAAAGATATTGATCTGATTGCCAGAAGCATGAAAGATGTGATCGTTGAACCTGTTCGGTCGATTCTGATTCCTGATTTTTATAAACTTCGCGAAATTGCGATTGAAAATGGTGCTTTGAGCTTTGGCATCTCAGGTTCAGGACCATCAGTTTTTACCTTTACCAGGAATGAAGATGATGCACGAATCATCAATGAAAAATTACAAAAACATTTCCTTTGGCTGGATACCGAAAGTATTGCATACCGTTCACCGATCAACTCCCAAGGGCCAATTATTTTAGATTAATGAATTTATACAGTACTAATAATAAAGATTTTAGAGTTCCCTTTAAGGAGGGTGTGTTTAATAGTTTGCCCGAAGATAAGGGTCTGTATATGCCGGAAAATATCCCGGTACTGGATCCTGAATTTATCAGGAACCTTCATTTATATTCATTGCCTCAGATTGCATTTCAAGTTTCCAGGGCAATCCTTAACGGAGCTATTCCTGATGCTGACCTTCAGCAAATTATTAATCAAGCGATCAATTTTGAGGCACCGTTGGTAGAAATTTCTGAACGTATTCATGTTCTAGAACTCTTTCATGGCCCATCTTTGGCCTTTAAAGACTTTGGTGCACGATTTATGAGCCGGGTCATGGCTTATTTTCTAAATGAAGGCGAGAAGGAATTAAATATTCTTGTTGCTACATCTGGCGACACTGGTGGGGCAGTTGCACTTGGTTTTTTGGGTGTTGCTAACACTAGGGTAACGATTCTTTATCCCAAGGGTAAGGTTAGTGTGATACAGGAGCTACAACTCACAACCAACGGGCAAAATATTCGTGCTTTAGAGATTGACGGCACATTTGATGATTGCCAGGCCTTGGTAAAAAGGGCATTCAATGATTCTGAATTAAAGGAGCGATTCCGCCTAACATCAGCCAATTCTATTAATATTTCCAGGCTTATCCCACAGACTTTCTATTATTTTAATGCTTATGCACAACTTCAGCGACAGGGGTTTAGTAAGGTAGTTTTTTCTGTACCCAGTGGAAATTTTGGAAATATTGGGGCTGGAATGCTTGCTTGGAAAATGGGGCTACCTGTACAGCAGTTTCTGGCTGCAACTAATGTGAATGATACGGTTCCAACATTTCTGCAAACCGGTGTTTATCAGGCAAAACCCTCTGTTCAAACTTGGTCGAATGCAATGGATGTTGGTGACCCAAGTAATTGGGTGCGTATCATGGATCTTTTTGGTGGAAATAGGCAAGAACTGAAAAAGGTTTTAACAGGGTATAGTTATACTGATGAGCAAACTCTGGATGCCATTAGGCAGGTTCATGCAGACCACAGCTATATCATGTGTCCACATACGGCAATTGGATGGATGGCTTTAAAACAATGGATGAATGACCATACTACAGAGGAGGCTGCCGGTGTGTTTTTAGCTACTGCTCATCCATGCAAGTTTCCTGATATTTTTTCAGATGAAATTGCCCGAGAAATTGAAATTCCTGCTCAGGTAAAAGATCTGGAGGATAAAATACGGGTTGTTGTAAGTCTTGGGAATGACTTTGAATCCTTTAAGAAGTATCTTTTGGCTAGACAATAATGCCAATTTTTTAGGCAGATTCGATAAAAAAATCAAATCAAGAATAGTGCAAATACCCATTGGACTAAAAAATATCATCCAATGGGTAGTATATTAAAATATCGCTTCTGCAATCTTTTTTGTTGGCCCTGGATTACTCATAGTATAAAAGTGTAATACAGGAGCCCCGATGGTCACGAGCTCTTTACATTGTGCAATCATGTGCTCAATGCCAACCTCTTTAACTTCCTTTTCTGACTTACATTTTGCAACCGCCTCGCTTAATTCTTCAGGAAGATCGATATGGAAAATTTTTGGCAAACCAATCATTTGCTTGGATGATGTGATCGGTTTTAAACCTGGAATGATCGGTACATTAATGCCATTCTTGCGACATTGATCAACAAATTCAATATATTTTGAATTATCGAAAAACATTTGAGTAACGATAAATTCAGCGCCCATTTCAACTTTCTGTTTCAGGAAATTAAAGTCTGTTTTAAAATTAGGAGCCTCAAAATGCTTCTCTGGATATCCGGCAACACCAGTACAAAATTGGGTTTTATAAGCCGTATCATGATCTTCATGAAGGTAAATTCCGTTATTCATATCAACAACCTGCTGCAGAAGCTCGGTAGCATAGGCATGCCC
>CAMDKO010000122.1 GCA_945901155.1 Pedobacter schmidteae
GTTCCTACACAATCAGATCCGGTATCACCACCACCAATTACCACTACATCCTTGCCTGTAGCAAGAATACGCTCACCCGGTATTGCAGAATTACTCACATTTTTATTCTGTTGCGTTAGGAAATCCATTGCAAAATGAATCCCTTTAAAGTCACGACCTGGAATAGTTAAATTACGAGGAATAGTAGATCCAGCCGCCATAATTACTGCGTCATGTTTGTCAATAAAGGCTTTCATATCATCCTTTACGCCAATTTCAGTATTACAAATAAACGTGATGCCTTCCTGCTCCATGACATCTAAACGACGATCAATCACTGATTTTTCAAGTTTAAAATCAGGAATTCCGTAGCGCAATAACCCCCCCGGACGATCATCACGTTCATAAACGGTAACGGTATGGCCTGCCTTGTTCATTTGTGCTGCTGCAGCTAATCCTGCAGGGCCTGATCCTATGATAGCCACGTTCTTACCCGATCTTGAAATTGGTGTATTCGGCTTCACAAAACCTTTAGAAAAAGCAATTTCAATGATATGCTTTTCAATCTCTTCAATAGCTACTGCAGGTTTATTGATTCCAAGAACGCAGGCAGCCTCACAAGGTGCCGGGCAAATACGACCTGTAAATTCAGGGAAATTATTAGTAGAAGCAAGAATAAGATAGGCTTCTTCCCATTTACCCTGATAAACTGCATCATTAAACTCAGGAATAACATTTCCAAGCGGACAACCTGAATGGCAAAAAGGAATTCCGCAATTCATGCATCTGGCTGCTTGCTCATTTAATTTTTCAGGCTCATACTCCTGTATAAATTCATTATAATTTTCTAATCGCTCTGCAGGGGCAATTTTGTTAGGAAGCTCCCTGTCAAACTCTTTAAATCCTGTAACTTTTCCCATTATCCTGCTGATTGTTGTAATTGTTGTTGCTGTAAAACCTTTTTATACTCTGAAGGGAACACTTTTATAAATGATGCAGAGGCATTTTTCCAATCATCAATAATATATTTAGCTACCTGGCTTTGGGTAAGCTGGAAATGTTTTTTGAGCAAAATCAAGATCTCTTCTTCATCTTTAGGAGTAAGTGGATCCAATTCCACCATTTCGGTATTACAATTACTCAAAAATGAGTTATCGGTATCATAAACCCAGGCAATACCTCCACTCATTCCAGCAGCAAAGTTCCGTCCTGTTTTACCCAGTATTAGGGCTCTTCCTCCAGTCATGTATTCGCATCCATGATCACCTACTCCTTCAACCACTGCAATTGCACCTGAATTTCTAACTGCAAAACGCTCTCCTGCCTGGCCTCTGACAAATAATTCACCCGATGTTGCTCCATAAAGTGCCACATTTCCAATGATGATATTATCCTGTGACAAAACCTTACTCTGTATAGACGGATAAATAGCCAATTGAGCTCCTGAAAGACCTTTTCCAACATAATCATTAGCCTCACCGGTTAATTCAAAGGAAATACCCTTAGTACAAAATGCACCAAAACTCTGTCCTGCAGAACCTGTAAACTTATAATTTATGGTATTATGAGGTAAACCTGCCGACTGATATTTCTTAGTAATCTCATTGGATAGTAAAGTACCGGTAGTACGATCTGTATTTTTAATATCAAAGTCTGCAAATACAGGTTCTTTTGTATCTATGGCATTTTGAGCTTGTTCCAATAGTTTCCAATCCAGTATATTTTCTAGATTATGATCCTGTTTCTCACTATTATAGAGGGTCATACCCGATGGATTATCCATAGCGTATAAAATATCTGAGAGATCGATGTTTTTAACTTTCCAATGATCTACATCATCCCGCATTTTAAGAAGCTGAACCTTTCCAACCATATCATTAACGGTTCTGAATCCCAGTTCAGCCATAATCTCACGTAATTCTTCGGCAATGAATCTGAATAGATTAACGATGTGCTCCGGCTTACCTGAAAATAGTTTCCTTAACTCTGGATCCTGGGTTGCAACACCAACAGGGCAAGTATTCAGATGGCATTTACGCATCATAATACAACCACCGGCAACCAGAGCTGCAGTAGCAACACCCCATTCTTCTGCACCCAGAAGGGTAGCGATGGCAATATCCTTACCAGTTTTTAACTGCCCGTCGGTTTGAAGTACAACTCTGCTTCTTAATTTATTCTTTACTAAAGTTTGCTGAGCCTCTGCAAGTCCAAGTTCCCAGGGCAAACCAGCATGCTTTATGGATGTTAATGGAGAAGCTCCTGTTCCACCATCATGGCCAGAGATAAGGATTACATCAGCATGTGCTTTAGCCACACCAGCTGCAATTGTACCTACACCAGCTTTAGAAACCAGTTTTACGCTTATCCTAGCAGCACGGTTGGCATTTTTCAAGTCAAAGATTAGCTGAGCAAGATCTTCAATCGAATAGATATCATGATGTGGCGGCGGAGAGATCAATCCTACACCTGGAGTTGCATATCTAACCTTTGCGATCCATTCATCCACTTTATCTCCAGGTAACTGACCACCTTCGCCAGGTTTAGCACCCTGAGCCATTTTTATCTGTAATTCATCTGCATTGGTCAGGTAGTTTGCGGTAACACCAAACCGACCGGATGCGATCTGCTTAATTGCTGAACGCATAGAACCTCCATCTGCCAAAGGCTCATATCTCAATTCATCCTCTCCACCTTCGCCCGTATTACTTTTTGCACCAATGCTATTCATTGCAATAGCAAGAGTACTGTGCGCTTCATGTGAGATAGATCCGAATGACATCGCACCGGTTGCAAATCGTTTAAGAATAGTTTCTACAGGTTCAACTTCATCTAGAGGAACCGGCTGACGGTGATGTGCAAAATCAAGCATACCACGAATAGTATATAAGGAATCAGTTTGTTTATTAATATGCTGGGCATATTTTTTATACACTTCGTAATTATTGGTTCTGGTTGAATTCTGCAATAAATGAACGGTTTCAGGATTAAAAAGATGAGCTTCACCCTTTCTTTTCCATTGATAGACACCACCTTCAGGCAGTAATTTGGCTTCAACGCCTGTGCGTCTGAAACCCTGGTTATGCTTGCGCAATGCTTCCTCAGCTAGATCGTCAAGCCCCATGCCACTTATACGTGAAACGGCTCCTGTAAAATACTTTTCAATTACATCCTGATTTAGTCCGATGATCTCAAAAATCTGAGCTCCATGATAAGACTGAAGTGTAGATATTCCCATTTTAGAAAATATCTTTAAAAGCCCATCATTAATAGATTTAGTATAGTTTTTATATAAATCCTTCAATTCCAATTGAGTATCTAGCTTCTCATCAGTTTTTAGTTTACGGATAGTTGCACGTGCAAGATAAGGGTTAACCGCAGTTGCACCGAAAGCGATGAGGCATGCAAAATGGTGAACTTCCCAAACATCACCTGCTTCAACCATGATTCCTACGGCACCACGAAGTCCTTTTTTGATCAGGTGATGATGTACCGCAGAAACAGCTAGCAATGAAGGAATTGGTGCATGCTCTGAGTCAATTGCACGATCTGAAAGAATCAATACCTCAAAACCATCATGAACGGCATCTTCAGCATATCTGCATAATCGATCTAAACCTCTTTGCAAAGAACCTGATTGTCCGTCAGCTTTAAAATAAGTCTGCAATGTTTTGGCCTGAAAAGATCCGGTATCAATACTTCTGATCTTTTCGAGCTCCGTATTGCTTAATACAGGGTGAGGTAATGCCACACAATGACAATGCATTTGATCTTCATCAAGAATATTACCATTATTGCCCATAAATCCGGCAAGACTCATGACCAGACGCTCACGAATTGGGTCAATGGGCGGATTGGTTACCTGTGCAAACAATTGCTTAAAGTAATTTGCAAGGTGTTGAGGCCGGTCAGAAAACACTGCCAATGGAGTATCAGTACCCATAGAACCAATTGCTTCCTTGCCAGTAAGTGCCATCGGCATAATTAGGGTTTCAATATCCTCACGAGAAAAACCAAAAACCTGCTGATACTTAAAGGTTGATTCATTGGATAATAGTGTAAAGGCTACTCTAGGCTCATCAAGATCTTCTAGTTTGATTTTATAGTTATCTAGCCAGGTACCATAAGGCTGCTGAGAAGTAATTTCCTTCTTTATTTCATCATCCTCAATAATTTCACCTTTCACAGTATCTACAACTAACATTTTGCCTGGCTGTAAACGACCTTTCTTAATTACTTTTGACTCATCAACTGGTAAAACACCTGCTTCTGAAGCAACAATGATTTGATCATCACTGGTAATCACAAAACGCTGCGGTCGAAGCCCGTTACGGTCAAGGGTAGCACCAATTAAATGACCATCTGTAAAGGCAATAGCTGCTGGTCCATCCCATGGTTCGATTAATGTTGCATGGTATTCATAAAATGCCTTAGTAGCAGGATCCATTTGCTCGTTGCCATCCCATGCTTCAGGGATAAGCATCATCATAACATGGGGCAATGAACGTCCACAATGGAAAAGTAATTCAATCACATTGTCAAGACAGGCAGAATCTGATTGATTATTATCAATAACTGGCAAAAGCATATCCATCTCATCTTTAGAGAAAAATGGAGATGCAAAAGAGCGAATTCCAGAGTAAAACCAGTTCAAATTACCCTTTAGCGTATTGATTTCGCCATTATGGGCAATAAACCTGAAGGGTTGTGCAAGACGCCAAGATGGAAAAGTATTGGTAGAAAAACGTGAATGGATCATACCAAAAGCAGAAGTCAACTTAGCCTCATTCAGATCAGGAAAATAGATCCGAACCTGACTACTAGTAAACTCTCCTTTGTAAATAATGACATTTTGGGATAATGAAACAATATAAAATTGCTGCTCTGCCCCTATTACAGTTTCTCTTATTAATTTAGTTAAATAGTTTTTAAGTACATATAATTTACGCTCAAAATCTTCAGCACTATGAATATTTGCAGGTTTAGATATAAAAACCTGCTCGATATCCGGCTCAGAAGAAAAAGCAGCTTCACCGATAATACCCATATTAACAGGAACCTTACGGTATCCCAGTATTGTTAAACCTAGCTTTTCTGCCGCCTTGCCTATCGCCTTACGGCAAGCCTCTTTAATTGTTGCCTTTTTAGGCAGAAATATCATGCCTACGCCATAACTACCCGCTTTATCGAGATTAATATTAAGCTTTTGAGCTTCTAGTTTAAAAAAATCATGAGGGATCTGAATTAATATCCCTGCCCCATCACCTGAATCTGGATCACAACCGCATGCACCGCGGTGTTCCATATTTTCTAAAATAGTAAGGGCATCGCTCACAATTTGATGCGATTTTTTTCCCTTAATATTTGCAATAAAACCAACTCCACAGGCATCGTGCTCCATTGAAGAGTTGTATAAACCTTGTGTTTGGCTGTCAGTATTTGTCATCAAAAATTAAAAATTTATAAGCTTACTAAAGTAAGAAAAAGCGATATCATTACTTAATTAACAATGATTTTTATCATTAAATCAAAAACTATCATTTTATATTAACAAAATTAGAATATTTATAATTTATCGATAATATTGTTGCCAAAATGATATTTCACGCATCAGTTTTATACCCAAAGGGCAATAATTCCTTTTTTTTTTTACTTTTGTGACGGGCAAGTCTTTTACGACCAGCTCCCTTTGAACTCCCCCAGGGTGGGAACGCAGCAAGGGTAGAAGGTTGTAGCGGTGCGATAAAAGGTGCTTGCCCATTTTTTTTTAAATTGAGTTAATTAGTTAATTAGTTAATTAGCAAATTGCTTCAATATATGAGCAGGCTTAAGGCTGATGAAAATTCAATATTTTTAAAAACGTTTTCTTTTGCTGTTAATGCCGCCAGATATTGCCAATTACTTCAAAAAAACAAGGATTTTCCGCTAGCAAATCAACTGTTTAAAAGTTCTACTTCAATTGGTGCCAACGTCAGAGAAGCACAAAATGCAGAGAGCAAAGCCGATTTTATTCATAAATTTAAAATTGCTATCAAGGATTTGATGAAACCGAATATTGGCTGGCATTATGTAAAGAATTACATAATCATTCAGAATTAACTGCATTAACTGAGCAGCTAATTGAAATATAAAAAATCATAAATAAAATAATTTTCACGAGTAAGAACGCATAATTTGCTAATTTGCTCATTCACTAATTTGCTAATTCAATTGACATGAAATTTTTCATAGACACCGCAAACCTTGCCCAGATCAAAGAAGCTCAGGCACTCGGTATTTTAGATGGAGTAACTACCAATCCTAGCCTAATGGCAAAAGAAGGCATTACAGGTCACCAAAATGTAATCAATCATTACAAAGCTATTTGTGCTTTGGTAGATGGAGATGTGAGTGCAGAAGTTATTGCTACCGACTTTGAAAATATGGTCAAAGAAGGCGAAATACTAGCTGCTCTAGATCCAAAAATCGTAGTAAAAGTACCGATGATTGCTGAAGGAATAAAAGCGATAAAATACTTTAGTTCTAAAGGCATCAAAACCAATTGTACCCTGGTATTTTCGTCAGGACAGGCACTTTTAGCTGCTAAAGTTGGTGCTACTTATGTTTCTCCATTTATTGGTCGTTTAGATGATGTTTCAACCGATGGTTTGACCTTAATTGAAGACATTCGACTTATCTATGATAATTATGGATTCGAAACACAGATACTTGCTGCTTCTGTTCGTCATCCAATGCATATCATTAACTGTGCTAAAATAGGCGCTGATGTAATTACAGGGCCGTTATCTGCCATGATCGCCCTTTCAAAACACCCATTAACTGACAGCGGATTGGCTCAGTTTTTGGCTGACCATGCTAAGGCTGCAGGGAAGTAAGGG
>CAMDKO010000123.1 GCA_945901155.1 Pedobacter schmidteae
GTCTATGAATTTTTGAAAAATGAATACGACTGGAAACGAATGGATGCTTTTATTGGAACTGAAACGGATAAAAGAATCGTAAAAGATCTACTTATTTTAGGTTATGAATTTACGGCAGCAAATCCTGAATTATATACTAATATGTCGCCTGGAATGTACAGGGATATGGTTCGTCTTGGAAGGATATTAAATAAACCAGACATGGTTCATGATGGGGTTAATCGATTTAGTGAATTTTTGAAACTTGGTTTTTTTGCTGATGGATGGTGGAAAGAAGGAACGGCTTCATACCATGATCAAACAATTGGTGGATTAAAAAGTGTGGCTTCTGCTGCTAATGGATATTCAGATCCTCCAGAATACGTAGCAAATCGATTTGATAATCTGGATTTGACCAATAAAATGCCATTTTATACCAAAGCTTTACAGGTGTCTCAAGAAGCTATTTTGCCAAATGGACGAAAGATTCCCATTAACGATACTTGGGCAACCAGAAATGTGAATGCTAAAAATACAGATAATTCTGTTTCGCATTTATGGTCTTCACTTGGAAATGCGGCTTTGGGTAATGGCAAAGGGAATGAGCAAATAGTACTTAACTTAAACTGGAGTGGTAATTATGGTCATTCCCATTATGATAATGCATCCCTTATTTTATTTGCAAAAGGAGAAGAATTGCTTTCAGATATCGGTTACACGCATTCAAAATATAGGGGTTGGACACTTCATACTGCTTCTCATAATACAGTGGTAATAGATCAAAAAGCACAGGATGCTGGATCAATTAAAAATCCTGTTACCGGACACCTTAAATTTTACGATGATAAGAATGTGAATGTGAAGGTGATTGATGTGGAGGCCTCTCCAGCCTATGCTGTTGCAAGTACATACCGAAGGAGGCTCATTATGGTTCATGCAGCTGAAGGTCGCGATTACGTGATTGATCGTTTTGATGTGGAAGGAGGAAATACCCATGACTGGTTCTTGCACGGAATGTGTGAAGAAGAAGGGAAAATGGAAACTAGTATTTCAATTGAAACAAAGGTAAAAACCCTTGTTCCGGATTGGGGAGGTATCAATATTCCTAAAAATCAGTATGATTCAGATATTGAAGGTAAGCGTATTCATGCCTATTCTTATTTGAAAAATATCAAAACTGGAAAAACCAGCAAACCTTGGACGGCAACATGGCGATATGAAAAATCAGGATTAAGAACTCATAATTTTGCCCCTGAGGGCTCAGAAATATTTACTTTCAGTTCTCCATCAGTAAGACTTGCAGGTGAAAATGATAATAAATTGGATGATTTCATGCGGCTTGGATTAATGCAAAGGCATACTGGTGGCAAATCATCTTTTATGACTGTTCATGAACCGTTTAATGATAAACCATGGATAGAATCAGTCAAGTCTGATGGTAATACATATCGGGTTAAATACGCTTTAAATGGATTAATGATTGAAGATCGGATTACCATTAAAGGCAATGATATTCAAGTTATTTCAGGGTCAGGATGGACCTATCAATCAGGAAATGAGCTTTCTGGTAAATTACTTAGAATTATTAATGAAGGAAATAAATGGACTTTGGAACTAGATAGGATAGTTCCTAAGGTAAATTATATACGAATAGATCTGCCAAATGGGAGTACACGTTATTATAAAGTTGCCAAGTCATTAGGTAAAACGCTTGAGTTGGATGATGATCCCGGTTTTATTATTGAAAATGATGGTAAATTAAAATTTCTCACCTTTCCACACGATGAATACACAGGTCAATTAAAATTTACTGTTTTTATTCAAAAGCCCTAATTTTTCATTAATAGCTAGTTATTCAGACTTATTTTATTAAAAATATTGTATCGATACCCTGTGATTTTCAAATTAAAATAAATTTTATTTTGCCGTTTTTATGTCATAATTTCGGGTACGTAACCGTTTTGTTATTTATAGATTCTTCTAAATGTATATTTACATTTAGTAAACACAAAAGTAATACAGATTCAATTTTTTATTGATTAATTTGTTTTGTTTAATTGGTTGTTTAACAAATGAACCAATGGATCTATTCTTAGCAATTAAAATTGATTTTATTACCATAGCTATTTAAATAAAAAAAGAATGAAGACTTGTCTTAAAGGTAAAAAAGCCTTATTATTATTACCCTTTATACTCTTAGTAGGAGATTGTCTGGCACAACGCTATGCTGCTGCGCTTAGCCCTGAAGAATCTTTAAAAAAATTAAACATTGTCAATGGTTTTTCAGTTCAATTGTTTGCATCTGAACCTCATGTTTTTGATCCAGTATCTCTCGAATTTGATGAACAAGGAAATGCTTATGTAATTGAAATGCCCGATTATCCATATGAAGTGGAACCAGGTAAAGGACATGGTCGAATTCGTATCCTTAAGGATACAGATGGAGATGGCAAGATAGATAAATCAATAATTTTTGCAGAGAATGTTACTGAAGCTACCAGTATGCTGCCATGGAAAGGTGGACTTATAGTTACAGCAGCACCTAATATAATCTATCTTAAAGACACCAATGGTGATGGTAAGTCAGATACATCAGAAATATTATTTTCAGGATTTTTTCAAAACAACTCCGAGGCGCAGGTAACCAGTCTTGAATTAGGCGTTGATAATTGGATTTATGCAAATAACAATGGTCAAAGTGGAAAAGTAACGCTTAAAAAAACTCCAGATGCTGCAGCTTTAGAAGTGAGAGGTGCTGATTTTCGTTTTAGAATGGACCGGAATGTTTTTGAGCTGGAAACTGGTCCCGGACAATTCGGTCAAACGATTGATGACTATGGGCATCGATTTTTTTCACAGAATTCAATACACCTCCAACAGGCTGTAATTCCATGGAGATATACCCATAGACATGCATTTCTTCCAACATCGAAATTTAATGTAACAGTTACAGATCATGAGGAAGTCATGTTTCAGGAAACTCCACCTCCGTATTGGCGTGCTGAAAGAAGCGCCCGCAGAAATAAAGCGTATAAAGAATCGAATCTGAATAGAATTGAATATGCAGAAGATCGCTTTAGCGGAGCTTCAGGTAGTACTGTTTATAATGGTGATGCAATGCCTAAAGAATTCTACGGTAATATTTTTACCTCAGATGTATCTGGACACGTTGTGCACAGAGATATTCTTAGTCCGAGTGAAACTAGTCCGGTTCTTGTTGCAAAACGTCCTGAAAATGAAAAGGATAGAGAATTTATTTACTCTACAGATCCCTGGTTCCGTCCAGTAACGTTCTCTGTTGGTCCTGATGGTTATTTATATATTCTTGATTACTATAGACAACATATTGAAACTCCTGTTTCTATTCCTGATGATCTGAAAGCTGATATGGATTTCATGGCCGGAAGTGATATGGGTAGAATATACCGTGTTTTGCCTGATAATACTACTTATAAAAGTGTATCGCACAACCTGAAAGATGCATCGAGTGTAAAACTACTTGATTATTTATCCCATACTAATGGATGGTATCGTACTCAAGCTCAACGTTTGCTACTTGAGCGTCAGGATAAGTCAATTGTTCCAATGGTTAATAAAATATTTAGTACTAGTACTGATTCAGGAACAAGATTACGTTTATTATATGTACTTGAAGGATTAAACTCATTGAATGCATCTATAATTAGCAAAGGATTACAAGATTCATCTCCGGGAGTGCGTGAAAATGCATTAATTTTAGCAGAACGTTATCCAGAAACTCTTCCTTTGGTTCTTAAATTAATTAACGACCCTTCAAAAAGAGTAGCACTACAGGCTGCTTTAAGTTTGGGAGAATTTAAAGGTCAGCAAATAATCCCTGCATTTTCAGAAATTATTCAGAATCAAGGTCAAAATGATTGGTTCAGAAGCGCTGTGTTAAGTTCTGAAGCAGGATCTACTCCAGAGCTTTTAAAAGTACTTGTTTCACAAAATTCTTTTTTTCAAAATGTAGAGCCTTGGAAACTTAGTTTCTTGCAAGATCTTTCAAATGTTATAGCTTCCCGACATAATAAAACGCAGTTTTTAGCTTACTTAGATATCATTTCTCTTCCGGTAATGAATGGATCAAATTTGCAAGCTTCGGCATTAAAAGGTCTTAAAATGGGCTTAAATAAGAATGAAGCATTGAAAGAAACAGCAGAAAAGCTAAATATGAATTCTGAAGCTGAAATAAAAGCTTCTTATGAATTATTGAGAAAACTGCAATAAAAATTAATGCAATCAATAGATATAGTTTCTAATCAACTTCAAGATACGAGTCAAATGAAAGATAATAAATGTTCAAGAAGAAACTTTTTGCAAAAGTATTTGAAGGCAGGTTCAATACTTGCAGGAGCGGGCTTTGTACTTAGTTATAATTCTTTTAGTTCTGTAGCTAAAGAGCTTGCTAAACCTAGTTCATCCAATCAGCAGCCTCCAAAGAAAGCAGTTCAACCTGTTCAGAAAAATCAATGTGATAATCTTTCAGGGGTTAGTGTTGAGGAAATTGAAAAGCGAAAAAAACTTGCTTATGTAACTAAAACGCCTATTCCAGATAGTCATTGTAGTAATTGCACGCTTTATATGCCTCCAGCCAAGGATAAGCCCTGCGGTGGATGTATGTTATTCAAAGGTCCAGTACGCCCTGATGGTTATTGCGCATATTGGGCACCTATAAATAATTAAGTTAATTAACATTTCATTTCTTTTGTTTATTAGGGCATGATTTTATTAATGAAAACATCACTAATTATATTTTTTATTTTCGGAAGCCTTGCTTCTTGGGGTCAGAGCCCTGATATTCAATATGCTCAAACCTCTAGGCTAAAAGGTAGCTCAGATGCAGTAATTGTAAAAAATGTACCGCTTGCTCATACCTCTCAAATTTTTTCTTTAGATAAACGAGGCAAATTTGTTTTCAAAGATGAACTTCAAAAACAGATTGGACAAATTTTTGGCAATCTTTCTAAAGCCTTAAATATTGCTGATTCAGGTCTTGAGCAAGTAGTCAAATTAAACATATACTTAAAAAACACTTCGCTAATTTCTGAAGTTCAAACCGAGATCAGTAGACAATTCAAATATGGTAAACTCCCAGCCGTTAGTTATGTAACTGGTAACTTAAGTTATCCTGATGCTCTTATTTCTATAGATGCCATTGCTGTTTCTACCAATTCCTCTGATAAGAATGTAAAATATTTCAATTCTGGATCTGCACAAGTATCAATCCTGCCACCTGGTCCGGTTGTTTATGTATCAGGGCAGGCTGCAAAAGGTAATTTAGCTGAAGCAACGCTCAATACGCTGAAGCAATTAGAAGAAACACTTCATTTTCTTGGTCTTGAAAAAAAAGACATTGTTCAGATAAAGTCTTTTATTAACCCAATATCAGATTTGAGTATCGTTCAGGATGTGATGGCAGAGTTTTTCAAGGGTGGTACAATTCCTCCTATTGTTAATGTAGAATGGCTAAGTAAGGATCCATTAATTGAAATTGAATTGATTGCATCCTCAAACCGAACATTAAGTAAATCAAATGAGCAGATAGATTTCATAACACCAAAGGGAATGGTTCATTCTCCTGTTTATAGTAAGGTAACCCGTGTAAATTATGGGAGTAAAGTGTATGTTTCAGGTTTGTATGGAAATACTGAGCGAGGTATTAAGTCAGAGTTGAGTGATATTTTTGATTTTCTCGATTTGATTATGAAGCAATCAGGAAGTGATCTTAAGCATCTTTTAAAGGCCACTTATTATGTTAGTAATGATCTCCATAGTGCTGCATTGAATGAGATTCGTCCTAAGTATTATGACCCGAAGCGTCCGCCTGCAGCCTCAAAGGCTATGGTTAAAGATGTTGGGTCAATAAAAGCAGGAGTGAGTATGGATATGATTGGCGTGGTTATTGAAAAATAATCATTACTCAATATGACTTTCTTTATATTTTAATTAGTAAAATTCGTGTTGAGATTTTGACATAGAAATCACTGTTAAAATCTAATTCACACTTATTTATTTTTAATCGCTATTGTTTTCTTGAATATATTTTATATTTTCGGGTACGTAAACGTTAATCTTTGTATACAGTACATTCCATTCCTGAATAGTATAAATTGAAATTAAAGAGTCATGAAAAATAAAAGAAGTGATCCATCGAGACGTAGGTTTTTAAAACAAACATCAGTAGCTGGAATTGGAACGGCATTGACTTTAGGCATTTCCACCTCTCTAATTGCCAGTCAATTAGATCATTCAGCTATGCCCGCAATACTTGGAGGACCATCAGCTTGGAATGCTGCAAAATGGATAAAATGGCCGATCTGGATTCCTGAAACGGATGAAAAAAGAGTACTTGAGGTTTTAAGAAGTGGGATATGGTCAAGAGCTTCGGTTGTTAATGAATTTGAAGCTCTTTGGGCTAAAACCAATGATGCCAAACGATGCCTTACCGTTAGCAATGGAACTAATGCTTTGATTGTTGCTCTAAATCAATTGGATATAAAAGCTGGTGATGAAGTACTTGTTCCTCCATACACATTTATATCTACTGTGCAGGCTGTTTTGATGAATGGTGCGATGCCCATATTTGTTGATATAGATCCGGAAACCTATCAGATCGATCCTGCAAAAATGGAAGCTAAGATTACCCCTCGAACTAAGGCTATTTTGCCTGTTCATATTTTAGGAATGCCTGCTGATATGCCAAGAATTATGGCAATTGCAAAAAAACATAATCTGGTAGTGATTGAAGATGCATGTCAAGCTCCGCTTACTGAAGTGAACAATCAAAAGGTTGGAACCATTGGGAATGCCGGTTGTTTTAGTTTTCAAAACTCAAAAAATAT
>CAMDKO010000124.1 GCA_945901155.1 Pedobacter schmidteae
TATAAATCCATTTGTAAACAGCCACCCGGCTTACTTGATACTCTTTGCCAATTTCCCAAACCGTAGTCAGGTTCTTTTCGACCTCTTCGACTTTGATTCTCTTAAAGCCTTCACTAAAGTACCGATTGATACGCACATCTTTTTTTTGATTTGCCAATTGTTCTGGTTTTGCCATCATTTTTGAGTTAAATGTTAATTCAAAAACGGTCAAGCTATTTCAGGCAACCATAGAGGTATGAGATGTGAGATGTGAGATGTGATGTCTGAGATTGCACAATTTGCTTTTAGCTTTTAGCTTTTGAGAGGTCTGAAGTCTGAAGCAGAATCTATCTCAATACTCTATACTCACTATTCAGGTCAGCTGCTCTGACAATAGTTTCATCTCAATCTGGGGTGAATGCCTTTCATAAAGGATGGCATAAACTGCCCTACAGATAGGCATGTTTACCTTATATGTTTTATTGATCTGATGCAGACAATTGACTGCGTAATAACCTTCAGCGATCATATTCATCTCAAGCTGGGCTGAAGTAACGGTATAGCCCTTCCCTATCATGTACCCAAAAGTACGATTACGGCTAAACTGGGAGTAAGCAGTTACCAATAAATCGCCAAGATAAGCTGATTCTTTAATATCTCTGCCGATTGGGTGTACAGCATCAACAAAACTTTCAATCTCACGGATAGCATTAGAGATAAGAACAGCCTGGAAATTATCACCGTATCCAATACCGCGGCAGATTCCACTAGCAACTGCATAAATATTTTTTAAGATTGCTGCGTACTCAGTACCGTAAATATCATCCGAAACATTAGTTTTAATGTAACGTGTATTTAGCATTGAAGCAAAATGAGCAGCCAGGTTACTATCCTGTGAAGCAATAGTCAAGTAAGATAATTTTTCAAGGGCAACTTCTTCAGCATGGCAGGGACCGCTGATCACAATAATATCACTAAAAGGGATTTGGTAATGCTGATTCATGAATTCGCCGATGATCATATTTTCATCAGGCACTATTCCTTTAATGGCCGATATAATCTTTTTCCCTTTCAAATCATCCGAACTAATATCTTTCAGCGCTTCTTTCAAAAAAGCAGCAGGAACATTGAGAAGGATCAAGTCAGATACTGCAATAATCGATTTCAGATCAGAGCTAATGTTTTCATCAGGCACCTTGATTTGGACAGAACTTAAGTAATGTGGATTATGGTTGTACCTGCGAATATGTTCTATTGCATCATTATTACGCATCCACCAGTAAATTTCCTTATCGATAAGATTATCAGACAATATCTTTACAATAGCTGTAGCCCAGCTACCACCTCCAACAACTGCTATCTTATTTTGAGTATGCGACATAATAAAAATCCCGTCCACAATAATGTTGTAGACGGGACAAGTTAGGAATTTCTTAGAAATTAGTTTTTCTTTTCGCTGGCAAAAAGTTTTTCCTTGTCTACTTTTTCAACCATGGCGCTATCCTTTAAGGTTTTAGAAATTGCTGTAAATGGAAGAGAAATCACTTCTTCTCCACCTTTTAATCCTGATTTTATCAAAATATAGGTGTCATCCTGAATTCCTGTGGTCACTAAAACCTGTTTAACCTTACCTGCATTATATACAAATACATATTCTTTGACAGGTTCAGCATCTTTTACTTTTTCCTTTTCATCCTTGGCTGTAGCTGGCTTAGCTCCCTTTTCAGCTTCATTCTCTTCTTTTTTCTTTTCACGAGTAGTTACAGACTGAATAGGGACGGCAATTCCAGAAAATTGTTCCGTTTGAATATCTACTGTAGCAGACAATCCCGGACGAAATGGCGAAGGATTTGCAGCATCAGAACGTACTAGTTTAGCATAAGATTCTGGTAAAATCCGAACCTTTACTGTAAAATTGGTAACCTGATCTGTTGATGTTCCAACAACACTTGAAGAACTTGCGATCTCTGTAACTTCTCCTTTAAATTTCTGATTCTGAAAAGCATCTACCTCAATATCAGCTAAATCACCAACTGATACACGGTTTATATCACTTTCATTCACATCTACACTCACTTCCATTGAACTCAGGTTTGAAATTCTCATGATCTCTGTACCCGCCATTTGAGAAGTACCAAGGATACGATCTCCCAATTCAATAGATAATTTGGATATAACTCCGTCAACAGGAGCATTGATGGTAGTCTTAGCTAAGTTTGCACCAGCTTCTTTTACTACTGCGTTAGACTGCTCTACACCAAATCTTGAAGCTACCACATTCTGACGTGTTGATTCAAGGCTTGCTTTTGAACCTTCAAACTCAGCTTTAACTGCATCAAACTCAGCTGCAGAGATCACTTTTTTAGCAAAAAGTTCCTGATTACGTTTATACTTAGCAGTAATATTAGCAAAATTTGCTTCTACCTGCTTTAACTGTTGCTGCGTACTTGCCAAAGATGCCTTCTGGCTATTTAATGAGGCAACTGCACGATCAAAACCTGACTTCAGAACATCCGGGCGAACCTTACATAATAGCTGCCCTTTCTTAACCACATCACCCTCTTTAACAAGCAATTCAACAACCTCTCCAGATACTTCAGCACTTAACTTCACTTCTATTTCAGGTTGAACCTTACCACTTGCCGAAACCGTTTCTATGATTGTACGCTTTGCCACTTTTTCAACAGCTACCTGAGTAACCTCACTTTTACCAAACCAGCCAAGCTTATTCCCCGCAACTGCTACAACTACAAGTATTCCTGCTCCAATGAGCACATATTTTAATGTATTATTTTTCTTTGCCATGTTTCAATTATAAGGAAAAAGGGGTTTTAATTAAAAGGTTATAGGGTTACCCAGATAAAAATCAATTACTTTACTTCTGAATATAAAATCATATTGTGCCTGTATCTGGTCAAATTGCGCTTTGTTTAGGTTTGTTTGAGCCTGATTATAATCCAAAGAATTTACCAATCCTACAGCATAACGTTGCTCAATTACATTAAAAGCCTCTTTTGAAGATTGAAAGGCCGTTTGAGTAGAATAATAACGCTTTTCTGCAGCTCTTAAATCGTAAACTGCCTGGTTAATAACCTTATTCAGGTTGTTTTTTGCAAGCTGCTCATTGATCACTGAATTCTGGAAATTTATCTTGGCTCTTCTGACAGAAGAACGAACTGCCAATCCATTGAAAAGAGGGATACTTAATCCAAAACCAATAAACTGATTAAAGTTATCTTTTACTTGTGTACCAAATGTGTTTTTTCCAAATGAACCATTCGAATACCTAGTACCAAAACCACTCTGCAGATTCAATGAAGGAAAGTAATCTCCTTTCGCAATTTCTATACCCTTTTCTGATACCTGCTTTCTCAATTCAGCTAAACGTATATCAGGAAAACTGGAGGATGCTAATTTAAATACGTCAATAGCAGTATAGGCAGAATTAACCTTTGACATATCTTCAATCTTAGGTTTTTCAACTTCAAATGCAGAAGATGGGTCAAGCTCCAATAGCTGGGCAAGATTGAGAAATGACAGGTCAACCTGATTCTGAGCATTCGTAACATTTAGTTCTGCAGTAGCAACTTGCGACCTGGCTTGAGCAAGATCTGCAAGAGTTTTACTGCCTACATCGAAAAACTTTTGCTCAATATCAAGCTGCTGATTAGAAATAGCCAATTGCTGTTTTGAGGCAAGCAAAAGATCTTGTGCATTTAATACCGAGAGGTAATTAGTAACTACAGCCAAAACCAAGTCATTCTTAATTTTCTGGGTATTACTTTTA
Organism: Pedobacter schmidteae; assembly: GCA_945901155.1. Classification (GTDB taxonomy): domain Bacteria; phylum Bacteroidota; class Bacteroidia; order Sphingobacteriales; family Sphingobacteriaceae; genus Daejeonella; species Daejeonella schmidteae_B. Next base: position 3,767 of record CAMDKO010000124.1, read on the forward strand.
TCAGCATCAAGCTGTAACTTATTCTGTGAAATTTGATTTATTTTTTGAAAGCCCTGAAATAAAGCAGTACCAGATGATACATTACCACTCGTAGAAGTAATTGCTTGATTAACAAACTGATTTGTCAAAGGATCAATGCTTCTACCAAAATTAAAGTTCAAACCAGTATTGGCATTTAGTGTAGGATATAAGGCCAGTTTAGATTGCTGAAGATTTTCTTCAGATATTGCCTCAGAAAATTGAGATTGTTTGATCTGAAGATTATTTTCGATCACAAGCTCTGTAGCACGTTTTAAAGTAATGCGCTCCTGAGCAGAAAGTGATGTTGCAGAAAAAACAATTAGTAAAAAAGAGTAAACAGAACATCTGAAAAAGCACTGACCATTTATATGTTTCATATCGTGTTAAACAAAATCGATTCGATTAAAAATCCGCGTAAAAATACTACCAATTAATTAGCTAACATATTTATCTTCGTGATAAATAATAATTAAGCTTTTGTATCTAACAAATTCTCCTTTTTGGTTGCAGTGGTTCTACCCTACATTAACCTGGCATAAAAACAGGAAGGAGAAAAGCATTTATCTGACTTTTGACGACGGACCTATACCAGTTGTTACATCCTATGTATTAAATACGCTTAAAAAATTTAATGCAAAAGCAACATTCTTTTGCATTGGCGAGAATATTGATAAATACCCAGAGATATACGCAGAAGTAATTTCAGAAGGGCACATGGTCGGCAATCATACATATAACCACCTAAAAGGCTGGAACACGGACAATAATGACTATTTAAATAATATCAAAAAATGCTCCGAACTTACAGGAAGCAAACTGTTCAGACCTCCTTATGGTCGAATTAAAAAATCACAAATTTCTGCGATCAATGAGCAAATTCCAGAAACCGAAATAGTAATGTGGGATGTTTTGAGCGGCGACTTTGATCAAACAATTAGTACTCAAACTTGCATCAATAATGTATTAAAAAACAGCAGAAATGGGTCAATAATAGTATTTCACGATAGCATAAAAGCTTTTGACCGACTTGAGCATAGCCTGCCGGTTATTCTTGATACTTTAAACAATAATGGTTTTATTTTCAAAGTACTTTAAAAATAGTAACCCCTGCTAATTCCACCTTCAAAAACCATTCTTGATAATTTAATATTTATCCTCATAAAACTGAATTGAATGATTTTTTTCTTGAAATAGCAGATTTATTACAGTTTCAATAAACTGAACGCTTCATTTTTCAGGTCGTTTTTTGTAACTTCGCCCGCAGTTAAACTAGAAATAAATTAAAATCAAGCAAATAACATGGCATTTGATTTAGATATGATCAAAAAGGTTTACAACAACTATGGCCCTCGTATTGAGGCAGCTCGCAAAATAGTTGGGAAACCACTTACACTTACAGAGAAAATATTATACGCCCACTTGTGGGAGGGTAATGCCACTCAGGCCCATGAACGCGGTATAACATATGTAGATTTTGCACCAGACCGTGTAGCAATGCAGGATGCAACAGCGCAAATGGCTTTATTGCAATTTATGCAGGCAGGAAGACCAACAGTTGCTGTTCCGTCTACTGTACATTGCGATCACCTAATCCAAGCAAAGGTTGGGGCAGATTCAGATCTTGAAACAGCAAACACTCAGAATAAGGAGGTCTATGATTTTCTTGCTTCGGTTTCAAATAAATATGGAATTGGTTTCTGGAAGCCAGGCGCCGGGATCATTCACCAGGTAGTTCTGGAAAATTATGCATTCCCGGGTGGAATGATGATCGGTACTGACTCTCATACACCAAATGCAGGTGGTTTGGGAATGATCGCTATAGGTGTTGGAGGTGCTGATGCATGTGATGTAATGGCTGGTTTAGCTTGGGAACTTAAATTCCCTAAACTTATCGGAGTAAAACTAATCGGAAAATTATCTGGCTGGGCTTCTGCAAAAGATGTGATCCTGAAGGTTGCCGGTATACTTACAGTAAAAGGTGGAACAGGTGCAATCGTTGAATATTTTGGCGAAGGTGCAAGATCTCTTTCTGCAACAGGAAAAGGAACAATCTGTAATATGGGTGCTGAAATTGGAGCTACCACTTCAGTTTTCGGGTATGATGATAAAATTGCTACCTACTTAAAAGGTACTGAACGTGCAGAAATTGCAGGACTAGCCGATCAAATAAAAGAACATTTAACAGGTGATGATGAAGTTTATGCTAATCCGCATAATTACTTTGATCAGGTTATAGAGATTGACCTTTCAACACTTGAACCACATATCAATGGTCCGTTTACTCCAGATATGGCATGGCCGCTTTCACAATTTGCAGCTGCTGTTAAAGAAAATGGATGGCCACAAACCTTAGAAGTTGGTTTGATAGGATCTTGTACAAACTCTTCTTATGAAGATATTTCAAGAGCCGCATCTATTGCACAACAAGCGGTAGATAAGAACTTGATTTCTAAAGCTGAGTTTACAATTACTCCAGGATCTGAACTTGTTCGCTATACAGTAGAGCGTGACGGATTCCTGAAAACCTTTGAAAATATGGGCGGAGTAGTTCTTGCAAATGCCTGTGGGCCATGTATCGGACAATGGGCTCGTCATAGCGATGATCCTACCCGCAAAAACTCAATCATTACTTCATTCAACAGAAACTTCAAATCGCGTAACGACGGAAACCCAAATACGCATGCATTTGTAGCTTCACCAGAACTCGTTACTGCAATGACCATTGCCGGAGACTTGGCTTTTAATCCGATGACCGACACCCTGACTAACTCAGCTGGTGAGCAGGTTAAGCTTGAAGAACCTCAAGGTCTTGAAATGCCTATTAAAGGTTTTGATGTTGAAGATGCTGGATATCAAGCACCTGCCCAAGATGGAAGTAAAGTAAGTGTGATCGTTGATGAAAAATCTTCGCGCCTGCAATTACTTGATCCATTCAAAGCATGGGAAGGTACATACATCAAGGGATTAAAACTTCTGATCAAAGCAAAAGGCAAATGTACTACGGATCATATTTCTATGGCTGGTCCATGGTTGAAATTCAG
>CAMDKO010000125.1 GCA_945901155.1 Pedobacter schmidteae
TCGCGGCTCTTCAAAAAGGCTCAAGCCGATGGTATGAAAGCCATGGCCATTACCGATCATGGAAATATGTTCGGGGTGTTTAAATTTGTTGCCGAAGCCGGAAAGCATGGTGTAAAACCCATTGTAGGGTGTGAGTTTTATGTGGTAGACAACCGTCATATCAAGCAGTTTACCAAAGAAAAGCGTGATCAGCGTTTTCATCAGCTATTACTCGCTAAAAATGCTGAAGGGTATAAAAATTTGGTAAAACTATGCTCTTTGGGTTATATCGAAGGATTGTATAGCAAATGGCCCCGGATTGATAAGGAACTAATCCTTAAATATCATAAGGGGCTCATTGCCACTACCTGTTGCTTGGGTGCCTCAGTACCTCAAACTATTTTAAAGAAAGGGGAAGAAGAAGCTGAGATTGAATTTAAATGGTGGTTAGACCTCTTTGGTGAAGATTATTACATTGAACTTCAGCGCCATAATATCCCCGAGCAAGAAACGGTTAATGCGGTGCTGCTTAAATTTGCAAAGAAATACAATGTTAAGGTAATCTGCTCAAACGATTCGCATTACGTGGATCAGGAAGATGCCAATGCACACGATATCCTGTTATGCGTGAACACCGGCGATATGAAAAGTACGCCGATTGCAACTGATGAAGAGAGCGGCAAGGGTTTTCGATTTGGATTCCCTAATGATCAGTTCTTTTTTAAGAGTCAGCAAGAGATGGGCACAATTTTTCATGACCTGCCCGAATCACTCGACAATACGAATGAGATAGTAGATAAAGTTGATATTCTTGAGTTGAAGCGGGATATCATGCTCCCAAATTTTCCGATTCCTGATGAGTTTAAAATCCATCAGGGTTCTGAATCTGAGAACATGAATCAGTGGGAATATCTGAAAGATTTGGCATTTAAAGGTGCCAAAAACCGATATGTGGATATCAGTGCCGAGGTTGAAGAGCGTCTCAATTTCGAGCTCTTTACGATTCGTACCATGGGCTTTGCCGGTTATTTCCTGATAGTAGCTGATTTTATCCGTGCGGGGCGCGATTTGGGTGTATTCATTGGTCCGGGGCGTGGTTCTGCTGCGGGTTCTGTAGTGGCTTATTGCATCGGGATTACTAATATCGATCCGATCAAATACAAACTGCTATTTGAGCGTTTCCTGAATCCAGATCGTAAGTCGATGCCCGATATTGATACGGATTTTGATGATGCCGGCCGTCAAAAAGTGATTGATTATGTAGTGGATAAGTATGGTAAAAATCAGGTAGCCCAGATTATTACTTATGGCTCTATGGCCGCAAAATCAAGTATTAAAGATGTTGCCCGTGTATTAGATCTTCCTCTTGCCGAATCCAATATGCTGGCAAAGTTGGTTCCCGACAGGCCTGGCACTAATCTGGTGCAGGTAATGACCGCCCCAATTGAGACGGTTAAAAAGGAGCAGAACCCCGAAGATTTTGAGAATATTAAAACACTAAGAAAGATTCTGGCAGATGGTAAATCTCTGCAGGCGGATGTGTTGAAAGAGGCCATGATCCTAGAAGGCTCGGTGCGGAACGTGGGCGTTCATGCTGCGGGTATCATTATTGCCCCATACGATCTTACTGATATTATTCCTGTGGCAACTTCTAAGGAATCTGAATTACTGGTTACCCAGTTTGATGGACGAGTTATTGAAGATGCGGGTGTAATTAAAATGGACTTTTTGGGACTCAAAACACTAACCATTATTAAGGATGCTTTGCGATTGATTAAACAAAATCACAATGTAGACATCGACATCGATTATATTTCACTTGAAGACCAGAAGACTTTTGAGCTCTATCAGCGTGGTGATACCAATGGAACCTTTCAGTTTGAGAGCGACGGCATGCAAATGTACCTTCGTGATTTGAGGCCAGATAAATTTGAGGATTTGATTGCCATGAACGCGCTATATCGTCCGGGACCAATTGAATATATCCCCAAATTTATTTCCCGAAAGCATGGTCGGGAGGAGGTAAGTTATGACCTGTTGGACATGAAGGAGCATCTGGAAGAAACCTATGGAATTACGGTTTATCAGGAGCAAGTCATGCTGTTATCGCAAAAACTCGCAGGTTTTAGTAAGGGCGATGCGGATGTGCTGCGTAAAGCTATGGGTAAGAAGCAGATCGAAGTGCTGAATAAAATGAAGGCCCAATTTATGGAGGGCTGTAAAACAAACGGGCATGATGAAAACGTAGCCGAAAAGGTTTGGACAGACTGGGAAGCTTTTGCACAATATGCTTTTAACAAATCCCACTCTACATGTTATGCCTTTGTTGCCTATCAGACCGCTTATTTAAAGGCTAATTATCCATCTGAGTACATGGCTGCTGTATTGAACAATCAGAATAACATCGAAAAAATATCCTTCTTTATGGAAGAATGTAAACAAATGGGAATTTCTGTATTAGGTCCAGATATTAATGAATCTGAACTGAGCTTTACCGTTAATAAAAAAGGTGAGGTTCGTTTTGGCATGTCAGGAATGAAAGGGGTGGGTGAAAAGGCTGTTGAAAGTATTGTTGAAGAGCGAACAGAAAACGGACTTTATCAAAGTATTTATGATTTTGCAAGACGTACTAACTCCAGATCTGTTAGTAAAAAAGTGTATGAAAATCTTGTTTATGGAGGGGCCTTTGATTGCTTTGGACATCATAGGTCGCAATTTTTCTTTAAGCCTGATGCCAGTTTTTATAACGGTATTGAGCGTCTGATAAAATACACGAATGATTTTCAGAATAACTTGAACTCCTCCCAGGCTTCCTTGTTTGGAGGGACGAATGATGCTGAAATTTCAGAACCTCAAATGCCTGAATGTGAAGAATGGGGATTGATTGAGAAATTGAAATATGAAAAGGAATCGATAGGAATTTATCTCACTGGTCATCCTTTAGACAATTATAAGTTTGAGCTTGCTAATTTTTGCTCACATCATGTAAAGCACCTTAGCCTTATTAATAGAATGAAAGGAACTGAGATTATGCCTGAAGATCAGGAGGAGTTCAAGAAAATAAGTAATCGCGATTTGGTCATTGGTGGTTTAGTTTCAGCTTGCAGGCACGGTACTACAAAAACGGGTAAGCCTTTTGGCTCTTTCATGTTCGAAGATTATGGAGAGACTTTTGAAATTGCTCTTTTTGGTGAAGATTATATTAAGCTAAAACAATATTTGGTCATCGGCTTGTTTCTTCAAGTTAGAGGTATAGTTACGGAGCGTTTTAAACAAAAGGATAACTGGGAGTTTAAAGTTAATAGTATAGTTCTTTTATCAGAATTGAGAGATAAAATGTCAAAATGTCTTACTATTCAACTTCCTCTTACTGAACTATCCAAAACTTTCATGAATAAGATAGATGAAATTGTAAGGATCAATTCTGATCATAATGAAAGTAGAAATTGCCAGTTGAAATTCATGATCATGGATTATGATGAGGAAACGACACTAGAAATGCCCTCAAAATCAGTTAGGATCAATCCAAGTAATGAGTTTTTAGAAGAAATTTCTAAATTGGTTGGAGTTCGCTATAAGTTGAATTAATGTCACAAAAGCAGGGTATATTTGTGGCAAGAATATTGAATACTATCTTTAAATTATAAACACGAAAATCTTATTATTATGGCATTAGAATTAACAGATGCAAACTTTGACGAATTAGTCCTTAAATCTGATAAACCTGTCCTGGTTGATTTTTGGGCAGAATGGTGTGGTCCTTGCCGTATGGTAGGCCCCGTTGTTGAAGAACTTGCAAAAGAATACGAAGGTAAAGCAGTTGTAGGAAAAGTAAACGTAGATAACAACCCGGGAATTTCAATGAAATTCGGAATCCGTAATATTCCTGCTCTTTTGTTCTTTAAAGATGGTGAAATTGTAGATAAACAAATTGGTGCAGTGCCTAAATCAGTTCTCGCTGAAAAGCTGAGCAAGCAATTGGCATAAGCAAAATACATATCGCTTAACAAAGAAGCTCCTGCAGAAATCTGCAGGAGCTTCTTTGTTTTTATTTCTTTGTTTTCATTTTTATTTCCAATACTCCAGGTATTCTGCCGGAACTGGCTTTTGCAACATATTTTGATAGATATACCGCACATTTTCCTGATTGCTATGTCTTGCTTTTGAACCACCCCAGCCATGACGTTCACCTGGATAGAGCATGAATTCAAAATGTTTATTTAGATCTTGCAGTTTGTTGATTAGTTGAATGCTGTTCTGCATGTGAACATTATCATCCATAGTGCCATGTACAATACGTAAATTTCCTTTTAGCCGATCTGCATAGCTTATTGCTGAGGTGATCTTATATCCTTCAGGGTTATTCTTAGGGGTTCCCATAAAGCGTTCGGTATAATGTGTATCATAAAGTGACCAATCAGTTACAGAGTAATTAGCTATACCATGTGTGAATACATCCGATCCATAAGTCAATGCCATTGCAGTGATATACCCGCCAAAGCTGCCCCCCGTAATTCCGATTCGTGTACCGTCAACATAAGGTTTCGATTTGAGTATATTTGCCGCATCCATATAATCCTCGATCTCGTATTTACCCATTTTTCGGTAAATGAAATCCATTCCTGTCTTTCCCAGATGCCCTGAACTTCGGTTATCAATAGCTACTTGAATGATACCTTCTTTAGCCCACCAGTAGCTAAGCCCAAGTGGACTTTTCCATCGGTCGTAAACAGTTCCGGCATCCGGACCACCATAAACAGAAATCCAGACAGGATATTTTTTGGTTGGATCAAAATTTAAAGGTAACGTAATGGTCATCGGGAGTTCGAGGCCGTCGCGCGTCTTGTAATAGCTAAGTTCTGTTTTAGGAAGTTGATAGGAATCAAATGCTGAGCCTTTTGAATCGGATAGTTCACGAATAATATTTCCTTTATTATCCAATAAAGCTGATTTAGGGGCACTTGATATATTAGAATAAGTTGTCAGGAAATAGTTGCCGTCGGGTGAAATACTGATCTGATGGTCATAATTTCCAAAGGTTAATCTGATAGGTTCTTCATTACCCTTCAAGCTAACCCGATAAAGGTCGTTTCTTGTTGAATTTTCCTGTCTTGCTGTGAAAAATATTTCTTGATCCTTTTCATCAACTAGTACTAATTGGTTCACTCGCCAATATCCGGATGTTAATTGTTTTTTCAACTTGCCTTCAAGGTCATAATAATAAAAATGACCCCAGCCGCTCTTATCGCTTTTCAGGATAAAACCTTGTCCATTTTTAAGAAAATACAGTTCATCAAACCAGTCGACCCAGGTTTTTTGTGTTTCTTCATGAATAGCCCTTTTGCTACCATTCAATGGATTGACACTATAAATAATGAGATGATTTTGATCGCGGTTCATCCATTGCATCCACAGTGTTTTGCTATCGGCCATCCAGAAAGGAGTGCCAAAATACTGATCGTTTTTTGGATCGAAATCAGCCCAAACTATTCCACTTGAACCGCTGTTAACTATTCCCATTTTGACTTCAGGATTTTGGTCTCCAGGTTTAGGATACCTGGTATTTTCAAGAAAACCATGTTGCCCGTTTGAATTGTAAATAGGAAATACAGGAACTTTTGAATCGTCAAAACGCATAAAAGCGATCTGTTTACTATCCGGGCTCCACCAGAAAGCCTTATATCGGGTTGGTCGGCCAAGAATTTCTTCATAATATATCCATGAAGCCCATCCATTATAAATCACATCCGACCCATCGTTTGTATATCGCGTTTCTATGCCTGAAGCGATATCGATAGAATACAGGTCATTGTTTCTTGTAAAGGCAACCTGAGTTTTATCAGGAGATAAGGTTGGATTTTTCTCAGGAATACTATCCTTAGTTAATTGTTTTTCTGTTCCCAAAGCATCCTTGAAAAAAACATCTTTATTTTTTATAGTTACTGAAGCTTCATTTACCTGCGCAGGTGCCGATTGAACTGCTTCTCCTGTGCGGGCATCAATAGTGTATGGCTTACTTTGCTGCCCTTCCATGCGATATTCAATATAATGTGTATTGTCAGCCCAGCCCCTGTATACCGGAATTGGATTGATAATATCTTTTACCGGGTTAGAAAAAATTTCTTTGAAACTCAGGTCTTTGAGTTGAGCTTGTGTAGAAAATGAACCAATCAGTAGCACTGAAATTAAGGCATATCTGAATTTATAAATCATCATAGGATGTTGATTTTCTTTAATTTAAAATAATTGGACTTTTGGATGGATAATTTGGCTATTTGGTCAATAGCAAAAAATCATTCGAAGTTAATTTTTTTCTATAATTCATCAAATGTTTGGGGGTGTATTTATTTTGCTACTCTTAAAATTTCTTTACATTATTTCAAAAAATCAGAATCCTTTACCCCGAAATTATATTATTTTAGAGCATGGAACCTAAGCTGTCAAATTATAAAGATCTTCAGGATTTCGGGAATCTTGAATTGCTTTCCCAGCAGGTTGTAGAGGGATTTATAACGGGCCTGCATAAAAGTCCGTTTCATGGTTTCTCTGTTGAATTTGCAGAGCATCGACTTTATAATACCGGAGATTCTGTAAAAAATGTTGATTGGAAATTATATGGTCGCACGGATAAGCTTTTTGTTAAGCGGTTTGAGGAAGAAACAAACCTAAGGTGTCAAATAGTAATAGATGTTTCTTCATCGATGTATTATCCTGATCAATTTTTTAATAAGCTCTTGTTTTCTGTATATGC